>DAOWEV010000168.1 GCA_030638325.1 Bacteroidales bacterium
CATTCATGGTTATCGCTGGTTACATAGCCATAACACCGGGTTGTAAAGATATTGCTGAAGACATTATTGATTGCACAATTGAATCGGCTTTCCTTTCTGTGCATTCTGAAATCGATGTATCCAATCAAAAATTAGTTCATTTTGAATTCCGTAATAACAGCAGCGGTGATTTTACACTTGACCCATCCATTCACTGGGATTTTGGGGATGGGCAAACAACCACTTCCACAAATTTGAAACCTGACCATACTTACGCCAATAGTGGAACATATCATGTTGTTGCATCTTATACACTGCGCAGAGGTAGTGCTAGTTGTACGGGGACAAAGACACATGATGTAAGCGTTCAATAAAGGCTCTTATCCACCAACAACAGAGCAAAGGCCTTCATGAAGCAAGATAGCAGGCCGGGAATGATAGCGGATGTCATCTTTTATAAAGATGTTATTCGTTGCTTGTTTTTTTGTACTTTCGCGCACTCAATTTTTAACCTCGTTATTCTTTATGGGGAGTTGACAGTTGACGGTTGACGGTTGACGGTTGACGGTTGACAGTTGACAGTTGACGGTTGACGGTTGACGGTTGACGGTTGACAGTTGATAGTTGACGGTTGACGGTTGACAGTTGACGGTTGAAGGATAAGAAATAAATTAAAAATTATAATTAATAAAGGAGATTGATAATGGCTAAACAAAAACATGTCTATACTTTTGGTAATAAGCAAGCCGAAGGCAATGCCAAAATGAAGAGTCTGCTGGGCGGGAAGGGAGCTAACCTGGCTGAGATGAACCTCATCGGGGTCCCGGTTCCTGCAGGATTTACGATTACTACTGAAATTTGTAATGAATACAATATTATCGGAAAAGAAAAGACAATTCAAATCATAAAAGAAGAAGTTGAAGCAGGTGTTAACTTTGTTGAAGACATCATGAATGCCCGGTTTGGTGATGATGAAAACCCGCTTCTCTTATCTGTTCGCTCCGGATCAAGGGCCTCCATGCCCGGCATGATGGATACTGTACTGAACCTGGGAATGAATGACAATACCGTGAAGGCACTGATAAAAAAATCAGGGAATGAAAGGTTTGTCTGGGACTCCTACAGAAGGTTTGTACAAATGTTTGGAGATGTTGTACTGGGCATGAAACCTGCTTCTAAAGAAGATATTGATCCGTTCGAAGAGATCATCGAGGAGCTTAAGGAAGAAAAAAATATCATAGATGATACGGATCTCACAGCAGAGGACCTTAAGGAGCTTGTCACCAGGTTCAAGAAAGCTGTTAAAGATGTTACCGGCCACGACTTCCCAACAGACCCATGGGAACAGTTATGGGGATCTGTCATGTCAGTATTTGATAGCTGGATGAATGAAAGAGCTATCTACTACAGGAAGTTGAATAACATTCCTTCAACATGGGGGACGGCAGTTAATGTGCAGGCCATGGTGTTTGGCAACATGGGTGAAGATTGTGCCACCGGGGTCGCATTTACCAGGGATGCTGCCACCGGGGAAGACTTGTTCAATGGGGAATACCTTATCAATGCCCAGGGTGAGGATGTTGTGTCCGGGATACGGACGCCACAGCAGATCACAAAGATCGGCTCACAGCGCTGGGCAAAAATGGCAAATGTTTCTGAAGAAAAAAGGATCATTCAATTCCCTTCCCTGGAAGAGGCTATGCCTGAATTATACAGGGAACTGGATCAGATTCAGCAAGAACTTGAGGACCATTACATCGATATGCAGGACCTGGAGTTTACCATACAGGAAGATAAGCTCTGGCTGCTCCAGACACGTAATGGAAAACGCACAGGCGGAGCCATGGTGAAGATTGCCATGGACATGCTTAAGGAAGGTATGATCGATGAAAAAACAGCATTGTTGCGTATGGAGCCCAACAAACTGGATGAATTGCTCCACCCGGTTTTTGACATTGCTGCCATCAAAGCTGCGAATACTATAGCCAAGGGGCTGCCAGCCTCTCCGGGTGCTGCTACCGGGCAAATCGTTTTCTTCGCCGATGAAGCAGAGGAATGGGCTGCAACAGGTAAAGATACCATTCTGGTTCGTATCGAGACCTCCCCTGAAGACCTGAAAGGAATGAATGTTTCAAAAGGTATCCTGACTGCTCGCGGAGGCATGACATCTCACGCTGCTGTGGTTGCACGTGGTATGGGTAAATGTTGTGTTTCGGGAGCCAGCAGCATAAGGATCGATTATAAAAAAAGAACTTTGACAGTTGATGGCAATATCTTAAAAGAAGGTGACTGGATCTCTCTGAATGGTACAACCGGAGAAGTATATGAAGGCAAGATCTCAACCAGTGATGCTGAGCTGAGTGGTGACTTCGGTGACCTGATGAAACTTTCCGATAAGTATGCACGCATGCTTGTACGCACCAACGCGGATACTCCCAGAGATTCACAGGTGGCACGCAACTTCGGTGCCCGGGGCATCGGACTGTGTCGTACTGAACATATGTTCTTCGAAGGCGACCGCATCATTGCCATGCGTGAAATGATCCTGGCCGATGATGAAGCCGGCCGGAGAAAAGGCCTTGAAAAATTATTACCTATGCAAAGGTCCGACTTTGAAGGTATTTTCGAAGCCATGCATGATCTTCCGGTAACCGTTCGATTGCTGGACCCCCCACTCCATGAGTTCGTTCCACATGAAAAGGAAAATCAACAGGAAATGGCAGATCAGATGGGTGTTAGTTTGGATGAAATCAGGGGAAAAGTAGAAGAATTATCAGAAGTCAACCCCATGCTTGGTCACCGGGGTTGCCGTCTTGGTAATACTTATCCTGAGATCTCAGAGATGCAAGCCAGGGCCATCATCGAAGCCGCCCTGAACCTGAAGAAGAGAGGCATCAACGCCCACCCGGAGATCATGATACCACTTACCGGTACGCTCAAAGAGATGGAGATGCAAGAGGACATCGTCAGGAATACCGTCGAAAAAGTGTTTGAAGAACGAAATGAAAGAATGGACTATCTGGTAGGCACCATGATTGAAGTCCCAAGGGCTGCCCTGACCGCTGATGAAATCGCCAAATCGGCAGAGTTTTTCTCCTTTGGCACCAATGACCTGACACAAATGGCTTTCGGTTACTCAAGAGATGACGCTGGTAAATTTCTGAAAGTCTATCTCGATAAAGGCATCCTGAAAATCGATCCATTCCAGGTACTCGATATTGAAGGTGTAGGCCAACTCATGAAGATAGCTGTTAAGAAAGGCCGCAAGACACGGAAGAATATCAAGATCGGCATCTGCGGTGAACATGGTGGGGATCCCTCATCAATTGAATTTGTGAACTCACTTAAATTCGATTATGTAAGCTGTTCACCCTACCGTGTGCCCATCGCCCGCCTGGCCGCTGCGCAGGCTACCATTACACTAAAGATGAAGAAGAAGGCAAAGAAAGCGGCTAAGAAATCTAAATAAATTACGACTGTAAGACGGTAGGACGGTAAGACGGTAGGACGGTAGGACGATAGGACGGTAAGACGGTAGGACGGTAAGACGGTAAGACGGTAAGACGGTAGGACGGTAGGACGGTAAGACGGTAGGACGGTAAGACTGTAGGACTATAAGACTATAAGATTGTAGGACTTTAAGACTGTAGGACTGTAGGATTGTAAGCCTCTAATTCAAAATAAACGAATAAACAAATAAACGAATAAACGAATAAACAATTAAAAAAAAAATCATAACCCGTAACCCATAACATACTATTCACCACTCACAACTCACGATTCACCTCTTAAATACCTGCAATTCTCTCGGCTCCTGCCATTTGCCTCTGCTAAAGTCGGGAAATTTCACAGGCGTACCTTCCAGTTCAACGGAGATCTCTGAAAGTGGAGTGATCACACTCCAGGCGGCTGCATCATAGACATCCTGATCCAGGGGCAGGCCTTTGTTAAGATTATCTATTATCCTGTAAACCAGTACAAAGTCCATACCACCATGGCCTCCGTGCTTTTCGATCTCTACTCTCATATTCTTCCAGATGGGATGCTCGTATTTTTCACGGTACTCCCGGTAGACTTCTTCCTCCACCCAGCCATGGCCATATTCATTAACTGCCAGCCGGCTGGGATAACCCTCATGGTATCCCATAGTTCCTGCAATAGCATTGATTCGGTTGTAAGGGCGGGGAGTCGCCACATCATGTTTCAGGGTTATCATGCGTCCCTGGGAAGTCTTGATCAGGCTGGTGTTCAAATCTCCATGCTTAAAATCGGTGCGGTTATAGAATTCGTTTTCCGGATCTACGGTTTTAGCGTATTCAGTCAGGGAAGCCTGCAGGGAGCTCATGGATGTCAGGTATTCGAAATGATCACCCCGCTGAATGTCCATATACCAGGCTACCGGCCCTAATCCATGTGTCGGGTAAAGGTTTCCATCATGTTTGACATGATGCCTGATACGCCATTTATGGTAGTAGCTGTCGCCGAATAACATCCACAGCAGGTTGTGGATATAGGCTGCTTCGGCATAAGTGATAGTGCCGAACACACCTTTCTTAACCATATTCAACACCCAGAGTTCTTCTGATCCGTAACAGACATTTTCCATCATCATACAATGGCGCTGTGTTTCTTCGGAGGTGTTCACAAGTTGCCAGCATTCTTCCACCGTAATGGCGGCCGGCACTTCCACCGCCACATGTTTGCCTTGCTGCATGGCGTAAACACACATAGGTGTATGCAGTTTCCAGTTAGTCATTATCAGCACCAGGTCAATATCATCCCGTTGTACCATTTCTTTCCAGGCATCTTCAGTCCCGGAATATACTGCCGGGTTTTGTCCGTTTTCCTTCAGGTAAGAAAGTGCCTCTTCCACTTGTTTTTGCCGGATGTCGCAAATGGCTGTGATCGTGGCTTTATCCGGAAAGAGCGCCTGAACATGATAGATCATTCCGGAGCCCCTGTTCCCCAGGCCTATTACCCCGACTTTCACCTGGTCAATAGGAGGAGCGGCCATTCCCATAACGGATTTTCCTGTGCCGGGAACATTCAGGCTTATCTTTTCAAGTATGGCATCAATATCTGTTTTACCTGATCGCGTACAGGCCAGGCCGGGCAACCCGATGAGTGCTCCTGCCAGTGCAGATATTTTTAAAAACGACCGTCGGTCCAATTCGTTACTCATAATTTACTGTTTAATTTACCGGTTTAAAAAATGGTGCAAGGGGGATAGAGGTATGTTGGTATAAGGGAAATAAAGGTATAAGGGGAGCAGTTCCCTTATTTCCCCTATTTCCCTATTTCCCCTATTTCCCTTATTTCCCTTATTTCCCCTATTTCCCCTATTTCCCCTATTTCCCATTTTTCCATCCTTCCATCCTTCCATCCTTCCATCATTTTGAATGGTATAAAGCTAAGACATTTATAATAATATATACGTAAATAGAAGTTTTTAGTATTTTTGTCACCTCAAAAATCTACTAATTCAAAATCATTCGTTATGGGAGTCAATCTTGAAAAAATTAAAAATGACCTGAAGAGTTACGGCATTAAAGATATAAAAAAAGTATTTCATAATCTTTCTTATGATGAATTATTTGAGCATGAGACAGACCCTTCACTTGAAGGATATGAAAAGGGATTTGTTACCGATACCGGGGCGGTCACAGTAGATACCGGCATCTTTACCGGACGGTCGCCTAAAGACAAGTTCATCGTTGACGAAGAAACTTCAAGAGATAATATTTGGTGGAAAAACCCGGAAAGAAAAGCCTCTGACAACAAGCCCGTTACCGAAGAAGTCTGGAAGCACCTTTATAAGATCAGCGCCAAACAACTCTCAGGTAATAATTTATACGTTCAGGATGGTTATGCAGGAGCCAATGATAACACCCGCCTGCGCATCAGGATAGTGACTGAGATAGCCTGGATGGCACATTTTGTCAAGAACATGTTCATCCGGCCGACAGCGGAAGAACTGGAATCATTTGAACCTGATTTTGTGATGCTGAATGCCTGTAAAACCACTAACCCTGACTGGGAAACGCACAATATGCACAGTGATGTTTATGCTGTATTCAACCTCAAGGAGCAACGTGCTGTTGTAGGTGGCTCCTGGTATGGCGGGGAGATCAAGAAAGGATTCTTCTCCATCATGAATTATTACCTCCCCCTCAAACAGGTCGCTGCCATGCACTGCTCTGCAAACCAGGGTGAAGATGCGGATACTGCCATCTTTTTTGGCTTGTCAGGAACTGGAAAAACCACTCTTTCAGCAGATCCGAAGAGAGCTTTGATAGGCGATGATGAACACGGCTGGGATGACGACGGTATTTTTAACTTCGAGGGCGGCTGCTATGCAAAATGCATTCATCTTAGTGAGGAAAAAGAGCCGGATATTTACCACGCCATCAAACGGAATGCTTTGCTGGAAAATCTGGTATATGATAAAGATACCGGAAAGATTGATTTTGAAGATGGCTCAAAAACAGAGAATACGAGGGTCAGTTATCCGATCTATCACATAGATAATATCGTGAAGCCGGTATCCAGGGGTGGACATCCGAAGAAAGTGATCTTCCTCACGGCAGATGCTTTCGGGATTCTTCCTCCGGTAGCCAAGCTGACTGAAGATCAGACAAAATATCACTTCCTGAGTGGATATACAGCGAAACTGGCCGGTACGGAGAGGGGGGTCAAAGAACCTCAGCCTTCCTTCTCGGCATGCTTCGGGGCTGCTTTTTTGTTGCTACACCCAACGAAATATGCAGAAGAGATGATCCGTAAAATGGAAGAGCACGGTTCAACGGCCTACCTGGTGAATACCGGCTGGGTTGGTGGTCCTTACGGAGTTGGAGAAAGAATGGACCTGCCTTCCACCCGTAAGATCATCGATGCCATCCTTGAAGGCACCCTCGACGATGCGGAATACGAAACGCTACCGTACTTTAATCTGGCCATCCCAAAAGCTGTGCCTGGTGTCGACAGCAAAGTACTGAACCCCAGGAACAGTTGGGAGAATCCGGAAGAATGGGATGAAGCTGCAAAAAAACTCTCGAAAAAATTCATCGATAATTTCGTTGCCTTTACCGATAATGAAGAAGGAAAGCGCCTGGTTGCGGCAGGGCCCGTAATTATTGATTAACGATTGGAGATTAACGATTGGAGATTAACGATTGGAGATTAACGATTTGAGATTAACGATTTGACGGACATAAGTATTCGTTTTATATTTATTATCATTCTGACAGGGATGATACTCCAGGTAAAAGGTCAGGAAAATATCCCAATTATTTTTTTCGACCGGGAGCAGGCATCCCATTTCGCTGGCCTTGCCCTCACCTGCATCCACCAGGAATTTCCCAACAAACCAGGCCATGTTATGGATGATGAAAATGATGTGCTTGCCCCCAGCAAGCTGCACCCTGCATTTTATGGCTGTTTCGACTGGCATTCGGCAGTTCATGGGCACTGGATGCTGATCAGGTTACTGAAAGAATTTCCTGATCTTGATGAAAAAGCTGAAATTATTGAAAAGATATCCAATAATCTTCAACAAGAAAACATCCTGGTGGAAATTGAATATTTCGGAGAAAAAAGTAACCGGTCGTTTGAACGGACCTATGGCTGGGCATGGCTGCTGAAACTGGCACAGGAATTATACGAATGGGATGATACTCTTGGACAACAATGGTATCATAACATCCAGCCTTTGGCTGAGGTGATTGCCGGTAAATACATTGAGTTTTTGCCTTTATTGAGCTACCCAAACCGTACCGGCGAGCACCCCAATACGGCCTTTGGCTTGTCATTTGCGTGGGACTATGCCGTATCTATCGGCCATCAGGATTTACAGGAGATGATCGAGGCACGCAGTCTGGATTTTTACCTGTTTGATAAATTTTGCCCTGCTGATTATGAACCGGGAGGGTTTGATTTTCTTTCTCCCTGCCTGTCAGAGGCTGACCTTATGGCCAGGGTATTGGATGAGGATGAATTTGTTGCCTGGATGGAGAAGTTCCTTCCCGGAATTATTGAGGGGGCTCCAAAAGAACTGTTTGACCCGGCAACGGTAACTGACCGCTCAGATGGAAAACTGGTCCATCTCGATGGCCTGAACCTGAGCCGGGTGTGGTGTTTCAATCGCATTGCCCCCTTTTTCGCAGGCCATGATGAAAAGATCCTGGAGGCTGGCCGGCAACACCTCGGTGTCACTTTACCAAATATTGCAAGCGGAGAATATTCAGGGGAGCACTGGCTGGCTACTTTTGCGGTATACGCTATCTTTTCCTGCGAATGACGTTTACTTGGCTGGCTTAAAAAATATTATTATTGAATTGGGGAATAGGGGAAATAGGGGGAATAAGGGAAATAGGGGGAATAAGGGAAATAGGGGAAATAGGGGAATAGGGGGTAATGGTACCCTTATACCCTTATACCCTTATACCCCTATACCTTTATACCCTTATTTCCCCAGTACCATATTCAAAATCTATCCTTAAAACCAGAAAACAGGAATTGATTAGTTATATTTGTTTATCTTTAATTTCTAATTCATCACAATGTCCCAAATATTTGTAGCATCCGACGGTACAGGAAGAACAGCAGCACAGGCTTTGAATGCGGCTCTTACTCAATTTGGTGGCAAGGAGGTGAGCATCAAGACATTTGGTGAGATCAGGACGATCTTACAGATACATGTGCTGGTTCAGACCGCACAAAAGAGCAAGGCCTTCATTGTCCATACACTGGTAAGTGATAAACTCCGGGAAGAGATGCACCGGGTTGCCCGCCTGCATGATGTCAATGCCATTGACCTGATGGGCCCCCTGTTAGACCGGTTGTCGCATCAGCTTGCCGCTTCTCCGTCAGAAGAACCAGGTCTTTTCCAAAGTCTAAACGATTCCTATTTCAGGCGGATAGAAACCATGCAATTTGCTTTTAATCATGATGATGGAAAAAGGATCGAAGAGCTTCAAAAAGCAGAGATCATTCTTATGGGAGTTTCCAGAACCTTCAAAACACCTGTAAGTATTTTTCTGGCATTTAAAGGCTGGTTTGTTGCCAATATCCCCATCGTATTGGGCATTGAGGTACCTGAAATAATATATAAGATCCCTTCGCATAAAGTTTTCTGCCTGAATACTCTTCCAAATCGTCTCGCAGTACTTAGAAGAGCCCGCCAGGACCGGCTTGGAGGCATGGCAGGCGATTATGCCAATCCCGACTATGTACGCAAGGAATTACGATATGCACAGGAAATATTTAACCGGGAACCAGATTGGAAACTTATTAATGTAACCAGTAAATCTATTGAAGAGATCTGTTCTGAGATAGTGGCCCTGCTCCCGAAAGAAATTTCCGGGATGAAAGGGAATTCATTTGCCTGATTAATTCATAAGTTTTTCGTCATGAGAAGCCAAAATACAAAGAGTAAAGGTGAGCGCAGATTTCTGACTCGCAGGAATAGCATAAGTTATTTCGAGAATCGGAAATTGCCCCGATAATTATCGGGGTTGCCTTTAATCACAGTAGTTTGGCTTCGTAATAGATCAATTTGTGAATTAAGTAGGCTTAAAATAGTCAGGATGTGCCCGGATCAGGTATTTAGCATCACCGGCATGACCAGCATCAGGATATCTTCATCTTTATTTTTATTATCGACTGGCAGGATCAAGCCGGCCCGGTTGGGTGCCGACATTTCAAACCGGATTTGTTCGGTAGAGATATTATTGATCATTTCCAGCACGAACCTGGAATTAAATCCTATCTCAATATCGTCTCCTTCATAGCTGCAAGTAAGCCGCTCTTTTGCCTCATTAGCAAAGTCAATATCTTCTGCCGAAAGCACAAGTTCCTTACCACTGATCTTAAACCTGACCTGGTGGGTAGACTGGTTCGAAAATATTGATACACGTCTCATGGAATTCAGTAAAAGAACCCTGTCGGTAGTCAGGACATTTGGATTATTGGTTGGAATAACCGCCTCATAATTGGGATATTTTCCATCGATCAACCTGCAGATAAGCCTGACATTTTCAAAAGTGAATAAAATATTGGTATCCGTATATTCTATATTCACATCGGTGTCATCACCTGAAAGTATATGCCGGAGCTGGTTCAATGGCTTTTTAGGAAGAATAAATGATGCTGCATCCGGGGTGGAAGCATCAGTTCTGGTATAGCGTACCAGTTTGTGTGCATCGGTGGCAACAAAAGTGATATTCTCCGGTGAAAGCTGGCAGAAAACGCCTGACATCACCGGCCTCAGCTCATCATTACCGGCAGCAAACACTGTCATGTTAATCGCATCTACGAGGACAGATGATTTGATAGGGATAGATGTAGTGTTCTCCAGGGCAGGTGATTGCGGAAACTCTTCGCTCTTGTGGCCCGAAAGCTTATACTTTCCTTCTCCTGCAGAAAGCTCCACCACCAGTGTTTCCTTATTAATGTTGAAAGTAACGGGGATATCCGAGAAGGTCTTCAATGTATCAATGAGAATTTTTGCCGGGATCGTCACAGACCCGTCTTCTTCTGCTTTCGACAACGGAATGTTAACGGTCATGGTTGTTTCCAGGTCAGAGGCAGTAATAAACAATGATCCATCTTTTAGCTCAAACAGAAAATCATCCAGGATTGGGAGTGTATTACTGGGATTCAATACGCCACTTAAGGCAGACAAATTCTTCAACAGCGATGAGCTTGATACAATAAATTTCATATTTAAAAAATTTCGGTTATTCAATTATATCTGAAAATGTAAAATTAGTTAAAAAATCATAACCCTGCCAGTGTGTTTTCTAACATTTTTTCCACAATCCATTACCCATTAAATTCGTGGCAGAACTCTTTTTTCCCGGAGCAATCTTCGTTCATCTCCTTTTAGCGGGCGCCGGATATTCTAAAGGTCACTTATTATATTCATCCATTTTTCTCAGGAAGTCTATTCTTTTCCGGCGTCCTGAGATCACATATTCATATTGCTCTTCCTGATCATTGTCTTTATATATCCGGCGATCCGATTTCAGATCAGTGATCCTGACATTATAAGGCATATCAGATGATATGGTCTGGAGAATATTATTCTTGTAATTAAAATAATACCATAACCTGTCTGTCACTTCGATATACAAATTCATCTCATCCCCCGATCTTTTTTTCACCAACTCAATAAACCCGTCAACATACCGGTTCACAGGGATCTTGCCAATATTAGCAACGGCAAAAGGACCTTTCGACATATATGACCGGGTTATTGAATTCCAGTACAGCTTAACATCGGGAAGAAAAAAGGTATGCACCAGTTCTTCCGGAATTTTCCTGGAAACTCCAAACAGGCTCGCATCTGTTTTAATATCTTCGGTTTTCTCCTGGCCAAGAAAAAATGTAATGATCTTATCATAAAAAGCACTTGTCACATCCAGACCGGGAAGGTCGCTCATGATCATACTGTCAGCAAGCATCGATAAGGCAGTTTCATCAAAATAAAAATCAATTGCAAGGGCTCCTCTTAACCTGGTAGAATCAGGGATTATCAGGTATTGAATATCCCCCACCGACTGAATATCAACATACCCCATATCCAGTCCCAGATTCAGCGGTCCTGATCCTTCGATACTACATTTCCTGGTACTGAAGGTGAGGGAATTGCCAGGAGCGCTTCCATCTTGCATCACAACAGGTGAGATAGTATATTCTTTGCGCACCGTATCATAGGATATCTCTCCGGAAGCATAATAAATGGCTGTGTCACTCAATATTTTTCGCTGTGTAAAAAGAACCGGGTAAATGTGATCATAGATGCCGGAAAAATATAATGCCGCATCAATATCAATTCCGTCAATGTCATGAAGATCTTCAGGCACTGGCAAGACAACATGATGCGGATCAATAAGGGTATCAAAAAATGCCCAGTGTTGCTGGTATGATTTCAGGCAATTTTCCCGGATCTTATACCCTCCTTCAAATCGCAGAAACTTTTTATCTGCCTGCAGGAAAACATTGCCGGTAAATGCAAATTCCGGGCTCAACATAAAATTATCAGCTTCTCTGACCAGGCCACGGCCTCTTGTGACACCGGTGGAATCCACATAGATCTCACTGAGTTTTATATCCTGAATAAACTTCTCATAATCAACATAGGGATAGATCCCTCTTCCTTCATAATTGTTTCTGGATATAACATTGACTGTGGCATTATTGATGGTGAAATTTTTGGTGTCAGTATTGGCCACGATCCGTGCATTTTCCATTTCTTCGATCTTTCCCCCTTTCAGGATAGTAACATAACCTCCTGAAGGAAAAATGGCTGCATCAGCAATTTTAATGAACATCACACCTTCCGCATAAATGATATAATCGGTCATATTATAGCGGGCATGACCCGCAAAAAACTTAAGGGAATCCTGGCCAGGATTGGTTGAGACGAACTCTGATCCAGACAGATCAAGATCCATCATTTCATAAATACTGAGACTGTCTATTCCGCTCGTAATATCACTGACATCGTTTGCCAGGGTCAATTCATTATTGTCCATATGCCAGTCGATAGTCTGCATGGAACTAATAAAATTATGATAGGGAAATCTCATGACCGAGCCGGCCTTGTTGGTGTGAAATTCCACTATTCTCTTTTCAAAGTCAAGTTTAGCCTGATAGTTTTGGGCTGACAGAGCAAGGCTGTCGCCACCTTTTGTATAAAGCCGGAAGTCGAGGGTATCGGCTGTAATGGTATGCTGTCCAAACCGGAACTCGCGGGAATCCATCCCGGAAGATTCAAAATTCACTGATCCTGAGCCAGAGAGTCCCTTGTCTGTAAGCACCAAATCACCATAAAGGTCCGATTTATCATTGAACATCCTGAATGGCTTATCGATCATCCTGATTTTCATGGTATCACTGGAAGGATACCAAATCAGGTTCGCACTGTCGATGGACACATCAGGATATTCGACAGCGCCTTTTAACTCATCAATAAAGAAACCGGTAATACCCTGAGCCGTAAGTGAATCAGGATAAAAGTGAAAATCCTGACATGCTGTGGTAGAAGTCATGTACTCAAGGGTTCCCCGGGCTCTTAAGCCAAGGTTGCTTAAATCAAGGGTGGTATAAAATCTGCCTTTCCCTCCGTAAACAGGATAACCCTCGTCAGGTGTATCTTTTATAAACCCCAGGGAATAATCCGGTTGAACCTTCAGGGGTTGTTCTATTTCCGGGAATATATCATCCGACGCCAGGTAACCTGAAAATTCCAGTCCGTCGGTAGAGAAATTATCAAGGCTCTCAAGCTTGAAAGGGGCTATATAATATTTAAAGTTGTCACGATTATAAACAGAATCTTTATCATAATAAACAAACGACTCCTGTTCACTGATAAACAGAGGATATTGGGCAAAATTCTTCAGCCCGGATTTATTATTCGGTTCGTCAATTAACAGGGCCCCGCTGAGGCCCTCAATAACCGTCCTGACTTTCACAAATTCATATTCTCCATTTTTATTCTTTTTGAAAGATTTCACATGAAAGCTGAGCGAATCGATGGTAGGCATGTTGAGTCGAAAGGGATCGTACTCAAATGAGCACTCATGAGCATAAAACTCGAATAACCCGGCCCTGACACTTCCTGTAAATACAAAATCACGGTTCTTTTTGAGGACTATCTCCTTTTTTTCAGGGTATATGTAAACATTTTGTGAATCGCTTAGAAAAACCTCAGAAACCCCACGGATCAGCAGGTCCATGTTATCTATAAAAAGAATGGCATTACTGCTGTCTTCAGTCTCTGAGTGAATATGGATCACATCATAGTCTATTTCACCGAGATTAGCCCGGATGTAATCGAATAAGCGGTCTTCGATAATGGCTTTATCCCTGGCAATATCATAATAGAAAAATCCCTGATCACTAAGCTTTATCAGGGTTGCTTTGACCTGCTCAAGAGGTTTTTTCATATACTGCGACAATATGGCGGGGCTCACCTCCCTGGTACCATAAATTCTGAAAAAATCGCGAATCACATACAATGGGTTTTTTTTATCTATACCCTGAAGTTTATCAAAACTGTACTTTGAAAAGTAATTGCCTGAAATAAAATCTGCCACGCCCAGCTTTTGTACCCCTATAACTTTTTCAAAGTTGATGATGTTTTCATCCATTTCCCATCTCATGGATCCAACATACATTTCAACCCGGTGAAAAGTATTGAAGAACGGGCTTTGATACAATCCTTCACCTGATCTCAGGAGTTCCAGGATACGGGTATTGTCATTGTATCTTAAGTTCAGGGAAGGGTGATAGATAGAATCTTCTCCAAATGATATGTTCACAGTGGCAGGATTGGCCAAAATTGCGTCTTCCTCAAAAAAGAAAGCATGAGAACGGATTGTAATATTCTTATTTTCAGTGATTTTAACAAAAAGATATGCATTGTTTTTAACATTTCCGGAACCTATCAGTTTTCTTCCTCTCATGGAAAACCCACCTTCATAATCGATATCTTTAAAGATATTGTTGATTTGGAAATTTTTCAGATATGACTGAAACTGGGGGTAAGGCGCTGATTCTTTGGCCCTGCTGGAAAGAACCTTTTCCTGAAAAGCGCCTAAGATGGGTTCTTTAAAAAAGTTCTTGTTATAAAAAACAACACTATCTGCATTATAATATGAATGCTTTAATTTGATCTCGTAATCGTTTAGCCTGGCAAAAACAGTATCCTTCGGGTATCCAACTCTCTCCCAGTTGACAGTCCCATTGAAACCTTTCCAGAAATTAAGGGTTGGAAAATATGCTCCTTCGGTGCCTGAGATCACTGATGTATCTTTTTTAGTGGCACACAGTAAGTCTGTTTTCTTTAAATAAAATACTGGTATCGTATCATATTCAAAACGATAGAGCGAATCAGACAAGTACCACTGAATTGACGAAGATGAATAAAGTATATTTTCAGTGAAGAACATAAAATAAGTACCGATATGGCCCTGAATTTGACGGAGGCTAGCTTCCTTCATGAAATCTTCAATACTCTCCAGCCATGGCAACACAAAAGACTGCTTCCCTTCTTGCAGGTGAAGTTCCATGATATTGTAAAAGAAGCGGTAAAAATGCGGATAAGCCGGCAGCCTTCTTTTCAATAAAGCATTCGACAATTGAATGATCTCAATTTTTTCATCATCTGAAAAACGCCCTGCGGTCCAATCAGCCGATAAGGTATCCAGCAATAAAAATGTTTCGGCCCAGGCATCCTCATTGCTAATGCTTTCAAAGAATAATGGCAGATCAGAAATAAATGCATTCGGATCCTCCGGGAACTTTTTTTTGGATTGCCCGGACGAAAACCCGATAAGCAGCAGAAACGCTGTTAAGGTCAGTATAAGTCTTTTGAAAAACATTTTCAAATCAACACATTCTCAAATTTTCAAATTAACAAAGCTTGCAACAGTCCAGTTGTTCAGAGATTGTGAAGCTACAAACTTCAAGCCATGCTCGCCGGCTTTTGCAATAATTTGTTGAATGTCCTCCTGATAAAATCCGCTTAAAATCAATTCACCGCCTGCATCCAGGGTCGAAGCATATTTTGGGATGTCCTTTAACAGAACATTTCTGTTGATGTTTGCCAGTACTATATCGAAACTGAGGCTGCGAAGAGTCTCTGCGCCACCATATAATACTTCCACACCCTGAGATTTGTTCAACTTAATATTATCGATGGCATTCTGATAAGCCCATTCGTCATTGTCGATGGCAATAACGCTCTGAGCGCCACATTTATTGGCCAGGATTGCAAGTACAGCCGTACCGCAACCCATATCAAGCACCTTTCTTCCTTTAATATCCATATTCAATATGGTCTCGATCATGAGGGCAGTAGTCTCATGATGAGCCGTACCGAATGACATTCGGGGCTCAATAATAATCTGGATGTCAAAATTTTGATCAGGGGGATGGAAAGGGGCCCTGATATAACATTTCCCGGCAATGGCCACCGGGTTATAGGCACTTTCCCATTCGGCATTCCAGTTCCGCTCAGTTATAATTTTCCAGGATACCTTAATATGCTTAGCTGCAGGCAGCAAGCCCGGATCTTTCAACACCTTCTCATCAAAGTTATGCATCCCTGCATAAGCCAGGAGGGCATCTGCTTCTTCTACAAAACTCTGAAAGCCTTTTTTCAGCAACCAGGCTGTCAGTAGGCTCTTATCATCTTCACTCAATACGCCTTCAAATCTTACTTCAGCATAATCCATTGGCAGGGCAGGTATCTTGAGATAATTTATTAATTGTGAAAAGATCTGACGATTGACATAAACTCGCCAGGTTTCAGGGAAGCTCCTCCAATCAGGCCTCCATCCACATCAGGGTTGGCAAACAAGTCTGCCGCATTTTTCGAATTACAACTACCGCCGTAAAGAATGGTTGTTTCATCTCCGGTGAGGTCATCATACTGATCCCGTACCAGTCCCCGCAGATAAGCATGCATTTCCTGGGCCTGTCCTGATGTGGCCGTCACACCTGTACCTATAGCCCAAACGGGCTCATATGCTATTACAATCTTTTTAAACACTTCTTTTCTGAGGTGGAACAGGCCTTTCGACAATTGCTCCTGAACCACTTTGAAATGATTTCCTACCTCCCTTTCATGGAGCTGTTCGCCACAACAAAATATCGGGGTAATACTTTCACTCAACAAGCTGTTCACTTTCTGAGCGATCTGCTCATCAGTTTCATTAAAGTATTTCCTGCGCTCCGAATGCCCGGTTATACAATACTCTACATCCATGGAAGCCAGCATCTGTGCGGATATCTCACCTGTGTAGGCGCCTCCTTCAAATTGGGACACATTCTGAGCCCCCGCACTGACAGGCAGGTCGAGGAGCATGTCGGTGGCAAGCTCCAGGTACAGTGAAGGCGGACAAAGTACCACCTGTATGTCATCCGGCTTCCCGGCCTTCTCAATATCATCAAGGATCCCGGCTATCAGGTCATCAGCTTCTTCAAAATTATTATTCATTTTCCAGTTTCCTGCTACTATTCTCTTTCTCATAATAAAAGGTATTAACCTGCATTATTCATGCAGAGTTGAAAGTTTATAAAGTTGAAAGTTATAAAGTTATAAAGTTGAAAGTTGCTAAGTTATAGGGTTTTTATAAAGGCTGATATTAATTTGGATATTTCCAGTGTTAGAGAGCATAATTTTTAAAATCTGCGTATTTCCATAACTTTCAACTTTATAACTTTCAACTAATAACTCCTCATTAATTCATGAATAAATGAGGATAGGTTAACTGATTAAGCGACCCTGACTCTCGGGTCCAGGTAGCCATATATTATGTCGACAAAAATATTAATTAATATCAATATGATAGAGATAAAAAGGACAGCGCCCATCAGTACGGGAAAATCATACTTCTCCAGGGCGTCCACAATAGCCACTCCGATTCCTTTCCAGTCAAACACAAATTCCACAAACACGGCCCCGGCCATGAGTGAGGCAAACCAGCCGCTTACTGCAGTGATAACAGGATTTAATGCATTTCTCAAGGCATGCCTGGTGATCACCCGAAAATTACTGAGCCCCTTTGCTTTTGCTGTCCTGATAAAATCCTGTGACAGCACATCCAGCAGTGAATTTCGAGTCAGCTCCACAACAATGGCGAGCGGCCTGATACCCAGGGTCAGTGCAGGCAAGATCAGGTTCTTCAGGTCCAGGTACTCCCCCTCTCCGAAGTCATCCACAGTATAAAGGCTTCCGGTCATATTCAGACCGGTGTAGGAAGCCAGCAGATAGGCGAAAATCCAGGCCATCAGGATGGCTGCAAAAAAGGAAGGTAAAGACATGCCAAAAACAGATATCATCGTGATAATACGATCTATAATACTATCTTTTTTAATGGCGCTGATGATACCCAGTATTAACCCGATGACAAATGCAAAAGATATGGCTGTGAGGGCCAGCAGGACTGTTTTCGGGAAAGCTTCGGCCAGGATGGCGGTTACTTTTCTTTTCGACTGGTATGATCTTCTCAGGTATGGCTTTTTCAGGATCAGCTTTTTATTTCCGGAAATGTTAAGAACAGATACATAAGGAGCATATTTCTCATCAGAGAGGTACCAGTAATTGCCGGGGTTCTTAAAGTCGTAAATGGAAAGCGGTGAGAGGTCGTTCAGGAAACCCATGTATTGGATAATGAGCGGCTGATCCAGTCCCAGGTCTTTGTTGATGGCCTCCACGGATGCGATATCGGCACGCTGCCCCAGCATCATCCGGGCCGGATCGCCCGGCAGGATATTAAACAGCACAAACACCAGGGTGATAACCCCGAGCAGGACCAGCAGACCATAGGATAAGCGTTTGACAATGAAGCTGAACATGAATGCCGGCTATATTAATTATTCTTTAAGATAAATTCAAGATCTTCAAGTTCAGGAAAATCATAATAATGCCATTTGTCAATTACGATACCGTCTTTCAGAAGGATCAAACCCGGGTTGGACCTGATCACGGTTTTCAATTCAGTATCATCGGCATAATAAAAATCCAGATGAGGATCTACAAAATGTTTATAGGCAATAATCTCTTCTTTGAGGCTTCCTGTCAAAACAATGAACGAATACCCCTGCTCGCTGAGCTGTATGAAGAGCCTGTTTGCTTTCTTAAATCCTTCCCTGTTGACTGTTTGCAGATCAACAGCCACCAGCAGGAATTGATAATGGGGATTGGCGATGACAAACTCCGAAACATCATGGCCTTCCATATCATTGATTACCAGGTTATGGCCTTTCACCACATCGCTATCATCGATCCGCTGGTCCACAAACTCCCATTCAGAAAGCCATATGGAATCATTCCACGGATAATCCGGCGAGAGGTACTCCCTGACCTCCCCGGTTTCTTTATTACTATAGATCACATAAATTTTAGTTTTACCATTATTTTCCGGCATCAGGTCAGCGCCTGCATGCCATTCCCTGAAGTCGATCAATGGGAGGTGATTGTACTGATAAATAGAAAACCCTGTGAATCCGACAAATATTATGGTCAGCACAATATTCTGCAGGGGCACCGGGGCGGGAGTCCGGAATTTATCCCTGTAAAAAAAGATGATAAAAACAAAAAAGATGAGTATCACATTTTTATAAAATGTCTGCCAGTTCGTAAGTGCGATGGCATCTCCGAAACAACCGCAATTCGGCACCGGTTCATATATGGCATCATATAAGGTAAGGCCGGTAAAATAGATCATCACTAAGAGCAGTATCCATGACAGCTGTTTCAACCTGAAATTGAGAAGCAGGGCCATTCCCAGGAAAAACTCGAGGGCGCAAAGAAAAACCGAAAGCCACAGGGTAAACGGAAGCGCCCATTCCCAGCCGTAAGCGATTAGATAATCTTCAATCCTGTAAGCCGTACCCAAGGGATCCACACCCTTCACAAATCCCGAGAACACAAATACCACTCCCACGAATATCCGGCTAAAATTCCTTGTTTTCCTCATCATTGTTTACTGTTTACTGTCTCCTGTCTCCTGTCTCCTGTCTCCTGTTTCCTGTTTCCTGTTCCCATCTCCGGTCTTCTGTCTTCCGACTTCCGTCTTCCAACTCTCAACTCTCAACTCTCAACTCTCAATCTTCCAGCCTAATTAAAGCAAAAACAGCATAATTGATAATATCATTGTAATTGGCATCCACACCTTCCGACACAAATGTTTCGCCTTCATTATCTTCAATTTGCTTAATCCTCATGAGCTTCATGAGAATAATATCGGTCAGTGAGCTGATGCGCATATTCCGCCATGCCTCATCATAATCATGGTTTTTGTTCAGCATCAGGTCCCTCGCTGCATAGATATATTTATCAAAAAGCGTCTTTGCCTTTTCTTCCTCCATATTCAATTCCTCTGCTGCACCGAGGTCTAGCTGTATAAGCGCCATCACCGAATAATTCACGATGCCGATAAATTCAGGCTGGATACCTTCCTGAACCTTACTGATGCCTTTCTCCTGAATGCTCCGGATCCGGTTGGCTTTGATATATATCTGATCTGTCAGGGATGGTGTCCGCAGGATCCTCCAGGCGCTGCCATAATCTCTCATCTTGTTGATGAAGACTCCCCTGCACATACCTATGATCTCTTCAAAGTGTTCTGATGTCTTTTCCAGGTTCATTTCATTCGCTTCTGCCATAATTATACTTATTTTCTGAGGATCAACCCGGTTTCACTCATCAATTATCTTTCCAGATTAAGTACTTTTCTCGAAAGCTTTCGGGATTGGTTCATACTATCAATGTACTTTATAACTTTATAAACTTTCAACTTTCAACTCTGCATGAATAATAACGTTATTTTTGATAATTATTTTTAATCCTATCAAAGTTGTGTTAAAACAGAGCGATAAAAGTACATCATTTTCCGGTAAAAAAACGCTGGATTGCAATGGTAAAATTTTAAATCTTGAAACACC
>DAOWEV010000121.1 GCA_030638325.1 Bacteroidales bacterium
ACCAGCTATACTCCTTACGATTACTTTCCGGGTATTATCCGGGCTTACAAACCGGCATATGAGCCGAATTATCCCGCCTGGGGGAAAATGCTATACGATTATCCGGTGAATTTTAATGATGTTTCCGGGAAGTTCAAAGCGTATATGTTGCACCATAAAAATGAAAAGAATTCTTTGACCCGCTATTTCAGGATTTGGAGCCGGGCCGTGGAATCCTATGTCATGCCTGATGGAAGCATCCTGCTCCCGGACCTCAACGCCTACTACGAGAAACTGATAGATGCCCAACTAACAGCCCGTTACAAGGATAAAGACAGGGATGAATCAAACTGGACTTTCCTCGGGCCTAAGGAAACTTTCTGGCTGAATGAATCGAACTCACCGAGCGATCCCCTGTCCTGTCCCTGGCAGGTGAATATATATTCGTTTGATGTAGCAGCTTCTGATGATGACATCTTATATTGTGGGAGCGAAACAGGATATGTTAATAAAACCACTGATGCCGGAATGCACTGGCAATTACTGGCGCCAGAATACCCTTTTGGAGGTGGTGTTACGGCCATTGCCATTCATCCTGACAATTCCGATATTGTTTATGCTGCTGCGGGCAACCAGGTACATAAAAGCCTTGACGGCGGATTGAACTGGCTTCCTCTTTTACAAAGTGGAGAATTGTTCTATGCCAATCGCCTGAAGATAGACGATGATGATCCCCAAAAAATTATTTCTGCATCATCCGGTGGAGTTCATTTGAGCACTGACGATGGCAACACCTGGGCAGAAAAATGGGCCGGCCCCGCCTGGGATGTGGAGATCAAGCCCGATGATCATAACATTATTTATGCACTCAGTAAAAGCGGTGGCAATTTCGCCCTGGTAATTTCGACCGATGGGGGCCAGAGCTTCAGCCTGGAACCTTCTTTTCCATCTTCCATCACCGAGTCGAGCGGGGGCCTGCTGGCGGTGAGCTCCGCCAATCCCAGCCTCCTGTTAATCATCATGCTGAGTTCCGATAATACGCCATATCTGTATCAGGGTACTTTGAATAATGGAAACTGGACATGGGATCTGCTTGCAACCGGGCAGACCCCTTCCTTCGGTATGAACAATGGCCAGGGATTTTTCGACCTGGTACTGGATGTATCCCCCACTGATCCAACTATCATCATGGTGGGAACCACAACGCTTTTTAAGTCTTTGAATGGAGGCAGCAACTTCACTGCCGTTGGAGGCTATTCCGGTAATTTTAGCATTCATCCTGATATACAGGATATTAAAATGCTCCCCAACGGAAAAACCTGGGTTTCAACCGATGGAGGAATGAACCTCACTACAGATAATTTTTCATCTCAATTGAATTACTTTGTTCGTGTTAACGGGCTTGTGGGCTCAGATATGTGGGGTTTCGACCAGGGTTGGAATGAAGACATTGTTGTGGGCGGCAGGTATCATAACGGCAATACTGCCATGGCCGATTTTTACCAACCCAAAGCATTGCGCATGGGTGGAGCTGAATCTCCGACAGGTTGGGTGGTGCAGGGCAGAAGCCGGCATGCAGCATTTAATGACCTTGGCAATGGATGGATCCTTCCGCCAACAGCAGAAGCCGCACCTGAAGGCCGTTTTATCTTCAGCAAATATCCAAATATGGATGAGTATGGTGGACGGCGCGGAAACCTGGTAACGCATCCCAATTATTATGGTACCTTTTATCTCGGAGAAGGTGCCGGATTCTGGAAAAGTACCGATATGGGAACATCATATGAGCTGTTGTATACTTTCCCTTATAACGTTCGTTACCTGCAAATCAGCTATAGCAATCCTCTTGTCTTGTATGCTGATGTGATCAATAAAGGATTATATAAAAGTGAAGACGGAGGCCTTAGCTGGACCTTAAAACCGGCATTATGCAGCAGTCCTTATGGTACGAGTTACTGGAAAGGAAGATTGTTTTTTGCCATCTCCCCATATGATGAAAACCTGATTTACGCCTGTTTGCAGAATGGTACCTGGTCGGCCGATGTCGGAAAGGTATTCCGTTCGACAGATGGCGGGGACAGCTGGGAGGATTGGACCGGAACGCTTTCGGAGTATACCAAGTGTATTTGCGTACAGCCTTTTGATAACCAGTCTGAGATCATCTATTTATTTACCACTTCACGGGGTGGGTCTGTGGCTGGAGTTTTTTACCGGACAGAAGGGATGGGTGACTGGGCTTCTTTTGATACCGACTATCCTGCCGGGATGTCAGTGAACCTGGCCATGCCTTTTTTCAGGGATGGAAAGATAAGGGTTGCAGGAAGCGCAGGGATATGGGAATCTACGCTAAAGGAACCGGAATTTGAACCCATCATCAACCCATGGGTGGAACGTGCCCATTTCAACTGCATGCTGGACACCCTTTATTTTGAGGACCACAGCATCATGAACCATGAAGGTGCCAGCTGGACCTGGAGCATCACACCGGAACCGGTATACATTGAAGATGTGAATATGAGAAACCCAGGAGTGGTCTTGGGAAATCCCGGCACCTATAGTGTAAGCCTTAGTGTTAATAAGGGAGGAGAGACTTATGTGAAAACCATCCCGGATATGATCACCACCACCACCTGCCCTTCAATAGAAGACTGCAGCAATCCTGCTGAACTTCCCAAGGAAATATGGGAATTGCTATATGTTGACAGCGAAGAGGTCAATTATCCCGGGCTGGCGATCATGAGTTTTGATAACGACCCTGAAACTATCTGGCATACCAGGTGGAGTACCGGGAGCGATCCATACCCTCATGAGATCCAGGTTGACCTGGGCGCCACTTACAGAATTTTCAGCTTTACTTACCTGACCCGGCAGGATGGTGTGAATGGAAGGATCAAAGACTATGAACTATACATCAGCGAAGATCAGTTTAGCTGGGGCGAGGCGGTAAGTAGCGGGGCTTTTGAAAATACATCATCTCCTCAAAGTATCGACTTCCCTGAAGGGATCATTGGGAAATATTTCCGCCTGCTGGCTCTTTCAGAGGTAAATGGAAATGCATGGGCCTCGGCAGCAGAATTCACCATGGTGGGATGCACTGATCTTATTTATGGCACCTTTCCTGAATATACAAGGCAGGAAATCAAGGCGTTTCCTGTTCCTGGCGATGGACAGGTTTACCTTTCTCTGCCTTCCGGATCTTCTTTCATTTACCATATCTTTAATACCATGGGGCAGGTCTGCGGACAAGGAAACATCGGGGAAGCAAGTGAAAATCATTACTTTGATCTGAGATCATATAAACCCGGGGTCTATTTTATTCAGCTTCGGGATGCCCGGGGTATAGTGTATAATGTGAAAGTAGTCAAAGAATAGGTGTTGTTTCCAACATCCACAGCGATAACGGCATTTTCGGGTGTGATCCTGTTCATGGCATCAAAAACCGCAATAGAACTTATTCCCCTGTCATGATCATCCTTTAGCCTGTTCAATTTTTCCTTTCTCCAGATTTTCCATCGGGCAGCAACTTCTATACGTTGATCTAGGGTATCCGTTTTACCTTTTACCGCATCGGACAATAGTTTTGCAGTAATCCCAACTTCACCCCAGAGGGCTACATCCACCTTATGGAATTTACTCAATGCCATCGGATCAAAGTCGACCTGGATAATTGGTTTTTTAGGGGTGATGCCTGTATGGTTCGAAAATGATGCCCCAAAAACGATCAGCAGGTCACTTTCATTCATAAACCAGGAAGCAATGGGGGTACCGCTTCTGCCCAGCACACCACATCCCAGCGGGTGGTTGTCGGGAATCAGTCCCTTTCCTTTAAATGTTGTAATCACGGGGGCATTCATACCCTCTGCAAATTTGATGATGCTGCCGATGCTGAATTTCGCCCCATGGCCAACAATAATAACCGGTCGTGTAGATTCTCGTATTAAATAGATTGCCTTATTTACCATTTCTTCCGGCGGAGAAATGGTGAATGGCGTAATTCGTCCTTCAGGGGTTTGTGCTTCTTCGTTTTCAGGTCTGACAGTAAACTGGACTTCATCGGGGAAAGTAATATGAGAAACCTGCCTGTTGATGATGGCATGTTTTATGGCCCGGGTCATCAATTCGGAATGTTTACTATGTTCCTGAACGGCATGATTAAAGTCAGCCACCGTTTGAAATGCTTTTACCAGGTCTACTTCCTGAAAAGCTCCTGTACCCAGCACCTGCGTATCGACCTGTCCTGATAATGCCAGCAATGGAACCCGGTCAACTTTGGCATCCCACATTCCGGTGAACATATTGGTAGCGCCCGGACCTGCAATACCAAAACAGGCAGCCGGTTTGCCTGTTAATTTTGCATATCCGCTGGCCGCAAATGCTGCGGCGCCTTCGTGCCTGATCCCGAAATATTGTAATTTCCCTTTTTCTTCCAACCTCCGCATGGCATCGGCCACACCAAGATTACTATGTCCAACCATCCCAAAAACAGTATCTACGCCCCAGTTGACCATGGTTTCCATCATCACATCCGAAATGGTTGGCTGGTGAGGTTCTTCTTCCATAAGGCCAACATAGATGGCTCCATTTTCTTCTTTTACCTCATAAGGTTCAACACCATCATCAAAACCCGGAGCTTTTCCAGTGCAGGGGTGGTAATCCCAGCCATGCCAGGGGCAGCGAAGGATCCCGTTTTCAATACTTCCTTCCCCAAGAGGGCCTCCCTGGTGGGGGCAACTGTTGTCAAGGGCACAAATCTTACCCTCAAAATGGGAAAGTGCAATTTGCTTGTGTCCGGCAGTAACTGTCATTACCCGGTTTTCGGGCAATTCTTCTTTTTTATCTAATACTTTGTACCAATTCAGTTTTTTCATACAGCTTATTTTTTACCGGTTCATTAAAATATCAATACCCTGGTGAAAAAAAGACTCTACAAGGTCAAATTGTTTTTCAGCTGAATCTTGTTGTTGGATTTCCGAATGTTTTAATACTGCTCCATTCCAGTCAGGCATCATCCATTTCCCGGCTTTTGATGCGGGCAGGGTTTTTAAGCCCTCATCAGGTTTTTCAGACCAAAAGCTCAGGTAATAATAAGGCTCGTTCATCATGCTGTCAGGAATAGCCCAGCCCAATCCGATTGACTTTGATAGTTCCCCTTTTTCATTGTGAGCAACAGCAATAAAAGTCCCGGTATCGAAATGATGAGGCCAAACCCTTACAGGAAAGGCATTGGGATATAGGGTGACTAAATTATTCATTATCAACGCTGCATTGTGCCGATAATAAGTGTTCTCCTGAAAGAGCGCCCGGTCTTCTATTGAAAAGGATGAACCGGAATCCAACTTGTGAACGGGAATTTCATAATGCAATTCATTTTTAAATTTCGAGACATCTATACCCAAATTTTCAAGCTTTTCTTTTATTTCTTTATAGATCTGCCCTTTGGATTTGCCAACTAATGAGGTCTCATTTTTGCAGTTCCCCACTTGATCAATAAAACATAGTTTTAAGTCAGTTAATTGCAAAGCAAGGCGCATTCCATTTATAAGCTCATTACCTGCCAATAATCCCTGATCAGGAAGGTATTGCATATTGGTATTGCTGTCATCGGGCTGTTGGGGGATCAAATGACGCCCGACTAAAGCAATAAACTGTGCCGCATGATGTTGCTGTTGCAGGGCATCTTGCAAATCCTGGTTAAAAGCCAGTGTCAGAGGCTTCCATTCTTTATTTGAAGTATTCATATTTAACTTTTGTATTAACATTCTCTTAGTGGAAAAGGCTGTTGAAGTCCGAAGACCGAAGTCGGAAGACCGGAGACAGAACAATCAACCATCAACTGTCAACTGCCAACTCAGGCTTCGGACTCCGGTCTTCCGACTTCCGTCTTTCCATCTCCATTCCAGATTGCTTTCATTATATTCTATTTTAATTTCCATAATGAATTCATAAAGAATTGTCGCTTGTCATAGAAGTTCCTGACAATTTCAAAGCCGGATTTACCTGCCAGGTCCGTTATCATCTCCACATCATACTTTTGTGATATCTCCATTAAAATAGATTCTCCTTCTTCAAATGAAATGGCTTTGTTCAAATCATGAATTTCCACCTTTTGTTTTTTAAGGCTTATCAGCTTGCTTTTTGCCGTACCGCTTTGTGGATCATAAACTTCGTGATGTCTGAAGTTGTGTAAAATGAAATTAGCGTTCAGTTCATTGTTAATTCTTTGCATCAGATTTAAATTAAAAGCCGCGGTGTGGCCATGAGGATCATTATAGGCTTTCAGAATGATGTCCGGGTCTTTTTTCAGGTCGAAGCCGATGAAAAGTAAATCTCCGGAATGCATTACCGATTTTAATTTATTCAACAAATTCAATGTTTCGCTTTCATTGAAGTTGCCGATATTTGACCCGAGGAATAATAAAATCTTTTTTGTTTGATCGTACCGGTTAATTTCTTCCATTAAACGGAAGTAATCACCCACCTTGCCATTTATTCTTATGCCGGGAAATTCTCGTTCCAGATCAATCACTAAATTCTTGATGGTTTCTTCAGAAATATCAATAGGAGTGTATTCAAAAAAGGCATTTTGATCATGAAAACAGGATAACAGAACTTTGGTTTTTAAACCGTCACCGGCGCCCAGTTCAATCAAATTACATGGAGTATCCTTTTCAGTAAAAGCCGAAAAAATTTCCTGTTTTTTGGTTTCAAAAATTTCGAGTTCGCAATCGGTAAGGTAATATTCGGGCATTTGCATGATATCCTGGAATATCCTGCTTCCTTTTGTATCGTAAAAATATTTAGATGATAAATACTTAGGGCTTGCTGACAAGCCTTCCAGTGTGTCTTTTGCAAATTCGGTTAGTGTTGCTACCTCTATCATAATTAATGAATTAAGAGATACTTATTTAGGTGATTGTTAAATTAGTCATTCGGTTGTCATTCGGTTGTCATTCGGTTGTCATTCAGTAATCATTTAATAATCAGTCGAGGTGCAAATTACAATTCACCAGGCACTCCGGTTTCGTAAGGATTTTCAGGATCGTTACTCCATTCGAAC
>DAOWEV010000103.1 GCA_030638325.1 Bacteroidales bacterium
ATTTGTTGATTTGTTTATTTGTTTATTCGTTTATTCGTTTATTCGTTTATTTCCTAACAACTTCCGTCTTCGGTCTCCCGTCTTCCATCCCTCAGTCCCTAAGTCTCTAAGTCCCTCAGTCCCTCAGTTGCTCTCTCAACTGTCAACCGTCAACCGTCAACTATTCCCATCTTCCGACTTCCGACTTCCGACTTCCATCTCTCAGTCTCTCAGTCCCTTAGTCGCTCTCTCAACTGTCAACAGTCAACCGTCAACCGTCAACCGTCAACTATTCTCGTCTTCGGTCTTCCGACTTCGGACTTCCGTCTCTCAACTCTCAACTCTCTCTCAGTCCCTTAGTCGCTCTCTCAACCGTCAACCGTCAACTATTCCCATCTTCCGACTTCCGACTTCGGTCTCTCCCATCTCAACTCTCAACTCTCACCTCTCTCTCAGTCCCTAAGTCCCTAAGTCTCTCAGTCGCCCCTTCGCCCTCCCGCTCTCTCAATTCGTAAAAGAACTATATTTGCTATAGAAATCCAGGTGTTCGCCGGCTATGGCTTCCCAGCTATAATGGGCACGGATCATTTCATTTGCATTTTTTCCGATGCTTTCCAGGAGCTCTTGATCTTTAAGTAATTTGATCATGGCTGCAGCAAACTCTTGAGGGTTATCAGGATCAATAAGAAACCCTGTTTTACCGTCTGTGATAACATTCCGGATGCCGCCGAATTTTGATGCAACAACGGGCTGGCCACATGCCATGGCTTCCTGGGATGTCATCCCGAATGGTTCGAATTTAGAAGGCAGAACGAACATCTGTGCATACTGATAGTTGGCTAACATATCTTCATCCGGGACATAACCGATCAGTTTCACGCGGCCCTGCATTTGCTTTTCCTCTATGATGTTATGCATCATGTTGATAACACCCTGTTCACGTGGTTTTGGATCAGGTGAGCCTCCCCCGATAACGAGGTCGATACCTTCTACTTCTTTTCTGACAAGGTCGAAAGCGTGCAGCAGCAAATCATGTCCTTTGTTGGTATCTAACCGGCTGAGGCAGTAAATATATTTATCCGGAAGCTGAATACGTGGCTTCGGATCACCCGCAGTTGGTTTATGATAAGTATGGACATTCACGCCCGGGGGGATGATCTCGATGTTATTTGCATAATAATTATAGAGTTCATTTAATTTTTCCAGTTGGACCTTTGAGGTCAGGCTTTGTCCGTTCACCGACTCGAATATCCTGAGTTCTTCAGCAATCCGGTGCTTAAAATTAAATTTCTTCTCCATCTCCTCAGGTTCTCCGCCCATCTGATCACGTTTCCATGCACCGAGGGAGTGGGCGGTGAAAAAGAGAGGCTTATTCAGGGCCCGGGCAACATCTATGGCAACGATACCGGCATCCACATAATGCCCGTGGAAAAGATCGTAATCAATCTGGTTTGTACGGATAAATGCTGTCATATTCTCTGAAAGCCCGGGAAGCACATCGTAAATGAACTCTTTGGGGATGAATTCCCATGGGCCGGCTGGTATCCTGATAATGCGTACATCAGGATTGCCCGGGACAGGATCTACCTGTTCCTGTGATTTATCGAACCACCGGGTGTAAATGTCCACCTTGATCCCAATTTGTGATAAAGCTTTTGCAAGTTCCAGGACATACACAACCTGCCCCCCTGTATCTGTTTGTCCAAGCTTTGGCACAGGGTCGAAATAACCGTGTGTGCTCAGCATGGCAATATGTTTGAAATTATGATCCATAGTCTTCTTTTCTTACTGCATCATATTCTTTGGTGATGATAATATCTGCCTTTTCTTTATGCTTTGAGATGATATTATGTTCAATCATAAGGATCTTTTCCAGGAATTCATCCTGTTCTTCACGTGCCCGTTCTGACCTTGCAGCACGGGTGTCATCCAGGTTTCGGTCGATGAAGATCCTGCAATTGGCGTGTTTTAGCACTGTTGTATAAGTGCCTTCAGCGATCAGTACTTTATAGGGGCTGAAATCGATTACCTCTGAAGATATCCTGTCTTCGCCAAATATTACCAATGGCTTTTCTATTTCTTCAACCCCGCTGAGTATGGCTGAGATCTCCTCATCCATAAGTCCCAGTTTTACTTCGCCCAGGCCAACATGATGGATATCCTGTTTCCTGACTTCAGCATTCGTTTTGGGCGGGTAAACGAAATAATCATCCTGCTGGAAGATGAATGTTTTTATTCCTTCAGATTCCAGCTTATTTGCAATAGAAGCAGCGATCTCCGATTTTCCGGCACCCGACTCGCCTGCTACCGTGATAACGTATTTGCCATCAGATTCCAGTATGTCATCCAGCATTATCCGGACACTTTGCTGTGCAGCTTTCTTATGATGATCGCCAATGATCAGGACATCTCCTCTCATAATGATTAGGTACTTAGGGTGCAACTTGTAACAGCCAATTAATTCCCGCCAAAGGTGGTTTTAGTTCAACACTTGTTTTGAAATAACATAGTTTTTTCAGTGTGAAATAATGCAACCAAAAGTAACATTTTTTAATTACTTTCGATTGGTGAAATATGCTTCCAACAGATATGGTGACATACGAAAACATATCCTGTCAGACCTGAAAGGGCTTTACGATGAACGTGAGATACGACGGTTTATCTTCATATTGTTCGAGTCATATACCGGGATATCCAGGGCCCGGCTTCTATCGGAACCTGACATTACTATCAATGAGCCGGCTTTGCTCAAGATACACTTTGCCGTGAGGGATCTGAAAAAATTCAGGCCCATACAATATATCACCGGAAAGACACATTTTCTTGATCTAAAGCTGGATGTAGATGATCATGTGTTAATACCAAGGCCTGAAACGGAAGAGCTTGTAAGCTGGGTTATTCAGGATCTGAAACCCGGAAAGGATTTGAAAATACTTGATATCGGAACCGGCAGCGGGTGTATTGCCATCGCTTTGAAAAAGCACATAAAAACGGCCTTGGTCACTGCTGTTGATAACGATGAAAGAGCCCTTCAGGTAGCCAGGCGGAATGCACACAACAATCATTGTGAGATCCTCTTTGATAAAGCAGACATCCTGGATCAGTCGACCTTGAAGGACGCAGGCCATTTTGATGTGATCGTAAGCAACCCCCCGTACGTTCGTTACCTTGAACGGCAGATGATGCACCCCAATGTACTGGATTACGAACCGGAAAACGCCCTGTTCGTGCCGGATGATGACCCTCTTTTATATTACCGTGCAATCCTGGAATTTTCCCACTCCCACCTTTCTCCCAAAGGCCATATCTATGTTGAGATCAATGAAAACCTGGGAAGTGAAACGAAAGCCCTTTTCTGGGAATATGGATTTTATGAAGTGGAATTGCGGAAGGACCTGAATGAAAAGGATAGAATTATCAGGGCCGTATTTTATTACCCCTGATCTTGTTAAATCCAAACAGCCTCACCAAAAACATATACGCTTTCTCGTAAACATTTGAACTCCTGCTCTGTCGTGGCCCGGCTATATTGAGTTTAGAGATGTTATGCTTGTTGATCCAGTCTCTGACCTTTTGTGTGTCATACTGTCCTGACAGGTCTATTTCAATGATCGCTTTGTTCAGCAGCATACACATGCTTATTGTATAGGCAGAACCTTTATCAAGCCACCCGTCATGGAGGATCAGGGTGCCGTCGCTGTCCCTGACATTCCATTCAGTTCTGACTCCAGGATCTTTTGAAGATGTTTCTTTTAAGGGGTATTTTTCAGGAATGCTACCATCTTCAGCCCATCTTTCTGCCGGACACCAACCCCTGCACTCCAGATCATAGTGCATCGCAAAATCCAGTGCAGCACGGTCGACACCTGTCTGGCCGCCAGACACGATTGCTATGTTGTGAAGATCAACCAAGATTGATTATGAAATAGTGGTCACCGTGAATTTGACTGAAAAATAATGAAATCACGCTGTGATTTAACCAGATTGATCGTATGCAACAGCATATTTTTGACCTCTTCGAGAATTCCGAGGTAAAGCAGGCTGTTTCGGGTACCTACTTCATTGTTCTTGATCCTTTTGATCTGTTTTTTCTTATAAATTTCAATTAGCTCAAGGATCTCCTGCTGCTTCTGGATCGCTCCATCCGTGTTATCATAGTCTCTTTCATGGATCAAAATAACTATTTCATGGTATAAGACAGAGATCTCATCAGTCAGTACGGTCAGGTCGGTTTTCTGTTCTTCGATCAGGCTTTTGTGGTTGTTATCCACATGATCGAAGACGGGCATGATAATATAGGTCAGGTTATGTGCTATCTCCCGCAGATAATCAAGGACCTGCACATAATAGTGACCTGTTTCAATAGAATCTTCTTCCAGTTTTTCAATGGTATTATGTATATTATCCTTCAGGTATTTCACATTTTTATTCAGATCCTTGACCTTTTTTAAAACTTTTTTGAGTTTTTTGAGATCTTCATCGCTGAGCCCTTGAAGCGTAGCTTTTAACAACTCCGGAATATCCTTTAAGGTTTCGGTGATTGTTTCGGAACATTTAGTAATGATATTTTCTCCGTCAAGCTGAGCATCATGATCTTTTTTTGCTTCAAGTTCGGATCTTTCATTTTCCTTTCTTCTAAAATGAAAATAAGTTCTTAGTATAATAACAGCAGCAAGTAACACAAGGATACCCACACCGATGAAGGATGTGTAAAAAATGAACAGGGCAAATAGCGCTGATACTGTAAAAGCAGATAGTGCAGTCAGGAACCATCCTCCGATAACCGTGAAAACACCGGTAATCCGGTAAACAGCACTCTCTCTTCCCCAGGCCCGGTCCGACAGGGAAGTTCCCATGGCTACCATGAATGTTACATAAGTTGTAGATAAAGGTAACTTAAGGGAAGTAGCGAACGCAATTAAAATACTTGCAACAGTCAGGTTGGTGGAAGCTCTGATCATGTCAAAAGAAGGCGTATCAGTGAGTTTTACATGATCATTAGGGTTTTCGAATCTTTTATTAATGGATTCAAGAGTAGATTCCGGAATGATCTTTTTAATGCCGTTATTAAAAGAAACGGCCATCTTAACTATCGAACGGGACAAAAATGTTGAGGCAAACCTTTCATCTCCTTCAACCTGCCGGGCAAGGTTAATTTCTGTACGTGAAACTGATCTCGCTTTCTTTGATAACCATATGGTTACCACCATGATAGCCCCGGCCAGCACCAATAAGATAGTAGGGGTCTGGATCTTCTCAGTCAATGCACTCATTAAAAACTGATCGTGGCCAACCTTAATATATTCCTGGTAAGAGGAAAGACCCGCCAGGGGTACCCCGATAAAATTGACCAGGTCATTTCCGGCAAAGGCCATGGCCAGGGCAAAAGTACCAATCAAAATAATGAACTTCGGAATGTTCATGTTGAAGACCCATTTCAGAAGTTGTAAAAGAATGGTCCATCCGAGAAAACTTAATGCCATTATTGTGAGGGAGTTTTCCTTGACCCAATCCTTCCATTCATCTGTCATGAAGGATGCTCCTTTGGCCCCTTTGATCAGGATAAAGTAGGTGATGGCAGCAATAGCAAAGCCTCCCCAAATAGCGCCAAAGTACTTTAATTTCTTTTTATACTCGAATGTAAAGATCATTCTGGTGATATACTGTACGAGAGATCCGATGAGAAATGCCAGGATGACAGATAACAGGATACCCAATATGATAGCCAGTGCCTTCTCAGAATTAATATATTTTCCAAGATCCAGCAGAGACTCATCAGGAGAAATTCCTATTTTAATTAGGGAAACAGCCACTGCCGCCCCCAGTAATTCAAAGACTATGGAAACTGTTGTGGATGTTGGCAGTCCAAAGGTGTTGAAGAAATCCAGTAAAATGATATCAGTGATCATAACAGCGAGAAAGATGATCATGATCTCGGAAAAATAGAAATGATCGGGATGGAAAATCCCTTTTCTGGCCACTTCCATCAAACCGCTTGAAAAAGTTGCCCCGACCAATATCCCAATGCTGGCTATGATCAGAATGGTTTTTACCGGCGCTGCCTTTGCACCAATAGCGGAATTTAAAAAGTTAACGGCATCATTACTAACCCCAACCACAAGATCGGCGATTGCCAGAGCAATAAGGACAATGAGGATGATCAGATAGAAAGTTGCCATTCAGAAATTAATCTTGATCAGCAAAGGTTGTAAAAATAAAAACTAAAACAACAAAATGTTGAAAAAAAAATAAAAACTTAGGCTTTGTGCGGTTTGGATCTGATTTATTGATGAAATTGAATCACTTCAGTAGCCTGTATACCGGGCTGGATTTTATCATAATGCGCCTCAGCTTTTCAAATGGTATGAACACATTGATCGAGCCCATAGCAAAGGGCGCTATTTCGTATCTGTTGTAATAAAACTCCAATCCGTCTTTGTTTAAATAAAAGTTCCTGGATGGATCTGCATCATGATAAAAGAACCCTGCATCTTTAAGGCTGGCATTGGGCCCCAACTCATACTTTTTTCGTAAAGCTGCATTTAGGATATCCCTCAGGTCGTTTTCATATTCCGGCCTGAATATATCATCTAATGTGATCATTAGCCCGGTTGTCAGATCAAAAACTGTGAGTTTTGAGATCGGCATCCCATGTGCCCCACCTGTATAACCGTAATCGAAATTTTCAAGTGATAATATGTAATTTTTATTATAGTGAACATTCATGGATTTAATCTTTTCCCAACTAAAAGATGCCCCTCCATCATAAAGATCCCGATTCGATTTTTTGTAATTATGGAAATATTTATTCATTTCGCTATTGAGCATTTCAAGAGGTGTATCCCGGTCGATATCTTTCCCGAAAAAGTTTTGGAGAATGCTCTCATGGATGGAATCTGAAACCGCAGGATTTTCAAATTCAACCGGTAGTAATAAGCTTAGCTGTAAAGTAGCCGTAGGAGCATCCTTTGCATCCAGCAGGGGAGCTGATTCCTCGAGATGATAAACAATAAAAGCCATGCTGCCACCTTCGTAGGTCTCCCTGATCTCAAAGGGCAGAACCTTTGTGTCTTCAGGATTTTGCCAGCTTCCGGCAATCCGGTGCTCATCTATAAACTGGCCCGAATAGATTGCCCCGAGACTGTTCAGTTTGAATTCCGTAAATGTGACCCTGTTTTCCTGATCAATGGATCCATTCACAGGCATTGTCTTACCGTAATGAGCAAGGCTGCTGTCAGTACCTTCCTCAAAATAGTAATAATAATATGAACCACTTACCTGCTTATTGATTCCTATCAGGTCAATAACAAGGAAAATATTGTTACTGATCTGACCTTCCATGTGTTTATAGAAGCTATTCCGCTGTGCGAAAACATTGGTTGTAAATCCAATTACTGCAGCTATGATTATCAATTTGGTTTTCATTTATTATCAATTAAAATTCAAAGATTAAAAACGCATATAGCAATTTTCATTGTACACTACTTCCCCCGATAAAAATAATGTTCAACTGATAGCCGCTGTAATATAACCTGCCTTTTTTATCACTAAGTTTCCATTAGGTAATCCGTTAATAGCCAATAGGTAATATAATTTGTGAAATTTAGGTCTTACTATTATAAGAAGTTCTGGTGAGGGTTGTTCATAGCGTGCAGGATGCACATCTAATAATATGCGTAATGACGGTGATATCAGCGATTAAGCGAGACAAACAGAGGGATGATATTATCAACAAACTGATCTATCTCGCCAGGAATTTATAGATGGTGGCATAATGGTATATTTCTTCCGGCCTGAGTATGGTAGAAGGAAATTCGGGATGATTCGGCGAATCGGGATAATGTTGTGTTTCCAGGCAAAAGCCGTAATGTTTATGGTATTTCTTTTGATTTTTTCCTGTGATACTGCCATCCAGGAAGTTCCCGGAATAGAATTGCAGTCCTGGCTCTGACGTGTAAACCTCCATCTTTCTGCCTGACGCGGGCTCAAGGACTTCCACAACTTTACTAAGGTTACCCTGATTATTCAGGACAAAATTGTGGTCATAACCACCTTCTGTTTCAGAGATGTCAGATCCGATGGGCTTACGCTTCCTGAAATCAAAGGGGGTATTGCTTACATCCTTTAATTCTCCCGTAGGAATTAGTGTTTCATCTACTTCCGTATATTTTCCGGCATCTATCTTTAAAAGATGATCCAGGACATCGCCATTACCGGCTCCTTTCAGGTTAAAATAGCTGTGATGTGTAAGGTTGACCGGCGTTGCTTTGCTGGTTGTGGCAAAATATTCAATTTTCAGTTCATTGGCATTGTTGAGGGAATAGATAATTCTTACTTCCATGTTTCCGGGATATCCTTCTTCTCCGTCGGCGCTATGATATTTCAGCTCAACTCCGACAGACTCATCAGTAATAAATTCGGTGGCTTCCCAGACAACTTTATCAAATCCGGTCGATCCTCCATGCAGATGATTCTCACCATTGTTGATGCTTAACTGGTAAGTTTGTCCGTCAAGTGTGAACCTGCCTTTCGCAATCCGGTTCCCGTACCTGCCAACAATGGCTCCGAAATAAGGATGGCCTGAGACATAAGGATCAAGCTTATCAAAACCCAGCACGATATCTTCGATCTTGCCCTCACTGTCAGGTGTGAGTATCGAGGTGACAATACCCCCATAATTGATTATTTTTACTGTGATTGAGGTGTTTTGAAGTGTAAACAGGAAAACTTCCTGCCCGTTGGTTACTCCGAAATTTTCTTTGCTGATCTTCATTTTTTTCTCTTCCTGATCTTTAGAATGTTTACCATATCTTGTTCCCGAACCTGTACAACCGGCTGTCAGAATACACAGGATCATTAATGATTTAATGAGAGTGCGCAACTTCATGATATCATTTTTAATTGTTGATAAAATTAGTAAAAAAAGTCACATTTGAATTATTCACATTGAAAATGTCTATGTTTGTGAATTCATCGGGTTAGTGTCAAAAACATTTACACATTGTAATTTCCATTAAAATAACAGTAAAACCAAAAAAATTTGTAAGGAATGGGTAATTCAAGTTTTGCAACCATTGATTATCTTGTGTTTATAGCATATGGATTATTGATCATCGGGGTTGGATTATGGGTATCGCGACCGAAAAAGGGAGAGAAAAAAACAGCACAGGATTATTTCCTGGCATCCAAAGCCTTACCCTGGTGGGCGATTGGGGCCTCTCTGATCGCAGCCAATATTTCTGCGGAGCAGTTTATCGGGATGTCCGGTTCCGGCTTTGCCATTGGGCTGGGCATTGCATCTTACGAATGGATGGCTGCCATTACACTCATCATTGTTGGTAAATATTTTCTGCCGGTCTTTCTGAAAAAGAAAATATATACCATGCCACAATTCCTGGAGATACGTTATGATGGCCGGGTAAGAACGGTGATGGCTGTATTTTGGTTGCTGGTTTATGTTTTTGTAAACCTCACTTCTATTTTGTATTTAGGCGCCCTGGCAATGCAAATAATCATGGGAGTTCCGTTGTTATACGGTATCATTGGCCTGGCATTGTTTGCTGCTGTTTATTCTATTTATGGCGGATTGAAGGCAGTGGCCTGGACAGATGTGATACAGGTCATCTTTCTGATAGGTGGTGGTTTGCTGACTACCTATATGGCTTTGAATGCTGTTTCGGGCGGACATGGATTTATTGCCGGTTTCCGGGACCTGATGGAGCAGGTTCCTGAGAAATTCGACATGATCCTGGAGCAAGGAAAGCTGATGATCCCGGATGGCTCAGGTGGTATGAAAGATGCATACCTCGACCTTCCGGGAATCGGAGTTCTGGTGGGAGGCATGTGGATCGCAAATATTTCCTACTGGGGATTTAATCAATATATCATCCAAAGAGGCCTTGCAGCAAAGAGTATTAAAGAAGCTCAGTGGGGTATGATATTTGCCGGGTTCCTGAAGATATTGATCCCGCTGATCGTTGTTATCCCCGGTATAGCCGCATGGGCACTCACAAAGGATACGACAACGGTTATTGAGCCTTCCGACAGGGCTTATCCCTGGTTGTTGCATGAATTTGTTCCGGCCGGGGTTAAAGGCCTGGCTTTCGCGGCTTTGGCTGCCGCCATTGTGTCTTCACTGGCTTCTATGATAAACTCCATATCAACCATCTTCACCATTGATGTCTACAAAAAATTCATACACAAAGGTGTGAGCGAGACAAAAATGGTTACTATTGGAAGGATCACCAGTTTTACAGCTTTATTGATCGCTGTGCTGACATGCAGGCCATTGCTGGGTAACCTTGATCAGGCTTTTCAATACATCCAGGAGTTCACCGGTTTTGTGACTCCGGGCGTGGTGGCCATATTTGGGTTTGGCCTGTTCTGGAAACGGTCTTCTGCGAATGCAGCGCTATTAGCCGCAATTCTTACGATCCCAATATCTTTCCTGTTTAAGGTTATGTTGCCTGAAATGCCGTTTTTAGACCGGATGGGCGTGGTTTTCCTGATCCTGAGCGCCATCCTTGTGGTCTTTAGCCTGATTCAAAATAAAACGGATGATCCCAAAGGAATACAGCTATCAAAAAAACTGTTTTATACGGATCCGGTATTTAATATCGGAGCCATGATCCTGAGCGCTATCGTTGCGGTCTTGTATATTATTTATTGGTAAGGATGATATTTTTTAAAAAGATGGCATCCGGCTGCCCGGAACGAACGCATAAGCTCCCAGGTCCGGATCTGGCATTCGGGGTACCTGAAGGATGTCCAGCGAGATATCGATTGGAGAGGTGTTGATCACTTCCGGATCTCCCCGGTCAATGGCAGGGGAGAGGGTGTCAAGCTGGTAATCATTGATGGTATAGTCGATAAACAGGGGGTCTTCATTCTTGAAACAATTGTCATAGTGTTGGATGTCATCAATTTCAAGCTCTGTTTTGAAGAGGCAATTATCGAAAAAATAATCATAGGGTGCTTCATCGTTAAACAGATACAGCATCTCCTCCTCATTTCTTCCATAGATGATACAGTTCCCGAAATAGGAGTCAAACTCAAAAGCAGTGACCTGACCCATGTTATCTTCAAAATAATTATTTAACACCAGTGATGGTGTAGGCCTTACCGACAGGGGCCAGTAATTCGCAAAAGTGCAATTCCTGAAGTCGTACAACCCGCCCCAGGTCAGGGCTGCCAGGTACTGCCCGCAGTTGGCGATGACATTGTTGTTTGCCGTGATATTGTAAAAGCGGGAAAGCAGGCCGTAACCACTCATATTTTCAATGATGGTATTGGTCAGGATAAGTTGGTTTCCCATCTGTTCCTGTAGTGTTTCTGCCTGGATGCCGATAAAACCGTTTCGGATAACGGCATAATTGATCTCGTTGTTGAAGCTGCCTTCATTGATCCATATCCGGTCCCATTGTCCGGGAAGGTCTTTATAAAAATCCTCCAGGCGGTCACCCTGGAATGTCACCGGTTCTTCAAACGTCCCATTGACCTTGATAGTGCCTCCTTTGTATATCCACATGCCCGATTTGTCATGAAAGTAGATCCGGGCCCCTGCATTGACCCTAAGGGTCCCGTTCGAATCAACAACGGCAAAACCATATATGACATATGGCTTATCTGCCGTCCAGGTAATATCTTCAAACTCATGAGCTATGATCTTGTACTTCGGAAAACCCGGAACCTGTGTATCAGCCAGTATATAATTGGCGTTTTGTCCCCAGGCCGCCAGGTCCACATCCTGAATATTGCCGTTTGTCTCAAAAAGAATAGAGTCGGTAACAACAAAGGGATTGTTCTCGTCAGTAGGATCAATAGTTACCCTGACGAAGATATAAAGACTGTCATTTCCAGCCAGTTCAACATCTTTTATGGCGAATGCAGCTTCTCCGTCTATGTTGAGCCTGTATGGGGATTGCGAGCCACCGGCCAGGCGTATGGAAGATATCCGGATAGTGTTACCGGATGGATTATATACTTTCAAATGCCGGGTAACAGAACCCAGGGTGGTAAAAACGGTATCAAAGATCACTGTATCCGTTGAAAATCCGAGTTTGACAGACGGATCTGTGTGGATTATGGCATCTTTTTTACAGGAACTCAGATACAGTAAAGAAATAATCAGAAATACAGATGTAAACAGGGTGGTATTCCGGGATCCAGCTTTAGTCATTTAGTGAAATTTCGGGCGCAAAGATAATTATTCCACACATTATACGTTGAGAATTGGGGAATATTGTGCAGGGAAAATGAATGTTTGGGTATAATTTGATATTTTTGCCAGTTTGTGGCTTGAATATAATGAAGAATTTAATGGACATATGATAATGATAAAAAAACTGGTTACGGTATTGGTTATTGGATTTATATTGGGGCTTGGGTCTGCTGATCTGTTTGCACAAAGGCCTTCACAGGCTAAAGAGCCGTTTATCGACAGGCTCGCCTTCGGAGGCTACCTGGGATTTCAGTTCGGCACCATTCTCTACATAGATGTTTCGCCAATGGTAATTTACAGGGCTACTGACTGGCTGTACCCGGGGATGGGGTTTACTTATATGTATTATAAAGACAATCGATATATCCCTGCATATACCAGCTCATATTATGGCCCGCGTTTCTTTGCTTCCGCTTATGTCTGGCAGGGCATTTTTGGACATGTGGAGTACGAAGCTTTGAATGTTCAGTTTTACGACACCGGTAACCGGGGCTTCATCCACAATGTCTTGATCGGCGGCGGTTACCGCCAATGGATTGGCAACCGCGCTTTTATGATGATCACCGTGCTTTTCAACCTGAATGAATCCATCTATTCTCCATACCGGAATCCTATTATCAGAATTGGGTTTGGGGGAAGCTTTTAAGAGATGTTTGTTCGTGAAATGAAATTGTCGCATTTTGAATGATGAACTCCGAACTTCGACATTCATTATTCGATATTCGTTATTCGATATTTTTACGACAGAATAAATTACGATAGGTATTAATCTCTGAACCTGCAACCGGTAACAGCCACGTAATACTTGTGCAGTTTACTTTACCGGGATATTGCCAAGAACATCCAGTGTCAACTCCCAGAACTTCTGTACGGTATGTATTTCCAGCTTTTCGTCGGGAGAGTGTGCGCCCCGGATGGTGGGCCCGAAAGAGATCATATCCATGCCCGGGTACTGGGCGCCTATCAGGCCACATTCCAGCCCGGCATGTACTGCCCTCACGATGGGTTCTTCAGCAAACAACTCTCTGTATGAGCTTACGGTGATGTCAACGATCCTTGAGTCAGGATCGGGACTCCATCCCGGGTAGCCGTCCGTATGCCGGATGCCGGCACCTGTCAGCCTGAAGGTAGCGGCAACCATATTACAAATATCCTCTTTGGCCGATTCAACGCTGCTCCGCTGGCTTGTGGTGATCATGATCTTGTCCTCTGTCATTTTTACGGAAGCCAGGTTGGTGGAAGTCTCTACAAAGTTGGGAATGTCCTGCGACCAGGCTATCACGCCGTGCGGACATGCATATAATGAATTCAATAGTTTTTCCTGTGTATCATGATCCATGATGGATTCCGGATTATCTGTGCCTTCGGTGGTAACCATCAGGTCAGGCTCGGTAACTCTGAACTCATTTTTTATAGCTGTTTGGGATTCCTTTACGAAGTTTTTGAAATCACCGGTATGAGGGTCGGGCACCATTACGATGGCAAATGCTTCACGGGCAATGGCGTTTCTGAGGTTTCCGCCATCAAATGCAGCCAGCTTTAGATCGAAGCTGTCTGCTGTTTCCCACAATACCCTGTTCAGGATCTTGTTGGCGTTGCCGCGCCCTTTTTGAATGTCATCGCCCGAGTGGCCGCCTTTCAACCCGCTGACTTTCACTATGAATGCCTGGTGGCCTTCCGGTATATTTTCTTTTTGATATGAGAGTTCAATGACTGTGTCTTTACCGCCTGCACATCCGAAAAACAATTCACCATCATCTTCAGAATCAAGGTTTAACAATATTTCACCCTTCAGAAATCCCGGTTTCAGTCCAAACGCACCGGTCAACCCGGTCTCTTCGTCAATTGTAAAAAGACATTCTATGTCGCCATGGGAAATGCCGGACGCTTCCAGTATGGCCAGTTGCACGGCGATGCCTATTCCATCATCCGCTCCGAGGGTGGTTCCCCGGGCTTTGACCCAGCCGTCTTCTATATAGGCCTGAATGGGGTCATTGTCGAAATCATGCTCCACCTCATTGTTTTTCTCACATACCATGTCGATATGGCTTTGTAATACAACTGCCACCCTGTCTTCCATACCCGGGCTTGCCGGCTTACGGACCAGGATATTACCCACTTCATCTTTCAGCGTTTCCAGTCCATGTATTTTCCCAAAGTCATAAATATATGCAGCAATCTTCTCTTCTTTTTTGGAAGGCCTTGGGATATTCAGGATCTCTCCGAAATAATGCCAGAGGCGTTCCGGTTTCAGGTTTTTGATTTCTTTATTCATAGGGTTGCTTTTTAGTTCGTTTGATTTATAAGAAATTTTATAGTTATTACACAGAGTTATAAGTACTAAATGCCTGAAGTTTAAACTTCTAACCAACAACAAAGAAATTTCAATCACCCCTTTAAGAGAGAGATGGTGTGTGGGGGATCCGTGGAGGAGAAAATGGTGTTCCCGGCTACCAAAACATCCACACCTGCAGATACCAGCTTTGGGGCATTTTCAAGCGTTACGCCTCCATCCACCTCGATAAGGGCATTCGAAGAGCTGCTGGTGATCATTTCTTTGAGTTCACGGATCTTCTGATAGGACCGCTCAATGAATTTTTGTCCTCCGTAACCCGGATTTACCGACATGATCAGTACCAGGTCGACCTCTTCGATGATATCATGCAGCACATGCACCGGCGTGTGAGGATTCAGGGAGACGCCGGCTTTTGCTCCGGATAACCTGATCGCCTGAACTGTGCGGTGAAGATGTGTACAGGCTTCATAATGGACGCTTATGACATCAGCGCCATGATCCCTGAAGCGGTCTATGTAGCGATTCGGATCAACGATCATCAGGTGAACGTCGAGGGGCTTTTCAGCATATTTCTGAATGTACTTCAATACAGGAAAGCCGAACGAAATGTTTGGAACGAATACCCCATCCATGACATCAATATGAAACCAACCGGCCTCACTCTCATTCACCATCTGAATATCCCGTTGCAGCTGCGCGAAATCTGCCGAAAGCAGGGAAGGAGCAATGATTGGTTTTGTGTCAGACGGCATGATGCAAGCTTACAAATAAGATTTGAGTATATGGCTGCGCGATGTTTGCTTCAGTCTCCGGATCGCTTTTTCCTTGATCTGGCGAACCCTTTCGCGTGTCAGATCGAACTCTTCCGCGATCTCTTCAAGGGTCATGGGATGTTTTCGCTCCAAACCGAAATACAATTTGATCACATCGGCTTCCCTCGTAGCGAGTGTAGCGATGACCCTGAATATCTCTTTGCGCAATGAGTCCAACATCAGGTCCGTTTCGGGTGTGTTTGATTCATCACTCCCTAAAACATCGTACAAGGTGTTATCTTCGTCCTGTATCAGCGGTGCGTCCATAGATACGTGGCGCCTTGAATGGCGAAAAGAGTCCTTGACTTCATTTTCAGTGATATCCAGAAGGTCTGCTATTTCCCCTGCATGCGGTGCGCGTTCATTCAGTTGCTCCAGTTTGATATGAGCTTTATTGATCTTGTTCATCGAACCGATCTTGTTCAAAGGAAGCCTCACAATCCTGGATTGTTCCGCAAGGGCTTGCAGGATGGATTGCCGGATCCACCATACGGCATAGGAGATGAACTTGAACCCGCGGGTTTCGTCAAATCTTTGCGCGGCTTTGATCAAACCAAGATTCCCTTCATTGATCAGATCAGGAAGGCTGAGCCCTTTGTTCTGATACTGCTTGGAGACAGATACTACAAAACGGAGATTTGCTTTGACAAGTTTCTCTAATGACTCTTTTTCACCCTGTTTAATCCGTTGAGCCAGGGCTACTTCCTCATCGGCTGTGATCAGATCCAGCTTACCAATATCCTGCAGATACTTGTCAAGTGAGTCGGTTTCCCTGTTGGTAACCTGCTTGGTTATCTTAAGCTGACGCATAATTGGTTGTTATGAAGGGGATAAAACTAACAAATTCTACGCAAAATTAACACATTGGGTTTCAAAAAATTAAATTAAGTTGAAAGTTATAAAGTTATAAAGTTATATAGTTTGTAAAGTCGTTAAGTCATTGCGTATTACCATAACTTTCAACTTTCAACTTTCAACTTTCAACTTTTAGCTTTCAACATTCAACTTTCAACCTTCAACTTTCAACCTTCAACTCTCAACTTTCAACTTTCAACTCAACTTAGTTTGCGAGTTGGATTCGGCCACGACGGCGGGCAGTTGGAGTGTGAACCGGCTGCCCTGGCCGGG
>DAOWEV010000172.1 GCA_030638325.1 Bacteroidales bacterium
ATACTACCCGCCTGCAGGGTTCCATTTTGCTGTGGACTTTGAGCTGGAGCAAAGTAAGGACAGTGACCAGCGGTTTCAGGAGGTGAGTGGCTTGAGCCGGGAGATCAACACGGAAGAATTGAAAGAGGGTGGCGAGAACCGCTATTCCTATCATCTTCCCAGCAAAGTCACCTATCCCAACCTGGTACTGAAACGCGGATTGCTTACAAGTTCCGGGATCATCAGCTGGATAAGGGATGCCGTGGAGAATTTCAGGATCAAACCGGTAAATCTTAATGTTACCCTCCTGAATGAAAAACACGAACCTCTGGCAAAGTGGTATATCGTGAATGCTTATCCTGTTAAATGGAGTATTTCCAGCCTCAAAGCGGATGAAAATGCTTTTGTGGTGGAAACGCTCGAGCTTAAATACCAGCGTTTTAATCAAATAAAGATTTAGTTATGCCAATTGAAATCCGTGAATTGATCATTAGGGCTACGGTAAGTGATGATACCGCACCGGGAGCAGGAGATGCTCCGGGTGCCTCTGCCGGAGAGGATGTTATCGCAGCATGTGTTGAACAGGTGATGGAGATCATTGCCCAAAAAGAAGAAAGATAAGATGGCAACACAACCTGACACCAAACCAGCCACGAAGCTGTTGTTCCAGGCCTACAAGGATTCTGCTTTCAGGCAGGCCGACAAAGCCCTGAAGTTCAGTGTGCAGTTTAATCCTGGCGAATACGGACTGGCTTTTGAGCTTGTGTACAACAATAAAAAGCCACAGAACGGGACGGATGCCGAGCAACACTTCAGCCATGCCAAGCCAAGCGACCTGAAGCTGAGTTTTATGCTCGACGGAACAGGTGCAGGAGGCCGGGAACACGAGGACGTCGATGTAAGTCAGCGGGTGAAAGAGTTCATGCAGGTAGTATACCAGTACCAGGGTGATAAGCATCGTCCGAGATACCTTATGGTAAGCTGGGGGAGGCTCGTATTCAAAGGGGCCCTCAAGACTATCAACATCAACTACACGCTCTTCGACCCTGATGGATTTCCCCTCAGGGCCAAGATCGATACGGTGCTGGTGAGCGCCCTTTCCTTCGAAAGGCAGGTGGCCGAGAACAGCCCCGAATCTCCTGATATGACACATCTCAGAACAGTTTATGATGGTGACAGCCTACCCCTGATGACGCACAACATCTATGAAGACCAGTCATTGTATGTGCAGGTAGCCAGGCGTAACGGCCTTGTTAATTTCAGGCGGTTGCAGACCGGGCAGCAAATCATATTCCCACCGGTAAAAGAAAAAGAATGAGCAGAGAACGAAACATACCAAACAGAGGTGCAACGGATCAGCCTGGATTTGAGATACTGATAAACGGAAATGCAATCCCATTATCTATTCCTGTAAGAAGTATTGTTGTCAGTAAGGAGTTTAACACGATCAGCAATGCAAAGATCGCTATCCTGGATGGTGACCCCTCAGCCGAGTCATTTGAATGGAGCAACTCCGAATATTTTGTACCTGGTAATGAGATAGAGATCAAAGCCGGATACCAGCAGGATAATAGCACTATTTTCAAAGGTATCATCGTTGCCCAGAGGTTAAGGGTAAGGGAAAACAGCAACCCGGCACTGATCGTGGAATGCAGAGATGCCGCCTATAAGATGACCCTTGGCCGGAAAAATAAATATTTCGAAGACCTTAATGATTCTGACATCCTTGAAGAGATCATCAACGAATATGGCCTGGAAAGTGAAGTGGAGACTACTGGCGTCACACATAAACAGATGGTTCAGTATCACAGTACCGACTGGGATTTCGCAGTGATGCGTGCAGAAGCCAACAACATGTTGTTGCTGCCCGATGACGGCAAGCTCATCATGGTAAAACCTGATGTTACGGCTGCTGAAGCGTTCAGCGTAGTCTATGGTGCAACCATGGTAGAATTCGATGGAATCCTGGATGCGAGGAAACAATCGGAAACAACGGAAAGCAAGGGCTGGGATTTCAGCAGCCAGGAGCCGTTTGTCAGCGAAAATGAAAACATCGACGAAGCAGATATCGGCAATAAAGACGCCCGTGAACTTGCCGGAGATGCGGGATATGAGAAAGAATTACTGAAACATACCGGGCTCAGGGAAGAGAATGAACTGGAAACCTGGGCTACTGCCAGGCAACACAAGATCGCGAACAGTAAAGTGCGCGGTCGTGCAAAATTCATTGGCACTGCTAATATAAAGCCGGGTGTAGTCCTCGACATACAGGGCCTGGGTGGCCGCATGAACGGGAAAACCCTGGTCTGGGGTGTCAAGCACGAAATTGACCAGGGTACCTGGTCAGTGGATGCACAACTTGGCTATGATGAGAAATATTTTCATGAGAAATTCAGGGTAGCCGAATCACAGGCTGGTGGATTGCTGCCTCCTGTCCATGGACTGGAGATTGGTGTGGTCACGGCCATCGAAGGCGACCCTGATGGGGAACACAGAATCAGGGTAAAGATTCCCACCATCGACAATAATGAGGAAGGGATATGGGCCAGGATCGCCACCCTGGATGCCGGTGATAACCGTGGGTCCTTCTTCAGGCCGGAGATCGGTGACGAAGTGGTGGTGGGCTTTATTAATGACGACCCGCGTAGCCCCATGGTGCTCGGCACACTGTTCAGCTCTGCAAAGCCGGCACCATGTGAAAACTCTGACGACAACCATGAAAAAGGTTTCGTCACAAGATCGGGCATGAAAGTTTGGTTCAATGATGATCAGATCAGCATGGTATTGGAAACACCTAATGGCAATATCATCACCCTTTCCGATGATGAAGGCAAGATCAGCATCGTTGATGAGAATGGTAATACATATACACTTGATTCTTCGGGAGTCACACTGGAAAGCCCAGGAGACATCAATATCTCTGCAACAGGCGATATTAACCTGGAGGGAACCAACATCAATATAACTGCCAATGCTCAATTAACAGCGGAAGGGGCAGCAGGTGCTGAATTATCCTCTTCAGGCTCTACAATAATAAATGGATCATTAGTACAAATAAATTAATATGGGACAAGCTGCTGCAAGAATAGGTGATATGCACATATGCCCACTTGTAAACCCGGGGCCAGTGCCCCATGTGGGTGGGCCGATCATCGGGCCTGGGGTGCCCACCGTATTGATTGCTGGCATGCCAGCTGCAGTGGCAGGAGATATCGCCACCTGCACAGGCCCTCCCGACACCCTATTACCGGGATCCACAACTGTGCTTATAGGCGGAGTCCCCGCGGTACGCATGGGTGATTCAACAGCACATGGCGGGACAATAGTTGCCGGCTGTCCAACAGTATTAATCGGTTGAAATTATGGACGAAATAAAAGATAAATCGTTTCTTGGTACCGGATGGGGTTTCCCTCCGGAATTCAGTACAGAAACCGGCACTGTGTCGCTGATCTCCGATGTGGAAGATATCAACAGCAGCCTGAATATACTGCTGTCAACCATAATTGGGGAACGCGTTATGCAACCCATGTACGGTTGCAATCTTATAGAACTGCTGTTTGAGCCGGTCACGCTTACCATGCTCACGCACCTGGAAACACTGGTAAGGGATGCAATCATCTATTATGAGCCCAGGATCAAGCTGATAGATATCGACCTGGAAACTTTTAAAAACGAGGGCAAGATCATGATCACAGTGAATTATATGATCAAAGGCACCAATTCACGCTTCAATTATGTTTACCCCTTTTATTTGAACGAAGGAACCGAAATAAACAATGAGTAAGGACTGTGCACATACAAATCCACTTATAAGAGGTGGCACCAGCCATGGAGACAGGTTTCCGGTATCGCTGAACCCGGATTACGCTAAGGTTGATGAAAAAAACATGCTGGATTTGTTGGCCTTTATCAAACAATATTCAGGTGAACTGAGCTACTACCAGCTCGACAACAAAGCCGACGGGACCTGGGAAGTGTTCTTCAGAGACAATATAGCAAGCCGCCTGGCCGACATTGCCACCTTCGACATTAAAAAGGCCATCGGAGCATTTATGCAGATATCTGAAGATATTTCTGCCGGGCCTCCTTATAAAAAACCACTGAAGAGCCAGTTTGACCTCCTGTTCACTCTTATGTACAAGATGGAAATGTGGAGCAAAAACAGCTTGCCGGAACTCCTGATCCATGAAGATCTGCTCAAGGAGATCAGTTCCACCCTTTCGCTCGAGCTTCTGAGGGTAGTGTCGTATTATAAGAAGGCTGTCGATATCAATCTCGTCAACCCGGATCATTTCACACAAAATAGTTCCTTCTCCATACTTCCTGCTGAAAATATTCTGCAAAGCAAAGGGTTTTCGTCCGATTGGTTCAGGTTTATCAATGAAAGTGCGGGTGAACCATATGCTGCCTGGAGCAACTACTTCACGGCTATTGAAAAGAGTGATGTTTACGAACCCACAGGCAATATTGCCCAAAAAGCAAAGTACAGCCAATCATTCCTCATCAAATCACTGGAAAGGATCACCTCTTCCTTCAAGCGGCTGGCCAAAAGGACTGATGCATATATTGATGACATTCTGAATAACTATGCAAGCCATGAACCACACATCGGCTTACTGCTTGCCTTCCTGAACCTCTTCAGGTATGCACAGGATGAAATCAATACCATCACTGCCAGGCATCTCGACTTCTACCTGAAAGATGTATTACAGCTTGACTACCTTCCGGCGGTAGCAGATAAGGCACACATCATATTTGAACCGGCCAAAGGAGTTGATAAACATAAGGTCAAAAAAGACACTGCCTTATCAGCAGGAAAAGATTCGCTTGGGAAAGAGATCCTCTTCCATACCCGGGAAGAAAGCATCATCAACAAGGCACAGATCGATACGATCAGAAACATTTATATCGGCAAGCAGCACAAATATCACATTTTTGCTTGCCCTGTTGCTAATTCTGCCGATGGCATTGGAGCCGAATTTGAAGAAGATCCCGGCAAGTGGAAGCCATTCGGAGAGTTTCAATCGGCAGATACTGAAACACGCAGCATGCCTGATGCCAGCCCTGGCTTTATGATCACCGCCGAAATTCTTTTGTTAAAAGAGGGGCAACGCAAGATCACCATAGACATAACATGCGAGTCAGGCACCATAGGCATTACAGATCATGTCAGTAATTCGGAATTACGAATACTGCTTTCAGGAGAAAAGGGCTGGATAGAGCGCAAACACCAGCTTGTCGCCGTTGAAAAGAAAAGTGATTTCGGCAAGAAAGCCGGTATATATATTTATAAGGACACCATCAGGCTGAACCTTATACTGAATGCCTCAGACCCGCCTGTCGTCAAACTGGATGCAAAACTGCATGATATGCGTTTTAATCAGAATACTCCGGGTGTCTTTGTCGAATGTTTGAATACCAAAAATAAACCTTCAGCATACAACTTCCTGAGAAATGTAGTCATGAAATCGGCTACGATCACTGTAAGCGCAGAAAGCAAAAGCGATTTCACCCTGCAAAACGACCAGGTGGTCATTGACCCGTCCAAACCCTTTATGCCTTTTGGCTCCAACCCAAAAGTAGGTTCATCCCTGATCATTGGAAGCAGTACTATCTTTAACAGTAAATTGACCAACTTAACAATAAATGGGAAATGGAATAACTTGCCTGAAGAAGACCTGGCATCATATTATAATTTACTCGATAGTAGCATTTCAATTGATAGCTTCAAAGTAAACTTCTTCACGTTACAAAATGGTATCTGGACAGATAAAACTGCTAAAAATGAAACAGATAGAATTCTATTTCAAAGTGAAGCAACCAAAAAAGCGGATTTAAATATTCTATTTCACGAAAATGCAGATTGGAATGTATCACCGGTAGATGAAACATCTGAAAAATTCGACATCAGTAGTAAGGGCGGGTATATTAAAATAGAATTGGATAACAACAATGGCTTTGCATTCGGTCATAAGGCCTATCCCAAGAAGTATGCTGAAGAAGCCATCAAACAATCAGCAGGGGCAATTAAAGCTACCGATCCGGAATTATACACCTTTGATCTTCCCAATACACCATATACTCCTGTCCTTTCGGATTTTTCCCTTTTCTTTGAATCCGGGGCGGACATCAAATTTGATAGTGCGACAAAATCTCAGTACCAAAATAACCCTGGCAGATTATACCAGGTACATCCATTCGGGTATCATGAGTTGCATCCACACCTGCACATTGAAACACTATTCCTGCTTCCGCAATATAATCATGAAAGTGCTGATACAACAATTATTGAGCACAACGGCCAGTTGATCATTGGATTAAAAGACCTTGACGTTCCTGCTTCTATTAACATTCTGTTCAAAGTAGCTGAAGGCAGTGAGGATCCCGAATTACAACAGCAGGAGGTTATATGGTTTTACCTTGCGGATGATAAATGGGTGCAATTCCTGAGTAACGAAGTCCTTGCAGACAACACCAGGAACCTCACGACCACAGGCATACTCAGCCTTTCCATTCCAAAAGAAGCCACAGACAGTAATTACATACTGCCCGGGTCGCGCATTTATATCATGGGTGCCATTGAAAAAAATACGGCTGCTGCCTGTCAGATCATCGATATCCATCCGCAGGCTTTGCTTACTGAATTCAAGGATAAGAATAATGACCCGTCAAGGACATCAGTACCGCTGCCGGCCGGCACCATTGCCAAGCTTAAGGTAAAAGATGAAAAGATCAAATCGGTAAGCCAACCCTATGCAAGCTTCGGGGGCAAGATGCAGGAAAATTCCAATGATTTTTACCTGCGGACAGCAGAACGTTTGCGGCATAAATCCAGAGGTATCAGCGTTTGGGATTATGAACGGCTCATCCTGCAAGCGTTCCCCGACATTTATAAAGCGAAATGCATCAATCATACCGCATATGGGTATTATCAATCACTGGGCACTACGCTTGATGCTGAATTTGCTCCGGGTTATGTCACCCTCATCCTTATACCAACCACATACAACCAATATGCAATTAATCCATATGAGCCGAAGGTGACAAAAGCCAGGATACTGGATATTGAAAAATTTATCAAAAACAGGATCTCAACCTTTGCCGCAGAAAACCTGAAGGTATTGAATCCCCTGTATGAACAGATCCAGCTTGAGTTTGAGGTGGAGTTCCATCAACAATATGCTGACAGGGGCTTTTATGAAAAACAGCTGAATGAAGACATAAAACAGCATCTTTCACCATGGGCCTATGCCGAAGGCAAGGAGATCACACTGGGTAACAGGCTTCACAGATCCACACTTATCGACTTCGTGGAAGAGCTTTATTACGTGGATTACGTGAAGGATTTTATGATGCACAGGTATATTAATAATGTGATTGAAGACTACAATATAGAGTTGGTACTCCCTACCACGGCACGCTCAGCATTTGTGACCCTCAACGATAAGGACTATAAAAAAGAACACAAAATAAAAGAGATATCTGAATAAATTGGCAACAAATAATTACATAGTTAAAACGGGCCTGAACAAGGCAACTGATTATGATCTTCTCCGGAAGACGGGAGTGGAGTATATCGAAAAACTGTCAAGTAAAGTCTGGACCGATTACAATATACACGATCCGGGCATCACCATTCTGGAATTGCTATGCTATGCGATCACTGACCTGGGATACCGGACATCTTTCGAAATGAAAGACCTGCTAAAAACCAGGAAGGGAGAGGAAATACAGCATACATTGTATTCAGCTCGGGAGATCCTTACCAACAACCCGTTAACGATCAATGATTTCCGAAAAATTCTGATTGATATAGAAGGGGTGAAAAATGCATGGATCCAGACCGCAGAAAAACAGGAAGAAGACCTCTACATTGACTGCAAGGCGAGTAAGTTGAAATTTACAGAAAAACCCGGCTACAAAACACTCACCATCAAGGGACTGTACAACATCACACTAGAACTTGATAACGACCTGATTGACGGGGACCTGAATGATTACAGCTACGAACTTGCTTATGACAAGATCGATTTCATAGCAAACCTGCCCTCCTGGGATTATTTCTTTGGAAGAAATACAGATCCTTCGAAATGGACCTACGACAGTTTTATTTATATTGGGTTCGACGACTGTTGCGACCTCCACAAGTCTGCGATCGTCGTTAAAAAGAATGGTGATACACTTAAAATACCACTGAACTTCATCATCGATGATTCAGCAGCAAAAACACTTGCTGAAAAGCAACAGATTAAAACCAAGATCATCACCTATTTAAATGGTGGCGGTGCTGAAAAAATCTTTAAATTATATAGCCGGAAAGCCGGGAAGGCCATTCTTGTCGCAGAATCGGCGTTAAAGAAACTGCATGCAACAAGAAACCTGTGTGAAGATTACAAAAACATTAACGCTATTGACATTGAAGACATTGCGCTCTGTGCTGATGTGGAGGTGACCACCGGTGCGGAGGTTGAAAAAGTCCATGCACAGATCCTCTTTGAGGTCGGAAAATTTCTGGCCCCCGACCTTAAGTTTTACAGTCTGAAAGATATGCTTGATGAAAGCATCACTCCCGACAAGATCTTTGAAGGGCCTGTCCTGGATCATGGTTTCATCAAGGATGACGAACTCAAAAGATCTGAAATCCCAACAGAGATCCATGTGTCGGACCTCATTAACATTATCATGGATATAGAGGGTGTGCAGGCGATCAGAAAAATTCGTATTGCCAGTTCTTATCTCGGTGAGGTAATCAACAATGGAGAAGAATGGGTGCTGGTGTTAGGAAAAGGGCGGGCACCACGCCTCCATCACCCCACTTCGGTGCTGACCTTCTACAAAGGGCTCATCCCCTATTATTCCGAAAAAGATCAACTGGAAAAATACCTGAAGGAACTGGAACATGATGTACGGACAGCGAAGCTGAAGAAAGATAAATATGACCTTCCCTTCCCGGAGGGAAAGTTCCTTGATGTGGCCGATTATATACCCATACAGGAAGACCTTCCGTTGATATACGGGACAGGGAGTAAAGGGATTCCGGGAATTGTTGATGATAAACGCAAAGCACAGGCTAAACAGCTCAAAGCCTACCTGAGCCTTTTCGACCAGTTGCTTGCAAACTACCTGGCGCAACTGCGTCATATCGGCGATCTTTTCAGTATTGATTCTTCCATCAGGAAAACCTATTTCTTCCAGTTATTGTATAATATCCCTGATGCTTCTCCCGCAAGCCTGGACCACCTGCGTGACCAGGTACCTGAGATATATAAACTCATTGAGGAGTTTAGTTCCGGGATCTCATCCGACATTGATGACTTCAGTAGCTATAAAACGGAATGGATAAATTTTGCAAAGGATAAAGGAAATGCTTTTGTAGAATCGCTCACAGCATATACTGAAGACAAGGCAACCTTTGAAGACAGGCGCAATCGTTTCCTGGATCACCTGATGGGCCGTTTTGCAGAGCAGTTTACCGATTACGTGCTGCTTATGTATAAAATGCAGGGGCCCATTGCACCGGAAAAACTGATCTTCGACAAAGTCCTGTTCCTCCGAGATTATCCTGACATCAGTGCCAATCGTGGAAGAGCATATAATTACGCCATGTGTAAAGGCCTGTGGGGATCGGAAACCACCTTCGGCTTCAATGTTTCTGGTTATCTCAAACGCCTTGCCCGCCTGACCGGCATCTCCCGATTTGACAGAAGGCATCTCAATGCTGAGGAGTTCACCGGTAAATATAAAATTTTTAAAGGCATCGACGGGCAATGGTACTTCCATTTTGGCATTGCCGGCAACGTATTATTGCAAAGCGAAGGATACACTGCCAAACATAATTGTATAAACGGCATTGAATCAGTTCTGGCCAATGGCACCGAATTTGAGAACTATGAATTACTTGTAGCAGAGGACAACACTTTTTATTACAGGCTCAGAGCCAAAAACGGAGAGATCATCGGCCGGTCGCCGTTTTTTGACACTCCATCAATTAGAAACGACAAACTAAAAGAATTAATCGCTCTTATCGATGAGGAAGGCTTTCACCTGATAGAACATATCCTCCTGCGGCCTCCCAATGAGGACTATGCTTTAATGCAGGTTTGTCTTGATGAAGACTGCACGAATTGCCCGGGACTGAAAGACCCATATTCTTTCCGCATGACACTGGTGTTGCCGGCATGGCTTGAACGCTTCAGCAACATAGACTTCAGAAGACACTTTGAGCACACTGCCCGCCTGGAAGCCCCGGCCCATGTCCATGTAAAGATCTGTTGGGTAGACCAGGCAGACATGATGAAATTTGAAAAAGCATTTAAACCCTGGCTATCCGCCAAGTGTAAGAATAAAGTCACCCCGGCCATTCATAAACTACTTATCAAAGCACTTACAGAGATCAAAAGTATTTATCCGGAAGCCACCCTGCACGATTGTGTAGAGGATGAAGATGAAAATCCTTTGATTCTCGGACAAACAAGTATTGGATCTGATAAAACACAATAATATGAATCCTATAGCGCAATATCCCGTATTCGAAGAAAACCAGGTTTTAACCGCTAAGAACCTGAATGATGTTGTGGAGTTCCTTAACAAGCAGGATCTCGCAACACGTCGTAATCTCCTTGGCATTGGCATCGTTTGTGGTATAAAACTCAGTTCAAACCTGAATGACAGTGTTAGCATTACAAAAGGATGCGGTGTAACTTCACTGGGGCACCTGATAACCATTCCTGACATGACCCTTCTTCATTACAGGGTTTATCAGGACCCTGTTGAACCGCCATACGGTAAATTCAGAAAGACACAGGATGTGCAGTATCCGCTATGGGAATTGTTTACGGATGAAGAATATATTCTGGCAAAAGAACCGGATAACATTAAAAAACTAGGTAGTACCGGTGCTCCTGACCTGAAAGATAAGGCAGTCCTGCTATACCTTGAGATCTTCGACAAGGATCCGGATCGCTGCATCGCTGAAGATTGCGACCAATTGGCCACATCACGGCTCTTTAATCTCAGGAAGCTGCTGATTAATAAGGATGACCTGCTGGAGATCATCAACAAGACCTGCCATGGCAACAATGTGAAGGATTACATGACCGCCTTGGATCTTTTCGGAAGAGTCAATTC
>DAOWEV010000166.1 GCA_030638325.1 Bacteroidales bacterium
CTGAATTCATTCCTCATCAATTCGACTTTAACCCCTGTCTTCAGTATTTTGTCACATGTCAACTGTTCCCGTCTTCGGACTTCCGACTTCGGTCTTCCATCTCTCAACTCTCATCTCTCTCTCCGTCCCTCAGTCTCTCCGTCCCTCAGTCCCTCAACTCTCATCACCCAACTTCCGACTTCCCCCGAAAGCTTTCGGGGTCCGACTGGCCCTTTAGTGCGTTATGCTATTACTCCGTAAAACTTTGTTTTTCTGACAAGTTTTTATTTCGAAATCCGTTTTGCTGGGCTATGGTGCTGGTATTGATTGCAGTCTTGTGCTGCGTTATGAATAAATCAGCTTAGATATGGTAGAAGCGAATGAAATTCTTGCCATCTTTGCATAAGAATGATTGTCCAATGAAATTGAATCTTCTATTCAGGATATTTGTTTTATTGACAGGAATAAGCATATTTGTATTCCTGGTATCCCATTGCGCCCATCCGGTAGCGCCTACCGGAGGCCCGAAAGATGAGACTCCACCACAGGTCAAAGAGTCTAAGCCTGAAAATTATTCCATTTTCTTCAGTGATCAACAAATTGTCATCAGTTTTGATGAGTTTATCGACCTCAAAAACCCTATGGGGGAGATCTTTTTTTCTCCGCCCCTGGAAACAAATGCTAAATATAAGACAAAGGGCAAGTCTCTTCATATTGTATTTCAAGAAGAGCTAAAAGAAAATACTACCTATACTATTTATTTCGGAAATGCTATTATTGATATCACCGAACAAAATCCCAAGACAAATTATGAGTTTGTTTTTTCTACAGGCCCCGAGATAGACTCTCTTTCTGTTAGGGGCGAGGTATTGAATGGCTTCGATCTGAAAGCTGAAAAGGAGGTCCTGGTGTTGCTGTATACCGATAACAACGATACGGTTCCACTTGACTCTTTACCATTATTAGTACGGCCGGTAAGCGCGACCAGAACAGATAAAGAGGGTCACTTCCAATTGAACAATTTAAAAGATGAACCCTTTAAGATTTTTGCCCTCGCTGATGCCAATAATAATTACCGGTATGATCTTCCAAATGAGAGAATTGCATTTATTGACTCGCTGATATACCCTGAATACATGGGTCCTGTATTGCAAGATACAGCACTCCGGGATACTGTTGATGCTGAAGCCCAAATTGAATTTCCTGAGAAATTTGCCCTGCCTGAAAACTATTATTCTATGCTAATGTTTGATGAATTTGATTCTATTCAACGATTGACATTCAGTGATCTGATAAAGAAAGACGAGATTATTTTCACATTCAAATATCCGGCACAAAATATCATTATTTCACCCGTCGATACGGTACTCACACCAGGTTGGAAGCTTGAAGAATATGGCTTTCTCAGAGATTCTCTTACTTATTATTTAAGGTTCCCTGTTTTAGACACCCTGATCCTGGAAGTCAAATGTGATACTGTTGTTCTGGACACTGTTTCTTTCATGTACAGGGAAAGGCAAGTTAGTCGTCGTGATAAAAAGAAAATTCAAAAGAAAGAGACGCTGAAAATAAGTAACAACACCAAATCACGAAAAGCAGTACCGAACACCAAGCTGAAACTAAGCTTTTCCCGTCCCGTTGAGCGCTATTATCCTGAAAAGATAATGTTGCTCGAAGGGAATGATACTTTGTTACCGGCTTTAATATTCACCGACAGCATCCAAAGACACGCTGTTATTGATCATACCTTGCAGGGATCAGAATCATACCAACTGATCATTCCCGACACGACATTTACTGATATCAGGGGGGTTTCCAATGACACAAACATCGTTTCATTCAAAACCAATGCTGAAAATGATTATGGCACCTTCAATCTGAATGTTGATTTTTCCGTATCGCAAGGACAGTATATCATACAAATCCTGGACTCTCGGGAAAAGATACTCCGGAAAAAGATCATCAAGACTCCGGGATTATTCACTTTCCATTACCTCCTGCCCGGAAAATATTTGATCAAGGCCATCCATGACAGGAATGGCAATGGCAAATGGGATACGGGAGACTATCTTCAGCACCTGCAGCCCGAACAGGTATTCTATTACAAGAAAGAGATTGATGTCAGGGCCAACTGGGATATCCAGGAAGAATGGTTTATTCCTTAATCCTCAACATTACACCTGTTGATGCAGTCGATGATCTCCGTCAACACATTACTTTTTAAAGAATAATAGATCTTTTTACCATCTCTTTGAGAAACGAGGATCCCTTTACCCTTCAATATGTTCAGATGATGTGATGCAGATGCCTGCTCAATATTTAGTTTGGTGTAAATACTGGTAACACTCATCTTTTTATTATCATCGAGCATATCTATGATAGCAAGACGCATGGGGTGGGCCATAGCCCGCAGTTTACTGGCAGCCATATCTAGCTTTGCAGCATCAAGTTTCTTTTTAGTCATAACAAATATTTTTGCAAATATAAAAAAATTATATCCAAATCAAATAAATATGTAGATATATTTAATTTCGGAACACGCTGGTGAATTGAAATCTCCTGCCATCAAACAGTCCTTTGTCGCTCAGTTTCAGATCAGGGATCACCAGCAAAGCCATAAATGAAAGTGTCATAAAAGGAGCATTTAATGATGATCCCAGCGATTTCGCTTTTTTATCAATCGCATCATATAAGCTGGCTACCTGATAGCCATCATGGGTCGACATAAGGCCCGCAACATGAAGAGGTATCACCATATTTTCCGGACCATCCACCAGTGATATACCACCTTTACACTCAACAAGCAGGTTGATGGCTTCAACAATTTCTTTATCTGATGTACCCACAGCGATAATATTATGGATGTCATGAGCCACTGAAGATGCGATTGCACCCCGCTTCAGGCCAAAACTTTTTATGAAAGCGACTGCCGGTTTTGCCGGTTGGTAACGGTTCAGGACAACCAGTTTCAAAACATCTTTAGCTGTATCGCTGATGGCGTTATTATGATCGGTTCTGATGGCTTCAGAAAGGCTGTGCGTAATAAGCTGTCCATCCATCGCCTCTATCACCCTGATGTGCTCAGACTCAGGAATAAGCCGGATATCTTCTGCAGTCAGTTTTTCAGCATGAAATTTGTTGTGAGGCTGCTCAATTACAGAATCAAGCAAAGTTTTTCCGTTTTCTGCAACTTTCCGGCCCCTGATATAAGTTTGCAGCACGTCAAAATCATAAAGATCATTCACCACGATCAGATCAGCATCATCCCCTGCCTGGAGCAGGCCAACATCCAGCTTGTAATGTTTAACAGGATTATAAATGCAGCTTCTGAGAACCCTCAGCGGATCATACCCTTTCCCAACAGCTCTTTTCACAAAACTGTTAACGTGTTCTTTTACAAGATCATTGGGGTGTCTGTCGTCAGAACAGAACATGACATGATCGGCATGGTCCTGCAGCAGGTCGACGAGGGCCTCAAAATTTTTTGCTGCGCTGCCTTCCCTGATCAGAATTTTCATACCATAGCGGAGCTTATCCAGCGCTTCTTCGATAGTAAAACATTCATGGTCGGTTGATATTCCTGCTTCGATATATCTCCTGGCATCATCTCCCCTGAGGCCGGGAGCATGTCCATCTACAGGCTTGTTGTATTTCCGGGCCACTGCAATTTTCGCCATCACCTCCGGATCACCGGAAAGAACCCCGGGGTAGTTCATCATCTCCGACATATATTTGATCTCATTCATTTGGAGCAGTTCATCCATTCCATCCACACCAATATTGGCTCCTGCAGTCTCAAAAGTAGTTGCCGGAACACATGAAGAAGCTCCAAAATAAAATTTAAAATGGGTTTTCAATCCATTCCTGATCATGAACCTGATACCGTCTATTCCCAGCACATTGCCAATTTCGTGCGGGTCTGATACCGTTGCCACGGTACCGTGCACCACTGCCAAACGGGCAAACTCAGAAGGGATCAGCATGGAACTTTCGATATGAATATGTGAATCGATCAGCCCCGGAAGAATGTAATTCGATTCATCGACTGCTTCTTCCTTAATCGATACAATGATACCATTTTCTACCTGAAGGGTTCCGGGAAAGATCTTTTGTTGTACAATGTCAACAATATTCCCGGATAGTTTAAATGTTGCAGTATTCATAATAGATCACTAATTTTTAGGTTGTTCTTGTTTAATATCTTATTGGCAAGCTGTCCGCAAGCTGCATCTATATCCTGGCCGCGGCTTTTTCTGATATTCACAATAATATTCAGTTTTTCTAAGTATTCTCTGAATTCATTGATCTTTTCTTCACCCGAATCCAGGAAAGGAGATGATTCAACCGGGTTATACCGTATCAGGTTCACCTTAACCGGAAAGTTCTTACAAAAGTCGGCCAGTTCCCTGGCATCCATGGCAGAATCGTTAAAATCGCGTAGCATCAAATACTCGATAGTAGGTCTGACGTGTGTTTCCTGATAAAAATACTGCATCGCATCGATCAGATCCTGAATAGAACTTCTGCGGTTATATGGAATGATCTCATTTCTCTTTTCGTCATTGGCAACATGCAACGACAGGGCAAAATTGAACTTCACCTTATCCTTACCCAATTGTTTGATCATGGGGGCAATCCCAACGGATGAAATGGTGATTCGTTGGGGTGACATGCCCAGTCCGTCCGGTGAGGTGATCTTCTGAACCGACCTGAGCACGTTATGATAATTCAGCAAAGGTTCGCCCATGCCCATATAAACGATACTTGACAAGGGTATGGAGTGTTCTTTCATGGCCATTTCACCAATGATCGCCACCTGGTCGTAGATCTCATCAAATTCCAGGTTCCTGACATACCTGATCATGCCTGTTGCACAAAAAGTACATGCCAGGTTGCATCCGACCTGTGAAGAAATACAAGCCGTCATCCGCTTACTTGTGGGGATCAGGACCCCTTCTACAATGTGGCCATCATGAAGTCTGAAGGAAATTTTAATAGTTCCATCCGAACTTTTTTGCTGCTGGTCTATCTGAACCACCGGAAAATCAAAATGATCTTTAAGCAATTGCCGTGTTCCCAATGAAATATTGGTCATCTCATCAAAGGAGCGGGCAGACTTCTTCCAAAGCCATTCCTGTACCTGCTTCGCCCGGAAGGGCTTTTCACCCATCTCAACGAAAAACCTCTGAAGGTCCTCAACTCCAAGGTTTCTAATATTTGGTTTCGACATCATTGCAGACGGATCAAGTATTAATTAACGATTTGTTTGCAGCCTTATGCTCGTTAAGAATTAAAGACTTATAATCATTTCATTATGAAACTCCAAATTCCAAACTCTAAATTCCAAATAAATTCCAAAAATCAATATTCAAAACCCAAACAATACACTATAAACCGTTTGGCTTTTGGGATTTGAGTATTGAGTATTATATATTCAAATACACCAGGATAGGATCGATATTCAGTTTTTTCAGCTCATCCCGGGCGTGGTCATAGTTATCGGTAAACCCCAGTAGAAAACCACCTCCGCCCGAACCGCAGAGCTTGATCAGGTATTTATGGGTTTGCAAACCATGTTCCCAGACATGCTCATAACCATCCGGGATCGTTGATTTGAAATGTGTGAGCTGAAACCTGGATAACTGTTCAAGATGCTTGAAGAAGGTTTTCATCTCACCACCCAACAAAGCATTGATACAGGCATTATTGACAGGGATCAGCTCATCATCAACCAGTTGTTTAAAATTTTCTTCGCTACATCGCTTGAAAAACTGTTTCACAAGTGGGCCGGTCATGCCGGGTTTGCCTGTATTGACCAGGAATATCGCCCCCCCTTTTTCAAACTTATTGCGTGGAATCCCCACTGACTGAATATCATACGTGCTTTTGACAAGAAGAGGATATTTTATGAAGCTCAACAGGGGATCGATCCCCGAGCTGATGCCATGAAAATATGACTCCATCTGGCTGAAGATATTTTTCAGAAGAGAAATATCATCAGGGGTGAGAAATCGTTTCTGTACAATCCCATTTACGGCATAATTATTATACAGTGCAGCACATAATGCACCGGAGCTTCCGATACCATAACCCTGAGGGATAGTGGATTCGAAATATAGACCTCTATTAATATCATCTTCAAACCGTTCCAGGTCAAATTTGAATTTCAATTGTCCTTTCTGTTTTAACTCCTTCAGGTATTCAAGATATTCAGCAAGGTATTTATTAGAGGTTTGTGCAAAATAGTAATCCGAAAATCTCTCGTCATTGATGAAACTCAGTTCTCCTTTGAAATGCGCATACGGGATGGTTAGCGCCATCGAATCACAGATAACACTGTATTCTCCGAAAAGCATGATTTTTGCGTAATATACTTCCTGCTTACTTATCATATTATAATATTACAAAGCTACAAGTTCCACGCTACAGGCTAACCGGCCCTTCGCCAATACCGTCATCGATCCATTGGTTTCGCTCGCAAGATACTAATAATTCCTGTGTAATAAATTCCCTGACCTCACCATAGCTGCTGCCGGGATATAGCAAATGTATATTAGGGCCTGCATCGAGTGTAAAGCATGCCGGAATACCGCTATCCTTCCTGAATTTCCTGATCTTATCAATGATATTTAAAGTATTGGGCTCCATAAGGATGTATGAAGGTTCCGAAGTCATCATCATGGCATGTAAAGAGAGCGCTTCTGTTTCAACGATCCTTACAAAGACATCCCAGTCACCCTCTTTCATTCCTGCCAGCAGGCTTTCCAGGTTTTTCTCAGCCTGGAGATATCTCCGGGAAGCAAATGAATGGTTTGTCATCAGGCCATGCCCGGTCCTGCTCGAAATCGGCTTTTTATGAGAACTGACAATCAGGATAGCATTCTTTACATCCTGGAAATTCTCATGCACCAGGTGCATTGCAGGAATGGCCATCTCATTGGTGGCATCATTCACCAGTGCGGTTTTCCCCCACAACGCAAAGCCTCCATACACCGACCGGCATGCACTTCCGGAGCCGAGACGGGACAGGAAGGAAGCTCTCTTAAAGAATTCATCCTGATCTGTGAATTTTCCAGTGAGCTCATTTTCAATGGTCAGCAGACACAGTACCAGGGCGCTGATGCCGGATGCAGAGGAGGCGATGCCGGAGGAATGCGGGAAGGTATTGCTGCTCTGAATGTGCCAGGCCATTGTATCAATGAAAGGAAGATGCCCGGTAATGCCTAAGAAATATTCAGCGATCTTCTTTTCAAAAATGTCTTCCTTGTTTCCATCAAATAAAAATTCAAGCGGTATTCCGTGTCGATCCCCTTTGTGGTGGCAAGTCACGAATGTCTCAGTAAACGAGTTCCTCAAAGTCATGCTGAACGACGGGTTAGCAGGAACCTGCATTCCTTTCTTACCCCAGTATTTGATCAGGGCGATGTTGGAGGGGCTTCTCCAGGCTGCTTTCAGTTTTTGCAAAAAATGACGGGATTTCTTTCCTGAGGACAAAGATAATCAAGAAATTTTGACGCTGGAACTCATATGCAACGAGAATCGTATTGGAGCTTAATCGATCAATTACCAAAAATTAAAGTGATAACTCCGAGAAAGAAAAGATCACATTCAGGTTTTTGTTGCTAAAATAGCTTTCAAGTTCGTTACGTGATTTTTTCCAGGTTGTCATGATAAAATCTCCGCCCCAGGCGCCCAGCGACTTTACCTCGCCTTCAAAATCGTGAAATAGTTTTTCTTTTACCGGCGGGATTCCCAGCACTTGTGATAATATAGCCTCATGCTCCCTGATGAGTTCTTCAAAATTTGTCAGGGTTCTTGCATTAGCCATCTGAAGGGAAATACCTGAGATTCTGTTGATAGCTTCCCGGGATATTTCTCCAAGCTGACTGTAATACCGGATGCTGCTGCCTGTATCTTGCTTTTCACCGAGGTAAACAAAATAAATATTATCCCGGAAGGCAGGCCTGAA
>DAOWEV010000201.1 GCA_030638325.1 Bacteroidales bacterium
AGCCCATCCGCCGCCCCGTGATTTTCAAAGATGATCTCATCAATAGATACATTATAAACTTTGGATAGGGAATAAAGGGTTTGTCCCTGTTCCACCAAATGAACATAGTATTGTTTGCCATTTATTTCCTTGACCACCTCCGACTTTTGAATGGTCACCTGGCCATAGCTGTCAGCAGACTGACATGAAATAAAATAAGCCAACAGTATAAAAGCAATGATTTTCTTAAGCATAAGCTATTCCGGGTAAACCGGAATTTTAAATTTTAAATTATTAATTTTAAATTACTTTAGTTCACTTTAGTTACAATCCGCATAATATAATAAAAAACGTCAAACCCAAAAGAATATTACTCCCACTCTATAGTAGCAGGTGGCTTGGAGCTGATATCATAAACTACCCGGTTTACGCCTTTCACTTTGTTGATGATATCATTGGATATTTTTGTCAGAAAATCGTATGGCAATTGTGACCAATCAGCCGTCATCCCATCGGTTGAGCCAACAGCTCTCAGTACTACAGCATTTTCATAAGTACGTTCATCGCCCATCACCCCTACAGAATTGATTGGCAACAGCACAGCCAGCGCTTGCCAGACCTCATCATAAAGACCGTACTCTTTCAATCCCTCAATAAAGATATGATCCACCTCCTGTAACATCTTTACCCTCTCCTCTGTTACTTCACCCAGAATACGCACTCCCAGGCCCGGGCCGGGAAATGGATGGCGCTTCAACAACGCCGGTTTCATACCAAGTGCTGTTCCGATCCTTCTGACCTCATCCTTGAATAAAGAACCCAGGGGTTCGACCACCAAGAGCTTCATGAAGTCAGGCAAACCACCTACATTGTGGTGTGACTTGATGGTGGCAGACGGGCCCTTTACGGATGCCGATTCAATACGATCGGGATAAATAGTTCCCTGGGCAAGCCATTTCACGTCCTTGATCTTATGTGCTTCTTCGTCAAAAACATGTATGAAGTTCTTGCCGATGATCTTTCTTTTTTCCTCCGGATCTTCAACACCTTTAAGCGCCTCATAAAATCGTTGTCCGGCATCTACTCCAAGAACATTCAGGCCCATATCATCATACGATTTCAGCACGGATTCAAATTCATTTTTACGCAACAGGCCGTTATCCACGAAAATACAGTGCAGATTTTGGCCAATGGCTTTGTCAAGCAAGACAGCCGCAACCGATGAATCCACTCCACCCGACAGGCCCAGCAACACTTTGTCATCACCCAGCATTTCTTTAAGGTCATGCACTGTTGTTTCAATAAAGGATGCCGGCGTCCACGATTGCGCGCAGCCACATATATCCACCACAAAGTTCTTCAACAGGGTCATCCCTTCAAGGGTATGGTAAACTTCAGGGTGGAACTGAATACCATAGGTTTGCTCACCGGCAATACTGAAGCCTGCCACTTCCACATCAGTGGTACTGGCGGTTATCTGAAACCCCCGGGGTAGTTCAAGTATCGTATCCCCGTGCGACATCCATACCTGGGTACCGGGAGTCATGCCTTTCACCAACTCACAATTTTGATCTATGAAAGAGAGATTTGCTCTCCCGTATTCACGTATCCTGGAAGGCATCACATTACCACCTTCCATCTTTGCTAAATACTGTGCGCCATAGCACACACCCAGCACAGGCAGCTTTTGCCTTATTCCCGACAGATCAGGGACAGGAGATTGTTTATCCAGGGTTGAAAAGGGACTGCCTGACATAATTACTCCTTTGACATTATCAGATATCCCGGGGATATTGTTAAACGGATGTATTTCACAATAAACATTTAGTTCCCTCACACGACGTGCTATTAACTGTGTATATTGAGAACCGAAATCCAGGATCAGGATCATTTCTTCCATGCAGGCAAAATTATAAATTTTTATACTGGAAAGGAGGGTAGTAATAATTAGTTTTCAATAGTTATCTTCAAGTAAAAAAAGGTTAAATATTATTTTGATGTGCTGGAGGAATAAAAAACAAGTCCTAATATGCATTTTGCCAAAGGATTCTCCATATTGTCTTTCGGAACTTAAAGGTATTCATCAATCTATCGTGAACCGCGAAGCGGTTTTACAATAATAACCACTGGTGAAACCTTTCGCTTGTTTCTGTATGCTTTGCATACGGTTATTGTTGTTCAATCCCTTCGGGATTTTCGGGTAAGTCTGTATTTATCCCCGGCATGATGTTTGATATTAATCGGTGAGAAGGGAAAATATACCTGCTGGAAGGCAAATTAATTTACAATTTACGGTTTACAGTTTACTATTTACGATGTAATTCACGCCCCCAACTTTGTAAATTGTAAATTGTAAATTGTAAACTGTAAATCACCTCCTTTTTTTTACCGTATTATCTGGATTTTGAAATATTGGTGTTGTTTGTTGAACCCCATTCGGGGTTCTGATTATTGTTTCGCTTGTTTCCGTACGCTTCGCATACGGTTATTATTGTTCAATCCCTTTGGGATTTTTGGCTAAGTCTATATTTATTCCCAACACATCAAAATAATATTTAGCCCTTTAAGTACCGATCAGTTACAATATCCTGTTTTCTTTGTAAATTTGGAAACAGATTCACCAAAATTAACTGAATGGCAATTGAAAAGAAGAGAGCTATCGCGAATACATTTCTAATTGCAACTTTGTTAGCGCTCAGTCTGGGACTGAGGGGCCAGATTAGGACACCCCCACCTCAGAACTCTGACAACAAGAATCTCAAAAACACAGAATACACTCTGAGTGCTTCAGACACTGCAGTGATGAATGTTGACACAGCTCAGGTCAACTGGGATACTAGGCAAGTTCAGCATCATAATGTTGTAGATAGTTACAATGGACTTAATATAGCTGTTGAACTCAATGATCTTCAGGGTCACGCCGGTGAAGGGTATTGGAAATTCATTGATTACAGCCAAAACATCGAAGATTTAATCCCAATCAAATCTGGTAATATCATCGGCACACAACTCCCTTTCCCGGACACCTTGGCGGAGAAGTCTTTCAAAGTCGTTTACATGGCGCCTGATACTACTGGCGGTGAGAGTGGCATAGTTGCCGTTGTCGACGGCTTTGCGAACAGGTATAAGACCGACATGACCATCAGCTACATGGTCAACGGTCAGCCAGAAACCTTAGAGTTCGAACTATCCAACGACGCTGTGAAGAAAGTCTTCGACTGGGACACTACAGCGCCGATACCTTATCACGATTATTTCGCTTTCGACCCACTGACTCAGCCAACTGAGTTCGAGAACGCCATGATTAGCCTCGGCGAGATATTCACTAATCCAGAATATGAGTTGATGGCTGCACGTGCCGAAGACCTGAACACTCCCAGCCCCTGGCAGGCCACTTGGGCGCCGACTGAGAACCTGATTATGTCTCTGAGTGTTGATCCGTTAATTCAGGACGATCTTTACCCGACTCTCATCTCGGTTGAGATGACTGACTTCGGAAAGAACACTACATCGACCGGACCTAATGTCTCCTCCGAGCATGAGAACGCTAAAGATACAAACGAGGATGGAATAACTCTGACACCTCCTTTCCCCGATGGTGTCACCATTCCAGCGAACATGTGGGCTGAGCCCAGCGGAACCTGGGGCTACGGTCACAGATATACCGCGACGGTCGATCCCGAGACCAAGCCTGAAGTAGAGGTCACAACCACTCCAGGCATAGAAGCTGACGTCATAATCAGGTCCACAGCTAACCCTCTTGAGTATCTTATCACAACCATTTACAAGACCGGAGACATGGCATCCGGTGAACAGGTAACTGCTGATACAGCGGTGGTCACAGTATCTCTTGTCCCCGTCGGTCAGAAGGAGAATCCCATGCCTGCTCAGAACGTGGACCTCAGCCAGAACTATCCGAATCCTTTCACCAACAGCACTACAATTGCCTACGAGCTGAACAACAAACATGACTTGGGCATAAATATATACAACATGCAAGGCCAGCTAGTCAGACAACTCTTCGAAGGCACCCAGGGCCTTGGAAAACACACCATCTCATGGGATGGTACCAATGGTTCAGGATCAGAGCTCCCCCCGGGAATGTATTTCATGAGGCTATACAGCCAGGGCTATGAGCCTCAGACTCTGAAGCTTATGAAGGGCCCGGATTGATCACTTTTCTGACAGAATGCTTATCGTGGCCGTGACTCTTATATAATAACTAACTCCGTCCTATTCCCCAACGCCCCAGAGAGTTTCGTAAATGGAGGTGTTATCTTTCTGGTCGGTCACTTCAAGCTTAAAATGGTTATCTCCTTTTTGAAGCCTTTCATCGATATAATAAACCAGCAGGTCATTTTTAGCATCGTATTCAAGAAGGATCCAATTCCCATTCAAAGTCCCTTCATAACTTTTAATTCCGGAGAAATCATCTTTTATAACAATGCGGACTGATTTCCGGCCTTTCAGGTTTTTATTTTTTGAAATATCCAATGGTCTGATCTCCGGGGCCACCGTATCAACAGTAACACAAAAATCTCCGAAATCCCTTATCCGCGTTATTACAAAACCATTCTCAAAGTTTCCTCCTGCTGATACCAGTTTACCATCGCCGTTTACGCTGGCGATGAGTGCCTTATCCCTTAATTCTTCCGGAATGGGGTCAGACCTGATACTCAGCTTACAATATAAATGGACCGGTGTATGCTTATCATGGATCACATATACTTTTGATAATCCGCCCTCTACCCTGTCAGTTGAATCATAATGAAAAGCAAAAGAATCATAAAAAGCATAGGCTGGGGCTTCAAAAATAATATCGTCCGTTTCAAAGATGTTTTCATGGTCATAGCTGAAATAATTTTCCTGATCAGGATGAAGGCCAGTCTCATTTTTATTATGGGATCCCTCTTTACCCCGGATAAAAAAAGTTAAGCTGGAGGTATTTCCTTTTACATCTTTCACAACAAATTCAAACTTATGTACGGTTGAATCATGAATGCTTATGACTCCATGGTTTTTAATACCACTATAGATACTGAGTTTATTGTTAGGATCGATTTTGGTACGCTGAAACCGTGTTTTTTTCTCAACAAAATCACTGTAGTCGATGAAGCTGTTAATATACCTGGATTCGTCGAAAGAAAATTTTTCGAGGGTATAAGAACAGATCATTTCATCCTCCATAAATAACTCAACCGAGTAAACACCATTCTTGTTGGAGGCATCATTCAGCAGATCATAAGTCCGGATACCAAAGGCAATCCGGCCCCATGCCGTCACCGTATCATATCCAGGCAATCTGTATTCTTCACCCCAGCCCTCGGGTACATAAACAATATCTTTAAAATCACCATTTATCATACTTTGCTCCTGAACAGCATATATCTTTAGCCCGGTGATCTTAGGCCGGATATAGTCTTTCACATCTATACCAAATAACAATGGGTTAACGGGGATCTGTGAGTCCTCTTCACGAATCTCGAAATGCAGGTGAGGGCCTGCTGAAGAACCGGTATTTCCGGAATATGCAACAACCTCGCCCTTTGTAACCGGTAACAGTCCTTTTTCCGGAAAGATATTCAACTCAAAAGATTCTTTTTTGTAATGTTCCTTTTTTACATAAGCGGCAATGCTTTCTTTGAAACTTCCGAGGTGTGCATAGACAGAAACAAAACCATTAGGATGCGTAATGTATAATGTTTTCCCAAATCCATAGGCAGAGACTTTTATCCTGGAAACATATCCATCGGCAATTGCATAGACTTTTATGCCTGTCTTACCATTGGTTTTAATATCAATACCTGAGTGGAAATGATCTGAACGCAATTCCCCAAAAGTTCCTGAAAGCAATATTCTGAAATCAACTGGAGGCTGGAAATAGTCCCGGGGATAATCCTGAGCCTGCAATTTGCAAACAAAAAAGAATGCAATTAATATGAAGAATATTTTTCTCAAACCCTAACCCGGATAAACCGGAATTTTAAATTTTAAATTATTAATTTTAAATGCTTTACCAAAAATGACAAGATATTTTTTTTAATGTACTAAGCTCTTAAAAAGATAAACTAACCATCCGCCTGGGCGGATCAAATTGGATGTTGTCGCAATTCAATTCCCGCATAGTGGTTTCAATTCCTAATTCGTAATTCCTAATTCCTAATTGATTTAGTACTTAATGGATAAAAAAAACCCTTTCCCCCTTGGAGGAAAGGGTTAGAATAAGGGAACATGAACCATATTGATTGCAAAGATAGCGTAAAGAACGGAAATTTCTTATCCTAAGCTTATCAATTTATTAGTTTTTCGGCATGAGAATTATTTTCACCACCACACTTTCATTTCCTGCCTGTAATCTGCAGAAATATATCCCATTTGAAACCTTACTGCCCTGGTTGTTTTCTGCATTCCAGGTTACCTCGTGCAAACCGGCATTAAATTGACGATTGATCAATATTCTTACCTGTTTCCCCGTAATGTCCCAGAGGGTAATATTCACATTTGAACTTTCATTAAGCTTGAAATGTATGATAGTCTGATCACTGAAAGGATTAGGTGTATTATACAAGAGGATTTCCGATGCTGTACCATAACCGGGGACAATAATCCCCACAGGCATATATGTGTAAACGACCTTCATAGCATTCACCCAGGCATTGGATTCCCATTCCTGTACAACCATTTCAATAAGCCAATTATTTCCATCATACATCATTGTGTCATGAAAGTAATTAACCCAGGCATTGTTTTCCCATATCTCTGTGAATGCCTCAATTTTATTTCCATTACCATCAAATGTGTTCTCAATATGATAGAAATTGACCCAGCTACTTCCATCCCAGTCGTCAATATCAGTTTCATGGTTCTGGCCCTGGCCATTATACTGAAAATAAGTTATCTCATCATTTACCCAGGCCCTGGTAGTCTCCCAGATCTGTCGCAGGTCTTCAGACAAATTACCATTTCCTAAATAGCTGTATATATTCAGGGTAGAATTTTTCCAGTTTTGTGTCATAAAGTCCCAACTTTCCTGCATGGACTGTTGTAACTGATTGTTATCATATGTGTGGGTGATCTTCATCCAATTTTCCCATCCTGTTCCCATCCACATCTCCATAAGCTCTCCGATTAAATTCCCACTTCCATCGTAGGTATATGTTGTGTGCCACATATCTTGCCACGACCTGACATCGGCGTTCCATATCTGGAATAACATCTCGAGGTGTTGGCCCGAAGCATTATTGGTGTACAGACTCCGTTGAGAGTTAACCCAAATGCCTTCAATCATCGCCATGCTAAGGATCTCACTAAGGTACAGATTCCCGTCATAAGTATACTTACTCTTCAAAAACTCTTCCCAGGCCCCCAGCTCCCATTCATAATACATCATATCGGTAAGCAATCCACCTTCCCTGGTTGATGAACTATGTATCATCCCGGCATATTGATGATCATTGTGCTGTTTCATGAAGTATGGCCGCGTAACCGGAAAAACAATATCCCACATGTCGACCTGAAAGGCATTAGTGGCGTAAAACTGGGTAATCTGTTGCCGGGTTTTTTCATATTCAATAAAAGGGTCTTCCCCGGCAAATAAATTGCTGCTAAACATTAAGATAGCGAGCAGCATGAAACTTGTGTAAATTTTTTTCATAAGAATTCCTCCTTAGATTTTAGGTTGATAAATAGGACTTGAACTTTATTTTCGCCATAAAGATATAAAAATATCTTACAGATGTCAATATGTTGGAATTTTGAAGTAACCCCTTTTTCAGAATGAGAATTCCTCAATCCCTTTAATTGCAAGACATAGAGGACTTTGGGGAATTGAAAAAAAATTTTATTAAGGTAACTTTTTGCACGTCAAAACCTAACGCAGCACAAGGCTTCAAACAAATTGGTTGAAGATTAATGATTAACGATTAACGATTAACGATTAACGATTTTACTAACATTAGACAGGAGTTCTGAATCTTGCGCAAAGTTTTCCGGGATATAGTTATCAAATGACATACAGGCTGCAGCAGCAAACTCAATCCCGGTATTTACAATTTTTTTCCATTCCAAAGGATCCGGTTGCACCAGATTAACAGGAGTTGCTCCAATTTTGTATAATGCATAGATCAAACCGGCATTGAAGCTGTCGCCCGCCCCGATCGTGCTTACCGGCACAATCTTCCGGACGGGCAGGCGCCTGATTTTATCCCTTAGCCAAAGGTCAACAGCCATTGCACCTCGTGTTACAATCATCACCTGGGTTGGAGGTATCAATTGTTGCTTCAACAAAGCTTTAACATCGCTTGTTCCAAAGATATTCTCCAGGTCTTCATCAGATGCCCTGATAATATCAGCCATTAAAATATTTTCTCTGACCCTGTCAGGCAGATCTTCCAGGCTTGAGCATTTTGAACTTCTGATGTTCGGGTCATAAATAATAAGGGCTCCCTTATTACGCGCCATTTGCAGAAATTCGGTTACCCTGACCTTGATCTTATCATCCAGTGAATACAGAGAGCCAAATAGTATGATGTCATTTTCATCTATATCAGGAAAAGATCCTGTAAGCCTGTTTTCAGGATAGAACTTATAAAAACTATAATGGGGGTTTCGCTTTTCATCCAGGATGGCAATGGAAACAGCCGTTTTACCATCATTATAACGGTGTATATAACTCGTTCCCACTGTATTATCAATTAGGAACTCATGCACCAGTTTCCCAATTTCATCTGAAGAATACTCCGTGATCAATTCCACAGGGACTTTCATTCTGCCCAGTGATACAGCACTATTGAGCATGGCTCCTCCGGGGCGGGAAGCAACCGGATTACCGCCTTCAAATATGATGTCATAGACTGTTTCGCCTAATGTGTAGATCATATCGTTGAGCGGTAAATGGGACTCGAACCCACGGCCCTCAGCTTGGGAAGCTGATGCTCTACCAACTGAGCTATTACCGCTTTTTAATCCAAAATCTAAAAACAAAATTAGCAAAGAAAATTGAATAATGAACAAGGATCAACGATTTATTTCAGTTATCAGTTGACGGTTGACAGTTGACAGTTGACGGTTGACGGTTGACGGTTGACGGTTGACGGTTGGCAGTTGACGGTTGACAGTTGACGGTTGACGGTTGACGGTTGATGGTTGACGGTTTGTCAATAGTATCTCAACTCTTAACTCCCAACTCTCAACTCTCACGTTTTCGGTCTTCCGTCTTCGGTCTTCCGACTTCGGTCTTCCGACTTCGGACTTCTTCTTCCATATTCCGTTAAATACGTGGTTGAACCTATTTTCTTTACAAATAATCAGAAATAATAAGTCATCAATCATAAATTTACTAACTTAGCATTTCAAAACGATGAAATGATCCTAATCGTAGATAGTGGAGCTACAAGAGCCGAATGGGTTGTAATAGATGACTACCATATTCATGAACCGGTTGAAACGATTGGTTTTAATCCTTACTTTAGTGATCAGAAGACCATCTCTGAGATCATTGAAAAAGGTCTTGTCCCTTATGTAGACCCCGGTCACATTCGTGAGATTTATTATTACGGGGCAGGTTGTTCCACCCAGCAAAAATGCAATATTGTCGAGGATGCCCTTTTAAATGTATTTCACAAGGCTCACTGTGAACTACATCATGACCTGCTTGGCGCGGCCCGTGCCCTGTTTGGGAAAAATGACGGCATTGCATGTATCCTGGGAACCGGGTCCAACTCATGTTATTATGATGGCAAGGCCATCAAAGAAAATGTAGCTTCACTGGGTTATTTGTTCGGTGATGAGGGGAGCGGGGCATACCTGGGAAAACTCTTGTTAACTGATATTCTGAAAGGACATGTACCTCATGCTATCAGAAAAGCATTTGAGCTACATTTTGATTTCACCCTTGAAAACATCCTGGATGCCGTTTACAACCAGCCCCACCCGAATCGCTTCCTGGCATCATTTGCCAGTTTTCTGGGCGGTCACAAGAACAGCAAATATGTGAGGGAACTCATCAAAAGAAATTTTGAGGATTTTCTCCGGGAGCAAGTCAATAAATATAAAAATCACAAAACAGTTACCGTGGGAGTAGTTGGTTCCATTGGGTTCCACTTTGGCGACACCTTCAGGAAAATTGCCGGAGAACAGGGCCTTAAAGTTGGAAAGATAGAGAAATCACCCATCGAAGGACTTGTTAAATATCATCTTTCGTGACGACAGTTGACAGTTGACGGTTGACAGTTGACAGTTGACGGTTGACGGTTGACAGTTGACAATTGACAGTTGACAGTAACTACCAGCCATTTATTATAAATTTCCTTTCTTAAATGTATTTACAGTAATGCTCCGGGTCAACCATCTCCCGGTATTTCAGTATCACCTGCTTAAATTCTTCCCACTATTCCTTTTTCCTGTGTGTTTTTCGCAAGACGCCATCCGCGGGATAGGATG
>DAOWEV010000178.1 GCA_030638325.1 Bacteroidales bacterium
AATCGTTAATCTCAAATCGTTAATCTCAAATCGTTAATCAATGCCTGCACCGTAGCCCAGCATAACAGGGTTCGGACTTCGGTCTTCTGACTTCCGACTTGCTTTTTAGGGGGTTAGGAATTAATCAGGTCAAATCTTCTCCTTCACGTTCTTCATGATATTATATAGCAGTTCCCTGGATCTGAAGAGCTGTGCTTTGACGGTTCCAATGGGCAGGTTCAGCTCATTAGAAATCTCCTCGTAGGAGTATTCCTTAAAATACCGTAATTCGACAAGTGTCCGATAGTGAGGCTTCAGTCGCTCCACCACTTCACGCATCAGCTTCACTTTCTGCATCTTAATAATATTTTCTTCCGGGTCAAGTGTTTCTGAAGGGATCGAGCTGACAGGATCATTCTCACTGGAATGTTCATCCCGGGGACTGGCATGCAAGATGTTTTTCCTTTTCCTGCGCATGAAATCAATACAGTTATTGGAAGCTATTTTGAAGAGCCAGGTGCTGAAAGCAAATTCGGATGTATATTGGTGCAGGTTTTTAAAAGCTTTGCCAAAGGCTTCAATAGTCAAATCATCGGCATCCTGCGGGTTTTTTGTCATTTTCAGCAACATAAAATAAAGCGCATCCCGGTAATTTTTCATCAGTTCGGCATAGGCTTCCTGATCCCCCTTATTCAGGGCAGCCAGCACCAACTGATAATCTCTTTGTGCCTTTCCTGTGAGATGTTCGTTTATTTCCATTTATCGGGCTTTGTCACAAAATTGGAAAAATAAATCAACGGATTCATGACAACCATAACTACGTCAAGAAAGAACGAAAATAATAACAAATCTGATTCATCAAGCTTTTCTGCACATTTTTTATAAATTATTTGTTGACTAACAAGTACAAGCAATAATGCTGCACCGGCAACGATCAGGTTATAATTCATTATAGCCAGTGGGATGAAGGCAAAATATAGTATGAATTTCGATATACTGTAAAAACCCAACAGCTTTTTAATACCTTTTTTATAGTATTTACCGGTTACGAAATGCCGCTTTTTCTGATAAACCCATGAGTCATAGGTAGTCTTGGCCACTGAAATGGTATGGCTCGGCTTGTTGACATGTATGGCAGAATTTTTCCTGGTAGCCACACTGGTAATAAAAAGGTCATCGTCACCGGAATGAATTTTATAATGAGAACTAAAACCTTTTTGGTCAATGAACAAATTCCTGCGATAGGCAAGATTCCTGCCCACGCCCATATATGTCCTGCCTGATAAAGAAAAAGATAAATACTGAACAGCTATATGGAAGGCATCGAAACGGATCAGTTTATTTAATAGACCTGCCTTTTTTTCATACGCTCCATACCCCAGGACAATATCCGTATTATCATTAAAATTCTGTTGCATCTCCCTGATCCACTGATTGCTGGCGGGCATACAATCTGCATCGGTAAGCAGGATCAATTCATGTTTTGCCGATTTTATCCCAAGTGAAAGTGGAAATTTCTTACCTTTAAAAAAGTTCAGGTTTTGCTCCAGGTTAAACACTTTCAGGTTGCCGTATCTCCTGGTATAGAAATCCAACAGCTCTCTGGTATCATCCTCTGAAGAATCATTTACCACGATAACCTCAAATTCAGGATAATCCTGTTCCAGCAACAAGCCCAGGTTTCTTTTCAGGTTGTAGTATTCATTCCTGGCACTGATAACTACTGAAACAGCTTGTTCCTGCCGTGGTGATTTATTTGCTTTATAAAAAGCCAGTTTTCTGAAAATGAGCCAGTAATAACACATTTGCCCAACAAATCCAATAATAAACAAGACAAACACTGTAAACAACAGTATCTCATTCAAATCAAAAGTGACCGGATATTCAAACAAAGTAAACATAACCTCCAAAGTTATCCTTTTAACATAATTATAATTTACCTTTGATTTTTATTTATCAACAAAGCGCGGTATATAGATTGTAAATTGTAAATTTTGACTTGTAAATTGTAAATTATAGCTTGTTTGCAGGTAAATAGAAAAATTATCCGGTATATGAAATTTAGCATCACACATAAGGACACAGCGACTGATGCAAGGGCAGGTGAGATCACGACCGGTCATGGCATTATTCAAACGCCCGTTTTTATGCCGGTAGGGACTGCCGGTGCTGTGAAAGCCGTTCATATGCATGACCTCGAAGAAGACATAAATGCACAGATCATCCTGGGAAACACCTATCATCTATACCTGAGGCCTGGCACCGATATCATCGAAAAGGCAGGGGGTCTGCACCGTTTCAATAGCTGGGACAGGCCCATCCTGACAGACAGTGGTGGATACCAGGTATATTCCCTTGCAAACACCCGGAAGATTACAAGTGATGGCGTTGTTTTCCAATCACATATCGACGGGTCACGTCACACCTTCACACCGGAAAATGTAATTGATATTCAAAGAAGTATTGGGGCCGATATCATTATGGCATTTGATGAATGTACACCCTATCCGTGTGATAAGGATTATGCGCTAACATCCATGCAGATCACACATGACTGGCTCAAAAGATGTGTCGACAGGTTTGATTCAACTGAACCCAGGTTTGGATATCCGGAAGAGCTTTTTCCCATAGTCCAGGGGAGTGTTTACAAAGACCTGCGTCAACAATCTGCCGAGGTCATCGCATCTTATGAGATGGAAGGGAATGCTATCGGCGGCCTGTCGGTAGGTGAGCCACATGAGACCATGTACGAGATGACGGAAGTTGTCTGCTCTATCCTGCCGGAAGACAAACCGCGGTATCTGATGGGTGTCGGCACTCCGGAAAATCTGCTGGAATGCATTGCCCTGGGAGTCGATATGTTTGATTGTGTTATGCCCACACGCAACGGGCGTAATGGCATGCTGTTTACCAGTAACGGTATCATGAACTTGAAAAATGAAAAGTGGAAAGACGATTTCTCATCCATTGACGAGGCCGGCAGTTCTTTTGTCGATATCCGTTACTCCAGGGCTTACCTGCGTCATCTTTTTATCTCAAACGAGATACTGGGAGCCATGATCGCCAGCGTACACAACCTCAACTTCTATCTCTGGTTGATGGAAAAGGCCCGGCAGAAGATCCGTACCGGAGCCTTTATGGAATGGAAGAATAGTATGATACCCAAGCTGATGCAGAGACTTTAATTTTTTGGTTCTACCACGTATTTAATGATTGAATGATTAAATGATGGAATGATTAAATGATGGAATGATGGAATGACATTTAAGCATTTACGCATTTAAGCATTTTCGCATTTCCATTAAAATAACAGTAAAACCAATTTTCTTAATTTTGCCTTGCATTATAGGGTTAAGCATTCATGAAGACAATAGATTATTACATTATCAAGAAATTCCTGGGAACCTTCTTCTTTGCTATTTCACTGCTGATCCTGGTAGTGATCGTCTTTGACGTATCAGAAAATATTGATGAATTCATTGAAAAAGGGGCCCCTTTCTCGGCTATTATATTCGATTATTACCTGAACTTCATCCCGTATTTTGTAAACCTCTTCGTTTATCTCTTCACCTTTATTTCTGTCATCTACTTCACTTCCAAGATGGCATCGAACTCCGAAATAATTTCCATTCTAAGCAGCGGTATAAGTTACAACAGGATGCTCAGGCCCTACTTTATCTCTGCCATTATCCTGGCATTGATGTCATTCTACCTGGGCAACTTCCTGATCCCTAAAACCAACCAAAAAAGGCGGGTTTTCAAAAACCTCTATATCGAAAAGCTGAACAAGGATATGGACCGTAATATTCATCTTCAGATCAATCCGGGCACATACGTTTATATTGAGAACTTTAACCGGAGAACACTCACGGGATATAAGTTCTCCCTTGAGGAATTCAAGGATAATCAAATGACATATAAACTGATAGCTGACAGGATAGTGTGGGACACTATAGATCGGCAATGGATCATTTTGAATTATTATGCAAGAAAAATAGACGGCATGGTGGAAAAGATTTCAAAAGGTAAAAAGATGGATACGGTGCTGAACCTTAAACCGCCTGATTTGTATATTCTGAAAGAGGATTTTGAGGAGATGACCTACACCGACCTCAATAACCATATCCGGGACAAAAAATTAAAAGGTTCAGAGGATGTTAACACTTATGAAATGGAGAAGCATTCACGCATTGCTTCCCCCTTTGCCACAATTGTACTAACACTTATCGGGGTATCATTATCAAGCCGAAAGATGCGGGGAGGCATTGGGATGCATTTGGGACTTGGCATCCTGCTCACATTTTCCTTTATCCTGATGATGCGTGTCTCAACCGTTTTTGCACTGTATGGTAATCTTTCACCGGAGCTCGCAGCCTGGATACCGAACATCATCTTCGGGGTACTGGGGATCATATTGCTCAGGCTTGCGCCTAAATGATCATACCTGCCCTTTCCAGATGATATTCTCACTTAAGACATTATCTAAATCCTGAGGGGGTTTTCTGAATAAACCATACAAGGCCGATCCGCTGCCTGTTATGGATGCATATATGGCGCCCGAACGATAGAGATGCTCTTTCATTTTCATTAAGACCGGGTATTTCCTGAACAGAACCTCCTCAAAATCATTTATGATATGATCTTTCCAGTCTTCTATATTTCTTTTTAATAGATCCTCAAGAGGGTTCTCCTTTTGAGAAGGCCTTACGAGCGAATAGGCTGTACTTGTTGCAATATTAAATCCGGGCTTGACCAATACCACATAAAACCCATGCAGGTTCAACTCCACAGGCATGAATTGATCTCCCCTGTCAAATACCATTAATGCTTTATTTTCAATAAAGAAAGGACAATCGCTTCCAAGCCGGGATGCCATCTGTTTCAATCCTCTATTATCAAGTTTGATACCGAACATTTCATTGAGTAACTTCAAGGTGAAAGCGCCATCGGCCGAGCCTCCGCCCAATCCGGCCCCGGCCGGTATCACTTTGTGCAGATAAATATCAACCGGATCTATTCCAAACTCCTCCTCCAGCAGCTTCCAGGCCCTAAAACAAATATTCTCCTCTATGCCGGTTGTAACTTCAATACCTGTGAGGTTCAATGCGAATTTGTCACGCTTTGCCGGTACAATTTCCAGCACATCGCAGAAGGGCACCGGAAACAGGACGGATTCAATATCATGATAGCCATCCGGTCTTTTGGCTGCTACTGACAGTCCTATGTTTATTTTGCAATTAGGGAAAAGAATCATTTCATCAAAGATAAAAGAAATAGAGGAAAGGTGAAATATTAAGTTAAAATTGTACTTTTGAAGTCCCGGTTTGTTTAACTCTCATTAATTCTTAATGAGGAGTTGAAAGTTAAAGGTTAAAAAGTTAGTCTCTGTATAAAAAGTGATTTTTTAAAAATAAAAACGTAAACTTTTTACAAAATATGCACATTTCTCAGTATCAATGTACTTTATAACTTTATAAACTTTCAACTTTTAACTCTGCATGGATAATGCAGGTTACAAATACTTTATATAATATGGCGCTTATAAATTCGGTAATATCATGGTTAATCAGGAAGCGGATGCATCAGATAGAGCTTTTTATCAAATATCCGCATGATATGCAGGCTGAATGGTTTAAAAAATTGATTTCGGCTGCTAAAGATACCGAATGGGGCAAAAAATATGATTACAGGAGTATTACTACTGTATCTCAATTTCAGAAACGGGTTCCCCTGAATACATACGAGGAGATAAAGCCATTCATCGACCGTTTACGGAATGGCGAGCAGAATCTACTGTGGAATTCTGACATCAAATGGTTTGCCAAATCATCCGGGACCACCAGCGATAAAAGTAAATTCATTCCGGTTAGTCCTGAAGCACTGGAAGAATGCCACTTAAAGGCTGGAAAAGATATGCTGTCATTGTATTGTAACAATTTTCCAAACACAGCCATGTTCGATGGCCGGGGACTGGGCATCGGTGGAAGCCATAAGTTCTCGGAGATCAACAATGCTTCATATTACGAGGGAGACCTCTCAGCTATACTTATTCAGAACCTGCCTTCCTGGGTTGAATTCATCAGGGTTCCGAAACGGAAGGTGGCCTTGATGGATGAGTGGGAAAGCAAGATAGAAATGATGGCAGATACTACCATTCCCCATAACGTATCGAGCATAACCGGCGTGCCATCATGGACCCTGCTCCTTTTAAAACGGGTTCTGGAGAAAACCGGAAAGTCTAACTTACTGGAGGTCTGGCCCAATCTGGATGTATATTTCCACGGAGGTGTGAATTTTGCCCCTTACAGGGAGCAATTTCGAAAGATCATTCCTTCGGATAGCATGAATTACATGGAGACATACAATGCGTCGGAAGGGTTTTTCGGTTTGCAGGACCAGTCTGATTCGAATGATTTATTATTGATGTTAGACTATGGCATCTTTTATGAATTCCTGCCTATGGATGAGTTGCATTCGGAAGATCCGAAAACCCTTACCCTTGATCAGGTTGAAACAGGCACCAACTATGCCCTGATAATCTCAACGAATGCCGGGCTGTGGCGGTATATCATTGGTGACACGGTGAGGTTCACCTCTTTAAACCCATACCGGATACAAATCACCGGACGTACACGAAATTTTATCAATGCTTTTGGAGAAGAGCTGATAGTCGATAATGCCGACCGGGCACTTGAAATTGCCTGCAATAAATGCAAGGTTATCGTCAGCGAGTATACTGCAGCGCCGGTTTATTTTAACCAAAATGAAAATGCAGCCCATGAATGGTTTATTGAATTCGAGACAGCGCCCGAAAACCTTGATTTTTTCAAAGAAACCCTGGACAATGCCCTGAAATCACTGAATTCTGATTACGAGGCCAAGCGATATCATAACATGATCCTGAGGCCACCTATTATCGTAAAGGTCCCAGGTGGAACATTTTATAAATGGTTAAAAGAAAAAGGTAAACTGGGAGGTCAATACAAGGTTCCAAGACTTTCCAACGACCGGAAATTTGTGGATGAGATAAGCCGGATGATCTGAGATCTGAGAGTTGAGAGTTGAGAGTAGAGAGTTGAGAGACAGAAGACCGAAGTCGGAAGACCGAAGAAGGGAGAAGGAAGCAGGAACTTCGGACTCCGGTCTTCGGACTTTGGACTTTGAACTATTTGCAGATTACTAAAAGATGAAAAGATTTGATAACATAAGCATATTGTTAATCTCATTGACTGTCATTATTTTTTTTGCAGGTTTTATGCCTGCCGGGATAACTGAAAAAAGAAAGATAGAGACAGACGGGAAGCTGCTTGCTTCTGATGCCTTGGGAAACATATACATTGCCAGGGATTATGAGCTTTCTAAATACGATAAAGATGGCAACCTGCTATACACTTATAGCAATTTCCTGGCGGGGAACATATATGGGATTGATGCCGCCGATCCATTTAAGATCCTGGTATATTACATGGATTTCAGCCAGATCGATATCCTGGACAACACCCTCAGCCGGTCGGCTGAGCCCATCCTGCTGCAGGTGTATGGTCTCGAACTGGCCACCCTTGTTTGCAGATCTTACAATAACGGTATCTGGGTTTATGACTCACAAAACTTCGAACTGGTCAGGCTTGATCAGCAGATGCAAATATCGGACAGGACGGGGAACATCAGCCAGATCACAGGTAATGATATCAATCCAAATTATCTCCTGGAATCTGAAAACATGGTATACCTGAATGATCCGCAAAGCGGGATCCTTGTTTTTGATAAGTACGGTACTTATTTCACTACCTATTCTTTTACCAATATCAAATCTTTCCAGGTCTTTGATGGTAAAATCATGTATCCTGAAAATGGAGAGCTGAAAATATTTGACACACAGAAGCTATTGAAATCCAGCATAAAACAACCTTTGGATGACCCCCTGGACATGAAGATGAGCCTGGAGATCACACCCCATCAGCTTTTTGTACTGGATCAAACACATCTTTATATCTTTGTTGAAAACTAATATTGTTTAATTTTACCAAAAAACATTTCTATGCATATTGCAGTAGCTGGTAATATCGGTTCCGGAAAGACTACACTGACCGGGTTGCTATCAAAGCATTTCGACTGGGATGCACATTATGAAGATGTTGAATCCAATCCTTATCTGAATAGTTTTTATGAAGATATGCAACGCTGGTCATTCAATCTTCAGATATATTTTCTAAACAGCAGGTTCCGTCAGATCCTGTCGATTCGCAAAAGTGGGAAATCAGTTATACAGGACCGGACCATATATGAAGATGCATATATTTTCGCTCCCAACCTGCATTCCATGAACCTTATGGAGACAAGGGATTTTGAAAACTACAGTGCCTTATTTGAACTCATGAGCTCCTTCATTCAACCCCCGGACCTATTGATATACCTGCATTCAAGTGTTCCTAACCTGGTTCAGCAAATACAGCGAAGGGGAAGGGTTTATGAAGAATCCATCCGCATTGATTATCTGAAAAGCCTGAATGAAAGATATGAAGCATGGATAGGGAAATACAAGCTTGGGAAACTGCTGATCATAGACGTGGATGAAATTAATTTTGCAGATAATCCCAAAGAACTGGGTCTGATCATCGAGAGGGTCAACGCCGAGATCCACGGTTTGTTTGATTGATCTATCATCAAAAAGAATTCAGGATGAACATACTTGGTGTTATACCTGTTAGATACGCTTCAACACGTTTTCCAGGGAAACCGCTTGCCATGATCCATGGCAAATCCATGATACAAAGGGTTTATGAACAGGCTTCCAAATCCGCCTCCCTGCACAAGGTGGTTGTCGCTACAGATGACAACCGTATTTTTGACCATGTGAAGAATTTTGGGGGAACGGTGCTGATGACTTCAGCGGAGCACAACAGTGGTACCGAACGTTGCCATGAAGCCTTCAACATGATCTCACGGCAAAAGGATAACATAAACTGGAACCTTGTGATCAACATTCAGGGTGATGAGCCACTTATAGACCCTTCACAGATCGATAAGCTGGCATCCCTGTTCACCAACAACGATCAGGTTTTGATCGGCACGCTGGCAAAAAAGATAACCGACCTGTTTGAAATCACAGATCAGAATATCGTAAAAGTCATTCTCGATCATAACAAAAAAGCCCTGTATTTCAGCAGGTTACCAATCCCATTCGTAAAAGATCTACCGGAAACAGCATGGTTGACCTGGTCGCGGCATTACAAACATATCGGACTTTATGCCTACCGGCCGTCGATCCTGCATGAGCTGATCGCACTTCCACCCTCCCCTCTCGAAACGGCTGAATCGCTGGAGCAACTCAGGTGGATTGAAAATGGCTATGATATTTATGTCGAAATTACTGAAACTGAAAGCATTTCGGTTGATACACCTGATGACTTATCAAAAATTACTAACATCATTTGAATCTTTAGCAAGCATTGTTGTAAATTAGCGCAGAATATGGCCCCTGCAAAACCTATTGATGAATATATCCTGGAACTGCTTTATCAGCATGAATGTGTGATATTGCCCGGTTTTGGAGGGTTTATCACGAACTACAAACCGGCGGAAGTACATCCCTTGCAAAATCGGTTTGAGCCGCCTTCAAAATCCGTCAGGTTCAATATCAACCTAAAAGATAATGACGGGCTGCTGGTAAACCACCTTGCCACCCGGGAAGATATCTCCTATCCTGACGCAAAAAAGTTTGTCGGGGAGTTTTCAGAAAATTGCCTTGAAGTACTTAACAAAGGGAATATTGTGCAGTTCAGGCACCTCGGAGCTTTTACAAAACAACGTGACAATATTGTTACCTTCAAACCGGAGGTCATACCAAACCTGAATGAAGGATCTTTCGGACTGGTTCCGATTATCTCACCTCCAATCAACAGGAGACCGGAGATTAAACCCCGGACTATTCGTTTTGAAGACCGAAAACCCCGCCATAAGAAAACCAGGTTTCCTGCTTCTGTAAAATGGACGGTATCATTGGCTATTCCGGTCATGGCTTTTCTTTTATGGGGCATTATCAATCCTTCTGCTGTAAATCAAATCAAGACCGGTTACACAGGAATGGGAGCCTTTGAATTATACAGGAACCTTTACCGGATCAGTCATCATAATGTGGAAACTGACCATAAAACCAAATCTGTCTCTTCTTTCGAATCCAATGACATTGCTGAAAAACATCAACTCCCTGAAGAAAATATTACCGAATTGCCTGTTGCCGGAGAAACATCAGAAAAGGAAAACCCGAAAGAAATCATACAGGAGTCATTATCACCTCGGTATTATATCATAGGCGGCTCATTCAGGAGCATTAAACTGGCCCGGAAGTTCTCAGAAGAATTAGCAAGTAAAGGATATGACCCGGTGGTGATGCCGATCAATGACCAGGGAAATATCCGTGTCAGTTATTTTGGGGCTGCGGTCAGGGAAGATGCCCTCGATGATCTCGATATTATCAGGTATGATGAAAACCCACAAGCCTGGCTCCTGAAGATCTGACCTCACCAATCCCTAACGCAACACAAGACTGCAACAAAAAACAAACAACATGTTGGTTAGTTTTGCGAATTAAGTGACTAACATTAAAAGCACTTTTGAGTGGCGAAGAAAAAACTGATCAGGTTCGATGAAAATGTCACGTTCGATCATCTTTTCCAGCTATCGTATGATGAGTTGATGAAAGGATTTCCGCTGACAGGCAAATGGCGACGGGATTATTTTAAAAATGATCATCCGGTGATACTTGAATTGGGGTGCGGAAAAGGTGAATATACTGTCGGGCTGGCACAAAGATATCCTGAAAAGAATTTCATAGGGGTAGATATCAAAGGAGCCAGGATGTGGAGAGGCTGTAAGACAGTACAGGAGAAAGAGTTAAAAAACGTAGCATTTATCAGGACGAAGATCGATCTGATTGAACATTATTTCGAACAGGATGAGGTGAATGAGATATGGCTTACTTTTCCGGACCCGCAACCAAAAAAGATCAATGCAAAAAAACGCTTATCGTCTCCCCAATTCCTGAAACACTATGGTAAGGTCATGAAGGAAGGCGGTATCATCCACCTCAAGACAGACAATTCACAATTGTTTGAATACACCCTGGAAATCATTCAGGAACACCGGCTGGAGCTGGTTTGTCAGACCCATGATCTGTATGCTTCTGATCACAAGGGGCCGGCCGGTGATATCTTCACCTTTTACGAGGAAATGTTCCGGGACAAAGGACAAAAGATCAAGTACCTGCAATTTAGAATGAAAAAAATGTAATTATTTAGCTTTGACGTTTAATTAATCAGTGTTAAACAAAACACAAAAATAGAATATCTAAATCCGAATTTCTAATCCCGATAGCTATCGGGATAAACAATACCAAATGACAAAAGCACAAAATGCAAAACCGCATGTTCCGTGAGAAATCCTTTATTTTAAACAATTGGTTAT
>DAOWEV010000174.1 GCA_030638325.1 Bacteroidales bacterium
TCCACTCCAAGTTGCACACCTACCCGTGCTACGATCATGACGGGACAGAATCCATTGCACCATGGACTGTTACGCCCGCCAATGTACGGCGAACCGGGTGGCCTGGATGGAGTAACCACGCTGCCTAAGGTTCTTCAGGAATTGGGATATATAACACAGGGTGTTGGGAAATGGCATATCGGGGAGAATGAAGCATCGCAGCCACAGAATGTCGGATTTGATGACTATTATGGTTTCCTCGGTGTATCAGACATGTATACTGAATGGCGGGATGTTTACTTCAATCCTGAAATTGCACTGAGTCCTACACGTTTTCAGGCCCTGGAAAAGTTCCCCTTCAATCATAATAATGTACATTGCACCAAGGAAAAAGGTGTCGAAAATGTATACCTGATCGATCTTGAGACAATAAAAGATCTAGACCAGGACTGGGCCGATTACAGTGATAAATTCATCCGCAGCATGAAAGACAGTGATAAGCCATGGTTTCTCTATCATGCCACCCGTGCCTGTCACTTCGATAATTACCCCAATGATGAATATGCCGGGAAATCACCTGCAAGAACGGTTTTCAGTGATGCCATGGTTGAGATCGACGATATTTTTGGAAGGCTGGTAAACACACTCGAAGAAACGGGTCAACTGAATAATACCATTATTTTCTTTACCTCCGATAACGGTCCTGAAGCTGAAATTCCTCCGCACGGAAGAACACCTTTCCGGGGATCGAAAGGTTCTACCTGGGAGGGAGGTACCCGTGTTCCTACTTTTGTTTACTGGAAAGAGGTGATCTCCACAAAAAGATCGGACGGACTGTTCGACCTTGCAGACCTTTTTAATACCTGTATCTCAATTGCCGGCATGAATAGTGAAACATTAGGCAAAACTTTGGGAGATAAACGGTATGTAGATGGTGTTGACCAAACATCATTTTGGCTTGCAAATGAAGGACAATCAAACAGGTACAGCAGGATCTACACCCTTAACCAATATGTCGCTGCTGTCAGGATTGACGAATTCAAGATACATATCACCCTTGAACTCCAGGATGCGATATTCCAAAGAGGTTATACCGGAGGATTCAGTGGGGCTGTCATCACCAATACGGGTGGAGGTGTAGGTATAAATCTTTATACTAATCCCCGGGAAGATGTCAGTGCAGGTATCAGACATATCCCTTTGGGAGTAATTTTAAGCGCGGAAATTGACAGGTATTTTGAAGTGTTAAAAAAATATCCACCTCAGGTAAAAATCGGTTTTACCGGGAATTAGAATCCCGGATATCAGGAAGGTATATATATTCCTTGAATATAATTATTAACAATCAGCAGGGGAGTATCAATGAAGATCCATGACAACAAGTTTCTTTGCAATCAACAATGTACCAGATTGAATTCGCACTGTATAAATACCTTTTGATAAACTAGCGGTTGGTATTGAGATTGTTGATATAACATTACCTTCATGTTCAACTTTTTTTCCATAAAGGAGTCTTCCGCTTACATCAAATAATGAGACATTAAAAATGCCTGTTACCTCGGTATCAAAAGAAACACTTACCTGATCATTTTTGATGGGATTTGGATATACGATTGCCTTTAAATCGTTGCCTTGAAGGGCTTCAGCTATATTATCTTTAATAGTGAATGAATTGGTTTTTGACCAGACTGTTTCACCTGTTGAAGCAACACCACTGACAGCCCAGTAATAGGGCTTTCCTGTTTCAGTGTTGAAATTGAGTGGATTAAGCCATTTCTTGTCACCGATCGCTTCTTGATAAATAATATTGGAGGGTGATAGATGGGCTGATGTACCAATGAATATTTTGAAATCGTTTAATTCATCATATAAAGTTTCCCAACAAAAAATCATATCCGACTTTTTAATCGGGTCATCCTCTATAGGAGAAAAAAGCTCTATTTGAGCTTTCGTTGAAACAATGGCATAGGCAATATACCATGGATATTGTTGAGTGTCCAGGCTATCATAAAACCACCACCCAGTACCTGGATCTGGCCAGAACCAATAAACATTTAAGGAGAGTTGAGGAACATTTATTCCAACACCATCTTCCTTGAGAGGGTGCAGTGAGGCTGTAAGTTCTGTTCCAAAAGTAGTTGAAAAAGTATTTTCTGTTGAATAGTCGATTTTAGTTCCTTCACTCAAGCCGATATCAAATACGCCCGGGATATTAAGGCCCTCTTCAATTTCAATTTCAAAGGAAGATGATGATTCTGTACTCTGGGTTGTTGTGGTTTCCTGAACAAATTCAAGCGTAGTACCGTGATTTCCATCGTTATACCAATTGACTTCTCCAACATTGACGCCGGGAATATTGCTGGCGTCATATATACCGTTACGGTTGGCAATTTGCCACCATGCCATATCCGGAGCATTGGGTTCTTCAACCAGGAATGGAAATTCTGATAAATTAATTGCATCCTGCTTGAGATGTATTCCAAAAGTGCGAAACATGTATTGGAGTGTCGAATCTATTGGATACAATAGTGAATCTGCATCCCACCAGGGATAAACCTGGTAACTCGTCCGTTGAATTTGAGGTATTGTCCATAAGAAATATCCCTGGTCCTGCGTCACTTCATTCAATCCATATTCATGGGTGATTCTGGTTGTAGTACTGAATTCCTGAGATTGTTTATTTTTAAATGCATACGTATATTTCATTTTTTCTTTTACATTAAAAATTCCTTCAATTCCAAAACTCATACTCTCTCCAATTGAAAATTGGTCATCTGACGTCAGAGAAACTTCGGTTGTCGAACCCTGTTCTGATGTGAATGTTAGTGATGTGGCATCAACATCATCAGGATGTAATGGATTCCAAATATCCCAATCTATTGAACAGGGAGGTGCTCCGTCAAGAATACCTGTCAAAGTCCAGAGCCCTCTGACACTTTTACCATACACTGAATCACTGTCTTTATCGAGATCAGTACTTTTTACGATAGAGCTCATATCGGGTCTCCAAACATCTGAATAAAGACCTAATTCAGTAAAGGTGTTATTACTACATGGATAGAACAGACATACACTTTGTTGCATCCCATCAGGTTGTGGTTCATGTGTAATGGGGTCCTCGTTCAGGGTTGTATATGCAATTTGCGTGTAATCGTATGTGCTATATAAATAATATCCTTTGCCATATTCATCCCCGTTAACATGGCTGGGCGGTCTCGAACTTGGTGTATTTACTTTTCCTGATGCTACCAATAGCGGAAGAGTATCACCCTCGGAGTTGGTACAATACTCACGATAATATATTGGATATACACCATTTGCCTTTATTGTTGAAAGTTCAAATAATGTGAAGCGTTCGTTGCACTCCCTTGCACCATAAACGGTATTCCGATTCCCATTAATAGTTCCCTTAATAAGTGTTGCGGCAGGGCAATCGCTGGTTGCCCCATTATCCCGATACCATTGACCTACAGGTAAATCTTTGTAAAAAGACAGATTTGAAAATGAATTGTTTTTATCATAAGTGTTGAAAGCATAACACGTATTTCCTGAATTATCATAATACTGAATAATACCACCGAGTTCCGGATAAAAGTTATCTCCTTCCGCCCACGGGCTCACATTTATTTTCTGAAACTTATTGTAAGTATTTAGGTAAGCAGTTTCTTTACTCCATTTATTTGTACTAGGATTATGGGTAAAAAACCAGATATTCTCATCCATTTGTAATGCTCCTTTAACTACATCATATTGTGGGGGTTTATGATAAGGAACTTTATTAAAGTATTTAAAACAGCTTTCGCTTGATTCCAGATAAAGAGGCAACTGGGCATAACAATCATAGTAATAGTTATAAATTTCGCGATCTCTGATGAATGCATGATACCATACCTGCCCGTTGTATTCAAACGCGTGGGCCCTGTACATAATTTTGGCAGCATAATATAAGTATGAATCCTCATAGTAAAATCCAAATGCTATTTTATTTGCTCCGCCAAAAGAAAGTTCTTCAAAATAATTGCCATTTTCATTTTCTGCATATTTGTAAACATGCAGGAAAGCCCGATTCCCCCCAAAACCAGACTCTGTTTTAAAAGTAAACATAAGTAAATTGCCCTGGTAGTTATAAAATGTTGTACTGTTATCGTACCAGATTGGATTGGGATCTTTAAGAAAAATTATTGTCGTGTCAGGTTGGATATTGACACTGGTTTGTCCTATTAAGAAAGAAGGAAAAACAACGATTAGCAATAATATATACTTTTTCATATGCATGATTTTTAGTCTTGTTGTCAAGATTTAAAACTGTTTTAAAAATTGTAGTTCAATCCGGTAAACAGGAACACATCTTTGGCAAATGAACCTGATGCTGTGAATGTAAGGTAATCAGTGATCTTCAAGTTTAAACCAATACTTGCATCAATGAAATATTTCGACACAAGCTTTGAAGTAATTATGTCAAGATAGGTGTAACCATCATCCGGATCGGTTCGTTCTATTCGGTATTCATGATGATTGACTGACAGATAAAATCCGGGGCCGGCAGAGAATGTAAAGTTCCTGAAAGAGTAACATGCCATCAGGTTAACTCTGGAATACCAGAAAGATGATTTATCTGTTCTTTTTTCAATAAAAGTCTGTATAACAGGATATAGATTATCGTCGATATCATCAGAAGTTCCCCAGGAATAATTCGTCATTGGTGTCAACTCAATTCCCCAGGATTCGCTAAAGTTATATTTAAATTTAGCCCCTATGCCTAACCAGGGATTAAGGATTTTTGATTTAATTTTGAGTTCAGTAATCCCAGTCTTTAAATCGTAGATTTTATAATTTCTCACGGCCATCCCCACCATGATTTTTATGTCAATAAATAGTGGTTTCTCAGGTTTATCCAGAAGTATCATACATACTTCAAAATAAGGACCTTGGACCTTTTTCTCATATTCAGCAAGTGAATTTATTTCATCAATTTCTTCATTGCTGAGTTCATTGGTGCCAAAATCTTCACCAGCCCATATTGACTGGCTTTTTAAAGATTGAATTTCCATTTCATTCTGGAGGAAAGCGTAGTGTATCCCAATATGGAATCTTTTTGGTTTTTGTTGATTATCTTCAACTAAATTTTGAGCAGATGCACCATAAATAAATATAATACATACTAATAACATAGCAAATTTTGTCATTTTCCTTTTTGTATTTATATGTAAGAGGTGTTAAGACAGGGGTTTAACTCCCCAAAACTCATATGTGTTAATTTTTGGTTAAAATGCTGTAAGATACATTTAATAAATTTGTTTTTTGCATTTATTCTTTCAAATAGAGATCCTTCATCCCACACCGGACACAACGATATTTGTTTCAATGTTCATACAAGCTGATTCAGAATAGTATCTTCCCCTGATGTGCAAAATCAGATTAAGTGCCTATCAAGAAGTGCATTTTTAGATTTCAACAGATTAATTTTGCCTCAAAGATACTGAATAATATTATATGTTGCAAAAAAATATGTAAGCATATAACATCTGTCCAAATCCGAATACCCTAAAAATATAAAGAAGATCTGTAACATTCCAGTGAATAATTACTAAACCACTAAAAATGGACAAACTACGCTGCGACTGGGCAGGCCATGACCTGTTCTACAACGACTATCACGACAAGGAATGGGGTGTGCCGCTTCGTGATGATCAGAAGTAATATGCCCATATGCAGGCAACAGGTATGGTGAATGATCATTATATGCATTGTTTCAGGTACAAGGAGCTTGGGGGTAGGGAGTAGGAGATCAGTGAATAGTGATCAACGAAGTTAATCCTCCCACCCCGGCAATTATCAAAACTCATGCTTTTTTAGCTGTTTTGTTAACAACTATTAGAAATGCATCGGGTATATTCAATGCCTCCCACCGATTAACAATATGAAAAGACTATATAAGAAGATCCGGCTTAAGATAGAAAAACGGCTATAGAGAAGGCAGCTACGAAGGACAGTGAAAACCGTCCCAAAATCTGAGGCGACTGAGCTTAATCCTTCAAACAGCTCACGGTGAAACCAAAGGCCTTAGCGTTGAAATGCCAGGAACCCCTGTTTTCCGCACTCCTTGAAAAATAGATTATTAAACCCTATTAATAAACAGTTTATTAGTGATTTATGGTTCTTGGTTTTTAATTTTGGGTGTCCCATCATTTTTATGGTATATTTACGGACACTCATTTTGTTTTAAAGATAAGCCCCAATGGGGCGGTAATCAACAGCCCCGGGCTGATGCCCGGGGATTATGCAATACAATATAACATAAGCACCAAAGGTGCGTAATCAATAATTCAGCAAAAGA
>DAOWEV010000002.1 GCA_030638325.1 Bacteroidales bacterium
CCTGGTTTACATTTTTTTCCGATCCATCGGGATTGACGAGCTTCAGTTCAGTTCCCGTTGCTATGTATACCGATGTTTTACAGTATCCCCAACGGCCCAATCCTTTCTTGCGGTCAATCAATATCTTGCATTTCTTTCCCCTGGTATCGGTAAAATGCATGGTGTCGCCACGCTTGATATTAAAAAACCAGCTTTCATCTACAGGTATAACGACATCAGCCGAGTCATCCGGTGGTTGAATACCAGGAGGGGCAATCCAGATCCTGGCAGGGTTCACCACCCTTCCCATGACATCTTTTTCAGGCCTGATGTGCATTACTTTCGGGCCGGGCTTCATTGGCCCGGTCCTCAGTTTAGGTCCCGCCAGGTCCATCATGACCTTACAATTCTTGTGCAGGCTTTCGCTAGACCTTCGGATATTCGCGATCATCTTCTCCCAGGTCCCGGGATGGTCATGCGCGCAATTGATCCTGGCGCTGTTCATGCCCAGGCTTATCAAACGGTTCACAAATGAATAGTCTTCGGCTGCAGACCCTGGCAGGGTAACCATGATCCTTGTTCGTCTTTTCCTTGACTTATATCCGAACAGAAGCTTGGTGTTCCGGTTGAGAATTTTTTTACTCTTCTTAACCGATATTATCCCTTTACGTTTTTCTATAACCGGGTTGCCTTTCAGGTGGTTAATGATGGTTTTAATAGATAGCAGGCTCTTCATTACATGGGCTTCCGCATTAGACAGGCTGGGCAGATCCAATTCTCTCAGGCCATCCTGCAATTGATCTATGTTAAAGCATCGTAAACTAAGGTAATGAACAAGGTTTAAAGCACTTTTACTGTAGACGGGGTGGATCCCGGCTATGTCATCAGCAAACATCAACTCCATTTCCTTGATCTTATCAAGGATCTCGTTGATCTTATGCTCTATTGAACTGAGTTTTTCAAGCTGTGTCTCCATCATTGTTAAATATTAATAAATGCTAGTATATAAGCTGCAACGGAAATAACGATCCCCACCATGAAAAAGTTGTAAGCAATCCTCAGGAGCTTGTACTTTTTAGCCAGCACCCTGCCCAGTGAATACTGGTCTTTGATCATGGTAGAATACAGGTATTCATTGTCCTTGATCATTTCTTCAATGGCCCATTCATATTCATCAAGCTTCATATTATAAAAGTTGCCGAAAAATATCAGGTTTACTTTCTTCTCTTTGATATCCTCTTTGGTAAACCTGCCGGATGATATATTCGGCCGGGTTGACAGGATGGCAAAGATGATGGTAATCAAGCTGAATGTGATAAAGACCAGGGTGGGGAGAATGATGTTGGGCACCTCCTCGAACCTGCTGATAAGGACGGTCATGGCAATGGACAGGACCAGGGTATTCACCGTAATGAGGATATTTGATTTATTGTCAGCAATAGAACTCAAGCTGATCTGGTTCCTGGCTGTTAGCCTGAACATGGATTCCACACCCCGTGAATAGGTCTTCTTTTTATCTTGCTTTTTTGCTGCTTCCATAATTTTATTCTCCTTTTTTTGTTCCAGTATATAAATCTCGTTATGTATGTTTTCAAGGTTTTTCTCTTTCTTTGGGCCCAGGTTTTTAATAGCATAATCGGTATGGTAGTGGTGTTTTTGAAAAAACTTTACCGATGAGGAATAAAATTTACGTTTGCTGTATTTTTCACCCAAAGTAGCGTTCCATTCCTGCCTCATCTTTTCAGTAAGTTTAAGGTAATTGTCGTCTGAAAGATGTCTCAGGTCGGCATCACACAATACGCTGGCCATTAAGTTTCCGGGGGCCTGCGGTATCCGGGTGGCCAGGATGCATTGTTTCACTAGTTCCGCCATATCATCTCTGATTTGATGGCCGTGCAAAAAATCAAGTGCGATTTTTACACTTTCTTCTTCATGGTTTTCAGGGCCAACAACATATCCTGCATCGTGGAACCATGCGGCACACTTTAGGATGCTTAACTCATCTTCAGACAAGCCTGACTGCCTTCCGATGATCTCACAGCCATCCACAACATATTTTGCGTGTTCGAGGGTGTGGAAATGGATCTGGACAGGCAGTTTCTCTTTAAAGAGGCCGGCCACGTATTTTTCTGCCTTGATTAATATATCAGCATTAATATTGTTCATTGTCATAAATTTTTAAATGGTATAGGGGGAATAAGGGTATAAAGGTTCCATTACCCATATTCCCCTATTCAATAATATTTTTTTAAGAAATTTTCATTGCTGATTGACGGATTAGTTACCAAAGCTTAAACAGTTTCTAAAACAAAAAACTAAAATGAAATGTCAAAAGATCTTCCTCTTTTGAATGTTCATAAATAACTGTAAAGATCGTTAATTCAAACGGAATTAACCAGATACCAATGCCAAAACCATCATGCCATCGTTTTGAATCTTCACCCTTAACCCAGACCCGGCCAATGTCATTGAATAAGAGAAATCCTGTTTGCCCGTTGAATATGTAGTTTTTAAAGTTCAGAAGCTTAAAACGGATTTCTGTGTTTTGATAAAAAGATTGATCACCCGCAAACCGGTTACTCCGAAACCCTCTCAAGTTTGACTTCTGTCCCAGGAAGTTAGCATGGAAGAATTCATAATCGCCGAAATTTACTGCCCCGCCAACACGCAGGGCAAAGACAACCCTCGGGTCTCTCCTGGAGCTCAGGTATAAGCCAAGGTCCGACCGTAACTTAATGAAGTTCCTGCCTTCTTCCCGGATACTATAATAACCTAAGGCTTCTGTTTTCCAGATTATTCCCCTGGCCGGGAACAGTTTATCGTTCCTGGTGTCAATATTGACCGAGGCGTTGATCCCGGTATAATGATGGCTCAGGTATGCCGTCGAGTCAAGGATATCAGGAAAAAGTTCCCCGATATACCTGCCGGCCGTGTCTGTCACTTTAAAATACTGGTAAAAAGCCCCGAATGAACAATCAATACCCTGGTTAACAGTATGCTTGAGTTGCGGATTGACCCAGGCATAAGAATACCTGACACGATAGTATTTGCTGTCATTGTACTGTATTTCGGTATTATTCCCCAGGCCGTAAAAGTAATCAACATTGCGAGGCATGCTGACATTTGCATCCAGGGTCAAATCAAAATAGCGGGAAATGGAAGAGTACAATCCCTGGTATGAAATACCAAATGCCCCCGTACGGAAAGCGATCCGGCCTGTAATTTTATGAAATGTGGAATCCCTGAAATTATAGTTCTTCTTTGAAAGGCCACCTCCTACAAAAATGCCATCATCAATGTTGTACCCGATGGAAAGTAAGGGCATATACCGGTTAAATTTAAATTGCTTCCGGTCATATTTGTTGATGGCTTTATCATTTGAAAGTTTCAGCTTTGACTCTTTGCTTTTCAGGATATGGTTTTCTTTGTCTTTACGGTCGTAAATGATGGTCTTCTTTCCCAGTCCCTTGACCTTCGAATGATCAATGATCGTATCCTTCCCTTTACCCCCGATAATACGTATCTTCATGCCTTTATTCACTTCCCCGTTAACTTCGAATTTATCCTTCCCATCAAGGCCGTACAGCCTGACTTCCCTGGTCTCGTCAAGGCTGAATTGCCGGTGATACAGCAAGCCTTTATTCTTTCCCTTCTTTTTACTCAAAGCGTAAACATCGATGGTGGTTTGCCCGTCCTTGAGCCTCATAACATCGAAGAATTCTCTCTCTCCGGTCCCCACAACGTCGACCTTTTTTGACAGGAACCAGTAATACTTTTTGGCATATTCCGGGAGTTGATCCCTTCTCGATTTCAGGCTTTCCTCAATTTCTTTGCCATGTTTATCATACACTTCCGGGGGCAGTGCGCTTATTGCTTCAGCAATGATTGAATCAGTGACATTATTCCTTATGGATTCAGCAGTCTTTTGCCAGTCGTCCATATTCGGTTCAGTCATGAATGAACGGTCAAAATGCCGGGCATTAAACCCAAGGCCCCTGGGGCTTTTGATCTTATGATCGAAGCCCTGGAATTTAGGCATCATGAAATCCAACCCGGCGATCCCCATGATGACTCCTTCATTGATGAAGAATACCTGGTCGCGGTCGCGCGGAATGGGCTGGTAGATAGTATGCCCATCCTTCTGAAAAGAAGCCCACCGCCACTGGTCATCGTGCCTGTCCCAGTCGGCCAGGAAAAAATCAAAAAGCCGTGCATTTACCACCGATAGCTGATCTATCGTGTGATCATGGTCTTCCTGTGTTTTCCGGATGACCTTGGGGGTGCTTACAATTTTTTTTGAACCCTTAAACATCTCCGTATTGCTCCAGTTACCTGAGGGCCTTTCTTCAAATAAAAAGGCCTTATTGGCCAGGTCTTTTCTGTATATCCCAAGCTTCGGATCGTCGGGCACCCACACAATTTCCGGATTAGTGTGCATGATCCCTGCAGCGTCAGCCATCACTGGCACGCTGAGTGCGGCAAAGGGGTTCGAAGCTGAAACCGCATCCTGTACAACACTTTCGGCAAAGGTACCCAGCAGGGATTCATCCAG
>DAOWEV010000058.1 GCA_030638325.1 Bacteroidales bacterium
ATATCAAATATTCAAATTTTCAATTGCTTAAAACAGTTTATATCATTTGGGTTTAATTCACTTGAATTTGTTTAGTGCTTAGGGTTTCGGATTTAGAATTTCTGCCAAAAAAAACACGAATATCAAAATTAAGAGACTAAATAGTTACAAATAAAATTAAAATTTCTCGTCGTATTTGGTCCAGAGATAGTCGCCCAGCTTCCAGGATTTGTCTACTACTTCAGTGCCCCAGCGGTTGGTATAGCCGGTCAAAAACCGGATAGCTTCATCAGGGTCTGTCTTGTATAAGTTCAAAGCTTCTTCTTCTACAGCTTGTTGTCTCATGAATAATTCATCCTGGATGGGGTTCCACAGGGCATCTACATCGTATCGCATATCGCCCCACCGCTGGGCAGCCAGGGTTCCGGTGCGGTTAAAAGCCCACCAGGCCGATTCACGTGTGAAACCATTGGGCCTGCCAGGTGTTTTATATGGCCCGGGCAGGTCAGTAACGCTGCAGTAAACAGGCACATACACTGAAGTAGCAACATTGTCCATTGCCAGCCAGACAAGCCCCCCGATCTCGTCCGGCAACCAGTTACGGCATTGGATAATGGTGGCATACATGGTATACCAGCGGGCGATGGTTCTCTCTCCACGCCATCCCCAGCCACCGTTGATCCTGAACAGCTTATTCATATCATACGGCATATGAGGGCTTGCCAGGGGAGAAATAACAGTCTTTCCTGTTGCATCAGTAACAGTCAGATCTTTGACCATATCAAAAGGAGTATTTTCATAATAATCCTTAAAAATCCGGACCAGATCATCCAGGGTCACCAGATGATCCGGCTTGATTGAAAACGGATAGTTTTCGGCATTCGGATCGAGGTGCATCGAGGGCGCCAGCAAATCAAACACCCGCCATTCGCGGCGTCTGGCAGCGAGTGAAGTCCTGCTGTGGGGCGCATAGGCATAACAAAACTCAAAATCTTCCATCGAGGTACACCATCCACTGTCCAGTGCCATATCATAAATATTTTTGGATGCCATAAAATGGTCCGGGTCATTCAGGTCAATCTTTTTGATAGTACTGCCATTGGCATTCACCGATATATGCTCATCAGGTACCCGCTGAGCCACCCAGATGGCTCCTGTTTTACCTTTTCCCGGACCCACGATCTCAAAATGCCACACCTCATTCTTGTCGGCAATGGTGAGACACTCACCGGAATCATTCCAGCCATACTTCGCTGTCAGGTCATCAGCCATCCGAATGGCTTCACGGGCCGTGCTGCATCTTTCCAGCATCAACAGGCACAATCTCTGACAATCGATCAGGCAGGCATCAGACTGTAGTATTTCTCTTCCTCCGAAAGTAGATTCACCAATGGCAACCTGCTTCTGGTTCATACATGGATAGGCCGTGTTTATATATCCATATGTATGCTCAACCTGGGGTATCTCCCCTATCGGTATATGCTGGTATGCAGGCATGGCCAGGGTATCACAAGCCTTTCGTTTGTGCAACACAGACACTGAGCCGTGGCTGTGGTCCATGCCCGGAACAATGTCTATCCAGGACCTTGTACGGTGACTGTCATCGGTATGAGAAGTTATTACTGATCCATCGGAAGTAGCGTTTTTACCGGCAGTAATTGAGGTACAACCCTCAGGATATCCATCGGTCCAATCAGTCTTGTCAATTTGTGAAAAAAGTTGTTGTCCGCTGTAGAAAGTCATTAACAACAAGGCAAAGATTTTTGTGTGTATAAGCTTCATAAACAAATAATTTAGAATATCATGGCAAATGTAACAATATACTTATACTTATGCGGGCTGCATTATTCATGCAGTGTTAAAAGTTGAAAGTTTATAAAGTTCTATTACTTTTGTGATATAATTTGGCACTACTGTTATTTTAGTGGAAATGTGTAAATGGGCAAATGCTAAAATGCGTAAATGCGTAAATGCTTAAATGGGAACTTGCTATTTATTGTTCCTACATTCAATCATTTTAGCATTCAATCATTTAATCATTTAATCATTAATCCATTACCTATTAAATTTGTGGTAGAACTAATAATTTCAACAGTATCAATTTTTTTGGATGAGTGACCAGATCAAACATGAATGCGGCATTGCCCTGATCCGTCTGTTAAAACCCCTGGAATACTATCTTGCCAAATACGGCACATCATTTTACGGCTTAAAAAAGTTGCACCTGCTCATGCAGAAGCAGCATAATCGCGGACAGGACGGGGCCGGTATTGCATGCATCAAATTTGACCTGCCGCCTGGTAATAACTTCATCGACCGTTTACGTTCCAACACCAACACTCCGATAATTGATGTTTTCAATGATGCGTATGATAATATCAATAAGCTTATCGGTTATCACAAAAAGCGCCTTCAGGATGTCAACTGGCTCAAGTCCAATACCGGTTTTACAGGGGAATTGTTTCTCGGTCATCTGCGATACGGTACTTTTGGGAAGCATAGTCTTGAACTGTTACACCCTGTCATCAGAAGAAATAGCTGGAAAACCAAGAACCTGGTTCTGGCAGGAAATTTCAATCTGACCAATGTTGATGAATTATTCGAAGACCTAATCGATATGGGGCAATACCCGGTCGACACATCCGATACCATAACCATTCTGGAAAAGATCGGGCATTTTCTGGATGTAGAAAACGAGCGCCTTTACCAACAGTTTAAACAGGATGGATATGAAAAACGCGAGATCTCTTCATTGATCGCCACTCATATTGATATCAGGCAAATGTTGACAAAAGCTAGCAGGGACTGGGATGGCGGGTATGCCATAGCAGGAATGACCGGCCATGGAGATGCATTTGTGATGCGGGACCCTTCCGGTATCCGTCCTGCATTTTATTACTATGATGATGAAGTGGTTGTAGTGGCTTCAGAAAGGCCTGTTATCCAGACTACCTTCAATGTGCCTTTTGAGTCTGTTCATGAGGTACAACCCGGTTATGCCCTGATCATTAAAAGAGACGGTAAAATATCTGAAGAATTAACAAAAGAACCACTTCAGAGAAAATCCTGTTCGTTTGAAAGGATCTATTTTTCGAGAGGGACTGATTCTGATATTTACCAGGAAAGAAAAAATCTGGGTAAGTTACTGGCTCCTGCAATACTTAAGGCTATTGACAACGACCTGGAAAACACTGTCTTTTCATATATCCCCAATACCGCATCGGTTGCTTTCAGGGGGCTGGCCGAAGAACTTGAAAGCTTTTGCAATATCCTGAAAAAGGACAGGATATTTCGATTGGGGGGTCAGCTTACAGAAGAAAACCTGGATGAGATACTGGCATTGCACCCACGTATTGAAAAAGTAGCCGTTAAAGATGTCAAGCTCAGGACTTTTATAACCCAGGAAAAAGAAAGAGATGACCTGGTAGGACACATCTATGATATCACCTATGGCGCCCTCAGAAGAGGCCTTGACAGCCTTGTCGTTTTGGATGATTCCATTGTCAGGGGGACCACCTTAAAACATAGCATTATCAAGATACTTGACCGTCTGGGGCCAAAAAAGATCCTGATAGCATCTTCTGCCCCACAGATCAGGTATCCCGACTGTTATGGAATTGATATGGCCAAATTGCATGATTTTATAGCCTTTCAGGCAACGATTGAGTTATTGAAAAACACGGGCAGGGCACATATCATCAATGATGTTTATAATAAATCAAAAGCACAACTTGGCCTGCCAAAAGAACAGATTATCAATTACGTCAAAGAGATCTATAAGCCTTTCACGGCACAGGAGATCTCAGACCAGATAGCAAGAATGCTGACGACACCTGAGATCAATGCAGAAATAAAGATCATCTACCAGACCATTGAAGATCTTCATGAGGCCTGTCCTGGAAATACGGGAGACTGGTATTTTACGGGAAACTATCCAACCCCCGGAGGGAATAAAGTAGTCAACAGGGCATTCATCAATTATATTGAAGGCAAGGATATCAGACCCTATGGCTAAAGCTCCAGGTAAGCTAAATTGATCTTTTCGGCCAGGCTTACAAATGCTTCACTACTGAGTTCTACCCTTGGCTTCTTAAAGTCAATATCACTCTCTGAATTCAACGGAATAATGTGTATATGAGCGTGTGGGATTTCAAGTCCCAGGACGACCAGGCCGATACGTTTACAACTGACAACACTTTCCACTGCTTTTCCAACTTTTTTAGAAAATTGCCATAAGCCCGAATAGATTTCATCATCGAGATCAAAAATATAATCTACTTCTGCTTTCGGCACAACGAGGGTATGTCCAACGGAAAGCGGGTTAATATCCAGGAAAGCATAATATTTATCATCTTCTGCTACTTTGTAAGCAGGTATTTCTCCATGGATTATGCGTGTAAATATCGTTGCCATAATATTTGTTTTACCTGGTGACTTCAATGATCTCAAACCTGATCTTGCCAGCCGGCACCTGTATGTCGGCAATATCCCCAACAGATTTACCCAACAAGCCTTTGGCAATAGGTGAATCGACAGATATTTTATTCTCTTTCAGGTTGGCTTCTTTTTCAGGCACAAGGGTATATGTCATTTGTGCCCCATTATTAAGATTCCGAATATTTACCCTGGATAGGATCAGGACTTTGCTGGCATCCATTTTTGATTCATCGATGATCCGTGCATTTGAGATCTCTTCCTGAAGCCTGGCAATTTTCATTTCGAGCATGCCCTGGGCATTTTTAGCAGCATCATATTCCGCATTTTCAGAGAGATCACCTTTGTCTCTTGCTTCAGCAATCTGTCTGGAAATAGCAGGCCGTTCTATCTTTGTAAGCTGATCCAGCTCTTCATTTAGTTTCTCAAACCCTTCTTCTGTAAAATATTTCACTTCTGTCATATCTACCTCCGTTAATCGAATATTTAAAAAGCGAAAAGACCCTTAAAATAAGGGCCTCCTGCGTGTTGCAAAAATAATAAATTTCTGAAAAACCAGTATATAATACTAAAAGAATAATATTACCCCAAACACATGAGTACCTTTGAAACTGGCAGTAGACTGGTATGAATAGTCAAAACCAATGCCAGATCCTTTCTCCTTATTAAATGGTACTTGAACCGTTAATCCTGCGCTTGGGCCATTATATACGTTTGTTCTGGATGAATTATCAATACTTTCCGTGACATTGTTCTCATATGTATACCCGGCTCTGACCATCAGGTAATCCTTCAAGTTGAATTCTCCTCCAAGCACGAACTGGTCCTTGGTAAATGAGTTGGATACGAAAGTACCTGCAAGGGTAAATCTGAGCTCATCTCCAAACAAAAAATCATAAGAGGCACCTATTTTTAACTGGGTGGGTAGCTCAAACTGCTCAGAGCGCTGGTTTACAGTCAATGTATAATCGTTACCCGCGAACAAGGCCTTGATTGAAAAACCATCGCCAGTATATTTCATCTCCGGGCCAAGATTTTTCAACACTACTCCAAACTTTACCTGATCATCTTTACCGGCAACATAAGTAATACCGGCATCAATAGCGATTCCCATTGCACTGGCATTAGGGATTGAATGAGAGATGATCTTAAGGTTGATACCGGCATAAATAGAATTTGAAAATGCTTTGGCATAAGCGATATTCACATTCAATAAATTCGGGGAGTATGTAGCGCCTGTACCTTCCGGCTGGTCGGTGGTAGTTACATCCAGATCGCCAAAACCCATCGACATTACGCTGAGACCTATGACACCACTTTCACCAATACGTTGTGCCAGTCCGAAAGAACTGATACTGATATCAGTACCTTTCAACCAGTTGGTATAAGAAAAGACTACTTCGGTCTTATTTGTGAAAGCCAGGCCGGCAATATTGGTAAACATACCCTCAAGGCCCCTCACATTAGCAACATTAGCGCTACCCCATCCCGTACCTCTGGCAAAAGGATTGATCAGCAACTCCGGGGCTCCTGCCTGTCCGGACCGGTCCTTGTTTCCTGCAATTACTTCTATAAAAGGCGCGGATATCAGAACTATTAGAATTAAAGCTGCCAGAAATTTATAAAAGTCCTTCATGTTATAGTAGATTTATGTTTGTAAATTCATTTATTATCAACAGCAATATTTTATTAGAATACATTCAGATCAGGTGGGCGCAATCCGCCAAACCACTTAACCACTTTTTCACCTGCATCAGCCTTAACATGAATAATATAAACACCACCTGCCACAGGTACTCCTGCAAAGTTTTTCAGGTCCCAGTCAAGATAAGACTGTGGATCGTCTTTAGTGTACTGCCTGATCAGTGTTCCGCTCACATTATAAATTGTGACGATGCATTTTTCAGGCAGGTTGGTGATCTTCACACGGTTATCAAGTGCATTTCTTTCATATCCCGGGCCACCGGCATATGCATAATAGGGGTTTGGCACCACGTTAACCAGATCCAGGTCGTTTTCCGACTTTTGCGGGTTCTGGTATTCTGTTGCCACACCCTCAGTCTCGAACAGATACAATGGATAATGCTCGTTTTCAGAGTTTGCAACAGAGGCAGAATCCAAAGCAGTTGCATAAAATCTTTCATAAGGTTTTGCCACCCTTATCCTGATTTTCACATCGTTCGACAACCATTCCTCATTAGGATCGGATAATGGGATCCCAACCCACATTGCGGAAGAATACATTTGTTTCAGGTATTGATCTGTTGAGAGCGGATACAGCGTATCAGCATGCAACAGATAATCACAGGCATCATAGGCCGGAAACTCATAAATAAAGTCCAGTCCAATTTTTTTTGTGATATGGTTCATGATATAGATATAATGCATACCACCGAACCTGGGGGTTGGATATTCAAAAGGACTCGGTGGAACCGGGTCAAACACAGTAGAGGTAGGATTGAACAGCATATCCCTGCCATTATCGGCTGCATAGTAGCTATTCTCCCCGAATATAATATTCAATCTTTCACCGGTTTCAATATTGATAGCGTATCCCGGGAACCACCCCATGCCGGTTTCCGCAATATAATTGGGATCTTCCGGGTCGCTGCTGGGGCCGCTGCCAGCAGGCGCATAGTTACCATTCTTATCGGCTGATTGTCCGGACCTGAAGTTAAATTTTTCAACATTCCCTTCAGCCAGTCTTTTATCTCTGCACATTTCCATGACAGCCGCCCTGGTCCAGTCGGCTTTCTTATCAGTCAACACTATATCTATGCTGGCCAGTTTCTGCATCTGGTTAAATTGTTTTGAGAGGCGGTCATAGGCCGGCCCTGCATCCGCACCTGCATCTCCTTCATCACTTCCGGCACACAGATTATAGGGGGCCCATGTGCCCCGGATGATCTTTTCATATGCCTGAAGAGGGTCATAGGGTTTTGAAGGCATGTTCCAGTCATTGGACCCGGCAAGGTCGCCCTGGTATGTGCCCGCCCTGATCCAGTTCCTGGGATCTCCTGGAACATCATTGTCTTCAATACCATCAAGCCATTGCCTTGAACTATCGGCATATTGCCTGGTAGATTCCAGCATGCCGTTATTAGCCGCCATTATCTCATAAATAGCAACAAAATCACTACCATCCTGCTTTTCACCTACCTTATAAGGTCCGGGAAAATATATTGATTGCATATCCACTGAAAATCCAAAATCGAGGAAAAGCTGCTCGTTTTGCTCATTAATATTAACATCGGATTCATATTCTTTTCCTGTTTCAACATCAATCAGGGTCCAGTTACCTGTAATATAACTGGCTGTATCCCCGCCTGATATCAAGGCATCATTTCCGGTGACATCATAGTTTTTCATATGGAAAAGTGTATCAAACCGAAGTTTATATTTTCCCCCTGGAACATTTAACGGATCTATAATCTTAACATTCACAGGGCCTTTCCCATTTTCATATTTAGGTTGATAGGCAATGGGGTAAAGATCATCTCCAAACTTAACAGTATCGCCGTCAACGACAGTTCCTACCGGAAATTTTGTAAGGATCAGATCAATTGTTTCCTGCTGAAAGTCAAGGATCATTCCATCATTACCCTGTCCTTCGATACGTGTGATCTCAGGGCCGTCACCATAATCGGAATGCATGACCACTCCATTTATTGGTATATGTGGTATTGAAGTATATGTCTTGATATTCTTACGGCCCGGCAGGAATGATACTTTTTGTCCGTATTGCTTATTCGGATCTTCCGGTACGTACGGGCAATATTCATTGTAAGCATATGCAATAACTGTGTAATAATAATGCTTGTGGTTTACAAGCCTTTTATCAGCAATGGCATAAGCATCATCAGTGATACTGAAGGAATGGCGGATGCCATTATCACCTCCCTCAACTTCAACAACCGGAATATTATAACCGATGGCTTTATTAAAATAATGATTGACCAATGTCCCTGTGCCATTTTTAACATCGAACTGAGCGACTATTCTGACCAGATCGGGATTGTAATTACCATTTTCATCTTTGGCCGCGCCCAGTGTCACTTTATCATCCCGTAACTGGTAAATGATATATCCTTCAAAACGATAGAGCGAATCGCTTCTTTCGGTGGGATCACATGGATTCGGCTGAATGATGTTCGGATCGAATTCTGCATACTTCTCCTGGTAGTTATTAGAGATTTTGTTATTGACGATGAAGAAAATCAATTCCTGGTCAAGTTCTGTGATGACCAGGTCAGGCGCATTAGGGCCATCTATAACTTTAAAGCAGTTGTCGAACAATGCCTGGCATTTATCATCCACCATTCTGAGCAACTTAACTGATTCCCAAGGGCCTCCGGATGAAGCCCTGGCCCATGGAATACCCACGGTAATATAGTTAACAGCCCCTGATTTCAGGGTAAAGGGTCCGGCAGACTGCATAAACCGGCGATCGTGAGGGTTATTTCCTGCTTCCCATTCGTTCCAGTACTTACCATTCTGGTTATATCCGCCATTGGGTGGCTGGAAGTCTGTTCCCCAGTTACAGGGGTCGGAGTCATCCGGGAACATAAAGTCACATTCAGGGCCAACGGCACCTGAAGAATGATGGGCATTACCACCATACAACATTGTTGTGTTATCCTTCCAGATACCTCTCAGGAAGTTGTAATATTCCGGTGCATAACGCGGGTCAGTCATATATGAAGGACCGCCATTGTTATGGTACACGAAGCGGCGCATACCGTAGCGTTCGTCATCCACAATGTTGTTCCCAAAGTTTACACCGTTGATAGCCATCTCATCTACCTCCGGATTAGGCCCTGAAGTCAACAGTGCACAATCTCCTGTAAATTTCGGGTTATCAAAACCGTCCGGGTCAATGTACGGGCCCTGGAAGAAGTCAACCCCGATGGCCGGTGGCTGGGAACCATAAGCTTCCGGTTCACCACCCCCATCGACATCAGGACCGTTATAGCAGTACCCCAATCCTCTCAATACATCACAACCAATAAAGTCATCCCAGGCATACCCCAGGTCAGTATCCACCCACGGACAGAAGAAGGTATTTGTTAATTCAAAGGTAGAACGGTTGATGATCTCATAACTGTAAAAAGTCATGTTGTTGATAACATCGTTGGTGGCAAATCCAAAAGCCTGGCCGCGTACTTCCATACCAATAGGGGCTCCATCTGTTTCTGTGTGGGCATTTCCTTTATCATTAAACACCCACCAGAGTGTCTGGTCGCCCTTGATGACCTGGTCCACAAGAATACTTCCGACCAGTCGTACCGGATAATCGGTAAGCTCCTCCTCCATGGTTTCTGCCGGAACATAATTCGGATCACCCTGAAAATTGATCGGGCATAATTCGTTGTCAATATCATAATACGGATAGTCACCCATATATGGGTCATAATCTCCATCACCGTCAACATCCCGGAAGGGAGCCAGATAATAGCTTTGTCCTTTTGACACATCGCCATGAGCCGGCCAGTCCAGTATTGATTTTGGAATGACATAACCGGGAAATTCTCCTGACTTGTCATCACTGTTCCACCATTGCAGAAAGAGATCAACCTCTGCCCGGGTCATAACATAATGCCTGTCATATTTGGCACAGGTTTCCTGGTCGACGGCTGCAGTACCATCAACTGTCAGGGGGCCCGGCCAATAGTCGTTCCCTAACTGACGGTACCGTAAAGCAGCCAGCTTCAACTGGAGGTTGATATCCATGCCACCGATCCACAATGAACCGGAGAACATGGAAGTGGCTGTTCCGGTTTTAGGAATATAATATTTTGAGCCGGTACCACCCGGAAGGTCCCACCACATATCACCGCCGGTATTGATCCTGGCCCTGACATTGTTTACGTCCAGAAAGCGGAACCCGGAAGCAGCGGAACACCCGGCAGCGGTAGATTTTATATCTGGTGTATGCTTCTTGGGGTTGCCAATATATTCTTCCGCAATACTTATCTCCGCAATAAGAATGAAAACCAAGGTGGTAAATAGAATGCGAAACATATTTTTCATAATTCCTGTATTTTTAATAATATTTTTCATTTCCCGGTTTATGATTTTGATCAGAAGTTAAAGATTACACCAAAGCGAATTGTCCTGGGGCTGGAATAATGCCATGGCCGGTTCACTGCAGTAGCATAAAGATCTCTGTATGCTTGCGAGTCAAGCTGTTCGGAGATCAGATTTTGCCATTCAGGAGCCGTCAGAAAACCGTCATCATTCGGATTTCCTGTATAGGGATAAACAGTCAGAATATTTTTGGCATTCAGTAAATTATTGATCCTGAAATAAATATTCAGATATGACTGGCGTTTGTCTTCCCCTTTGCCCATTTTCAG
>DAOWEV010000171.1 GCA_030638325.1 Bacteroidales bacterium
GGATGACCTATGAAAGAATGTATCCTACACTGAATGACGGGAAGTATGATACGGAATTTCCTTACCGCGACTGTTCCAAACAACTTGACGATATTTCACTAACGGTGAAAAAGATCTTCTGCCTGGCCGACTACAAGACCTTTACATTTGAAGCGGAACAAAAACTGACTTCCGAAGATATTCAAGCCATCTCTTCCGACAGTTTGAAAAAAATATCCAAAAGCATCACAAACATTAGTGAAGCAGCCACCGGAACCGGGACAATTATTTACTATGAGAACAATCGTATTGCCCTGCTTACCTGTGCTCACATTTTAAATTTCCCGGATACCGTTTATACCTATTATGAGGATAATGACCCGGGTACTACAGAGTATTTGCAGGGAATATCAATTAAATCCGGTCAGCGTAACTTCTTCAGGGAACACTCCCACGGCCATGACCTGGAAATACTTGCATTTGATCGTGAAAAAGACCTGGCAATCCTGGGGAAAATTATTGACTCACATGACGAATACCTGCAGGTCTTTCCGCATCCCCTGGGGAATTCCAAAAAGCTGGAATGGGGCAGTTTCGTTTACGTCCTTGGATATCCCCTTGGTTATCAGATGATAACAAGGGGTATTGTGAGCCGTTCCGCACCTTCCAGACAAAACTATTTTTTGATCGATGCTGCGTTTAATGAAGGGTTTAGCGGGGGGATAGTGCTGGCCATCAAAGATGGAGTCCCTAATTTCGAACTTGTGGGGCTCGGGAAGTCAGCATCAGGCACCTTTGAAAATATCCTGGTACCAGAGAAACAGGACCATGAGTTTATTTACAATCCAGATATTCCATATTCCGGCGAAGTTTATGTCGACCTGCGAAAAAAGGTAAATTATGGCATCACCTATGCCATTTCCACAGAGGCCATGAAGGATTTTTACAAAACCTATAAGACATACCTGGAGATGCAGGGGTACTATCTGGGTGGATTTTTTGGCTCAAAAAAGTAGTAGGGAAAGGCTCTCAGGCACTTGAAAATATGCGTCTTTAACCGACGGGTTAACCCGTCGGTTTAACCACCGCCAACCTAAGTCTTTATAGCTTCCAAAGCCGCCAATCTCCTCAGCAAAGGTGGATGGGAATAGTTAAAAAAGACGTATGCCGGATGCGGCCGCAGGTTGGAGAGGTTATTCACGGATAATTTCTTGAGTGCCGATCCCAAACTTTCCGGATTGTAATTGATGCCTGCATAATTGTCGGCAGCATACTCGTTTTTCCTTGAAATCATATTCATGATCAGGCCCGTGACCATCGAAAACGGTGAATACAACAATCCGAAAGTTAGGATGCCGATGTGGAAACTTGGCTCGGATACGCCCAGGGCAGCAGCCAGCAGAGGGTTATCAAGAAACAGGGAAAGAATGAATAACATCAATCCGGTCTGTATGACAGATAAAATAGTGCCGGTGAGGGTATGCTTCTTTTTATAATGCCCGATCTCATGGGCCAGCACGCCTACCAGCTCTTCGGTTGTATGATCCTTGATGAGCGTATCATAAAGCACAATGCGTTTCCTGGCGCCCAGGCCGCTGAAATAGGCATTGGCTTTAGTAGATCTTTTAGATCCGTCGATCACATAAATATTTCTTAACCTGAAACTCACTCTTGCTGCAAAGTTTTCGATAGCCTTGCGCAAATCACCCTCTTCGAGCGGGGTTTGTTTGTTGAACAGTGGCACAATGACATTTGAATAGAACATGGTCATGAAGATCATAAAAACGCTGAGTACGCCCCAGGCGATAAGCCAAAACCATTGCCCTGTAGCCTCATAGATCCATATCACCAGCGACAGCAATCCGCCCCCGATGATCATGCCGAGCACCCACCCTTTCACTTTGTCAAGGATGAATGTCTTCACCGTGGTTTTATTGAAACCGAATTTTTCTTCTATCACGAAAGTATCATAGACTGAAAAAGGGGTCGATAAGATGTCAGCTGCCAGGCCCAGGATCCCAAAATACAATAAGGCCATCAGGATGGGGTCTGTGGTATATTGCCGTACAAAGCCATCCAGGAAGGCAAAACCGCCGAATATCAGCATCAGCATCATCAATACAAAGCTGAAGGTATCGGTAAGCTGAGAAAAGCGCTGGTTCACCCTCAGATAATCCTGCGACTTCCGGTATTTCTGAGTGTCGTAAATGCCCTCTAACTCCTGTGGCAGTTCATTGTTCCAGTAAGTGCTGTTCAGATAATCCAGGTATCGCTCCAGAAGATATTCAAAAACGATGATAGCAATGATGATATAGAACAAAACTTCAGCCATGATACATTACATTTATTAGCCACTTAATGCGTAAAACTATCCAATAGGTTGTCTGCTTAGAGTTGCAGGTTGCAAGTTGCAGGTTGCAGGTTCCCAACTTGCAACCTGCAACCTGTAACAACCAATTAATTCCCGTATAGTAGTTTCAATTCCTAATTCCTAATTCCTAATTCCTAATTCCTAATTCCTAATTGATTTAGTAACTGCCGGCTCTTTTCCGGAGCATCCATTCAAGGGAAAGCAGGCCAATTATCACTATGAGGACCAGGGGTATATTGATCAATTCCTCAAAACGTTTCTGCGTATAGAAAACCGTTTTAATATCCTCCCGGCTGTTGATCGCATCGATCAACTCATCCATCTCTTCTGCCCGGTATGTCTTTCCATTTGTGCCCTTCGAAATAAGATAAAGCAAATTATGATCAGCAATCGTATTGATGGTTTCTATATCCAGCGGTGAAATAATAAATTGCCCCCTAACGGTAAAAATATCATTACCTACCTTAACTTTTGCCATAGTTCGATATTCCCCCACCTGGAAGCTTCCGGCATCAAGGTGGTAAGCATCCAGGTACTTACTGAAAACAAAAGGAAACTGATTTCCATCTGAATCCGTGATCGTCATTTCAACTTCCGGCTCAGTCACAAGTTCGTAGCTCTTGTTATAGACCTCTGCATCGAAGACAAGCCGTTGGTTTTCAAACAGGTGATCCTTGTGGTATATCCTGAACTGTGTTTTCTTTTCCCTGACTGAAAGATACTGAACGGTTTTCAGGATAAGCTCATCGAATGCATTATGGTTTTGCATTTGTGCGAAATTCATCAACCTCCACCTCCATAGTCCTTCTCCAGTAATGACGCCCCACCTGTCATTCAGGGTCTCATTGAAGAATATCAATGGCTTTGAGGTAGTCATCGTCCCAATACGCTGGTTCATCAGAATATTTACAATACCAGACACCTGGTAATCACCAAAAGGAGCGAATAAAGGCGGGAAATTATTCAGGACACGGATATTTTCCTCTTTTATCCTGAACAAGGCAAAATTTCTTTCCGGCGCCGGTAATACTTCCTGGAAGGTACGTCCCTGACTCAAAATATTCAAACCCAGCTTCATGGAATTCAATTCCACCAGATTGGATTGCTGCCCGATGATCAGCAGGAAGGGTATTTGTTTTCCCCTGATCTCTCCAAAGATATGATCCACAGGATTTTCCAGGGATGGTAATTGATGCAGAATGACCAGGTTATACATTTCAACAGGTAGATTAAATGACTTTGCAGGATGGTCTTCCACCTCATAGTTCCGGTTGGTCCTGATCGCTTCTTTCAATGCCGTAATGTCGGGATGGGGGGTGTTATACAGGATCAATACTTTGTTCCTGGAATCCAGCACTTCGATAAAAATATCTTTGACATTATTTACGGCACTGATCTCCCCTTCCAAAGGTTCAATCACAAAACGGTAACGGTGAATACCGGTTTCATCTGCTTTGAACCTTAAGTTCACGGTAGTGGTATAAGGATCGGTAACAATCTCCAGGTCTTGCGTTTTGATCAGTTTCCCCTTTTTATAGATCTTCAAAAGGGTCTCTTCCCCCTTATATTTATCTGCATTGATGATCACTTCAACAGGGAAATCATTATTCAGGTATGCAAGCCTGTTAAAATTTACCTTTGTTAGAACCACATCTTTTTTTATACTGGTATCTCCCAACGCCAGGGTATACACCGGAAAACCCAGGTCTCTTGAATAATATACCGGGTTGGCGCCTGTATTGTAAATACCATCACTCGCCAGGATCATGGCCCCTACGTTCCTGTTACTGTATAAATTTCTGACCTCCTGAAACAGGGAAGAAATATTGGTTTGCTTTTCATCAAAATCAATGGCGCCACTTAATTCGCTGTTGCTTTGTAACCTGACGACCTTTTCGCCGAAAGTATAAACATTCAGCTTGAAATTTTCCTGTAATTCATCTTTCAGGTTTTGCAGAGCCTCCGGATACTGATCCGAATAAAATACGGAGTCTTTGCCTGTGACGATGGATCCGGAATTATCCTGAGCAAGTATGATAACTGGTTTTTCACTGACATCGAAAAGTGATTTAACAAAAGGCGATAAGAGCAAAAACGCAATCGCGCTTACTGCGAGAAACCTCATGACAGCGAGGAAGATCTTCAGCTTGTCAGGGATCTCGCTTTTCTTTTCACGATAATAGAGCACTGCCGCATACAGTACCCCCCCGAGAACACAAAGGATAATAAACCAGGCCGGATATGCAATTGCTATATTCAAGTTTGTTTGATCTTAGTGGTAACAATAAGCTGAAAAATAGAGGCCGGAAGTTTACAGCTATTCAAATTTTGTCAGGATGGAATGGCCCATGAGCTTATCATTTTTATCGTAAGACTCCGATTTCACTGTGCCCACCCCCTTAGCAAACCATTCGATACTTCTGTAATCAACTGTGAACATTGTTTTAAGTTCAGTGTTATAGGAGATCTTATAACAATTGAAGGTACCGGCAGGTGTTGTGACCTCTTCCATGCCTTCAAACTTCCTGTTGTATATCTTTATCTGGAGATTCATCATCGGAATCCCCATGTTTGTGATAAGCACTTTGATATATCCGTCCTTGAGTTTTGCGCCATTTTCAATACCGGCAGGCAATTCCAGGTCCCGGGCATTAATCTCTATCTGCGCATCATCCGCTCCCTTCATCATCATCGGGTCCAGGTATTGCTGCATATCCATCTTGAAAACACCATCCTCGCACTTCATGGTAAACTCATCATATGACATGGGCTTACCTTTTTTGTCAAAAGTCTGGTTTTCTACTATAATATCCAGTCCTTTTTCTGTCTCTTCAACAGCAATGATCTTCTGTTTGACCGTACTGGTAAGTTTATCTTTCTTATCATAATTTTCTGTCCACCTGACACTTCCTTTATTTGCAGGGAAATAAGTTTCACAGTCCTGAGAAAAGGCATGCATTTTCAATCCTGCAATGATCAGAGTTACCAATAATAAACGAATTAGTTTTTTCATGGATCCTATTATTTTTTGTTTTGAAATTTATTGAACAATATACCTTGCCGGATTCACAGGCTTCCGGCAATCAGGTGCTCATGCCACCACAAACGCTGATCACTTGTCCCGTTATATAGCCTGAGAGATCTGAAGCAAGGAACAAGGCTAATTTTGCCACATCCCCGGGGGTCCCCCCTCTTCTGAGCGGGATTGTCTTGATCCAATTTGCCCTGACATCATCTGACAGTTTGGACGTCATGTCGGTTTCGATAAAGCCGGGGGCGATAGCATTACAGCGAATGCTCCTGGTTCCCAGTTCCTGTGCAATGGATTTGGTAAAGCCGATGAGGCCGGCCTTGGAAGCGGAATAGTTCGACTGCCCGGCATTGCCCCTGACACCAACTACCGAACTCATATTGATGATTGATCCTGACCGTTGTTTCAGCATGCTGCCCTGAATGGCTTTTGTCATATTAAAAACTGATTTCAGGTTCACTTTGATAACCAGGTCCCAGTCTGCCTCCGTCATACGCATCAACAGTGTATCCCTGGTAATCCCGGCGTTGTTGACCAGCACATCCACCTTTTCAAACTCATTCAGGATTTCCCCGACCACTCTTTCACAATCCTCAAAAGAGCTGGCATCAGAAGCATATCCCCTGGCTTTCAAACCCATCGCCCTGATCTCTTCTTCCAGGCTCTGTATATGTTCATCGTATTTCAGATCGGTAAAAGCAATGTTTGCCCCTTCTCTGGCAAATGTGAGCGCTATCGCCCGCCCAATGCCCCTGGCAGCGCCAGTGATCAAAGCTGTTTTTCCTGATAATAACCCCATTATTGATGTTTTTGAATTTTGGTCAAAGATAATACTTAACGATTAACGAATAACGATTAACGATTAACGATTTAAGATTTAAGATTTAAGATTTACCGTTCACTACTCACGCTTCAACGCTGCGAGGTCTTGCAGACGCTCGCAGGTTTCATCCCCCTGTGCCATTGTGCCTGAATCCCATCTCAACTCTTATCTCTCACATCTTCGGTCTTCCGTCTTCCGACTTCGGACTTCTCTCAACTCTCAAATCTCAACTCTCAACTCTCTCACATCTTCGGTCTTCCGCCTTCCGACTTCGGACTTCTCTCAACTCTCTCACATCTTCGGTCTTCCGTCTTCCGACTTCGGACTTCTCTCA
>DAOWEV010000098.1 GCA_030638325.1 Bacteroidales bacterium
ATTGAATGACTATTGAATGATTTAGTTATTCACAATCTTTCAACATCAGGAGTTTGATAAAATTCTCATATCACATGTAAAAAAGGGGTGCAATTGTCGTACTTTTGAGGCATGGAAAAAAGTATGGGAAATAAAGTTCCGGAGATTAGAAATAATCCTGCCAAACGGGAAAGAGAAAAGAAACATGCGGTTGAAAAAGCTATTTTTGAACATGGAAAAATCCCGCCACAGGCGGTAGACCTGGAAGAAGCTGTGTTGGGAGCAATCATGCTTGAAAAGGATGCCCTCGCTACGGTCATCGATATTCTGATCCCGGATGTCTTTTATAAAGATCAGCATAAAGCTATTTATGGAGCTATACGCAGTTTGTTTGCAGAAACCCAGCCAGTGGATATTCTGACTGTGACAAATCAACTGAAAAATAGTGGAGAGCTGGAACTGGCTGGGGGCGCTTATTATATTGCCCAGTTAACCAACAGGATCGCTTCCTCAGCCAATGTAGAATTTCATAGCCGCATCATTTTGCAGAAGTATATTCAACGGGAACTGATCAGCATATCATCTGAGATCATCAAAGAAGCATATGACGATACAACCGATGTATTTGACCTTCTTGACAAAGCTGAGCGAAATCTTTTTGCCGTAGGTGAAACCAACCTCAGGCGTAATTATGAAGAAATGCAAACGCTTGTTATGGAAGCCGTGAAGGAGATTGAAGCTGCCAAAAACCAGGAGTTACAGTTCAGGGGAATGCCTTCCGGATTCACGGAAATTGACCGGGTCACGACGGGATGGCAAAAATCAGACCTCATTATCCTGGCTTCACGCCCGGGGATGGGTAAAACAGCCCTCGCCTTGTCGATGGCCAGAAACATGGCGGTTGATTTCAGGAAACCAGTGGCTTTCTTCTCCCTGGAAATGTCCTCAAAACAATTGGTTACCAGGTTGATATCTGCCGAATCCGGGCTTACTTCCGAGATGTTGAGAAAAGGGGACCTTCAGGACTATCAGTGGCAACAATTAAATACCAGGATCAGCAAACTGATAGATGCCCCTTTATATATCGACGATACTCCTGCCCTTACTATTTTTGAGCTCCGGGCCAAATGCAGGAGGCTGAAGGCCCAGCATGATATTGAGATGGTCTTTGTCGATTACCTGCAGCTCATGAGCCCCGGCTATGATTCCAGAGGCAACCGGGAACAGGAGATCAGCAACATATCAAGGTCACTCAAAGCACTGTCTAAAGAACTTGACATCCCCATCCTGGCCCTCTCCCAGTTGAGTCGCGCCGTGGAGACCAGAGCAGGCACCAAAAGACCCATACTTAGTGACCTGAGAGAGTCAGGAGCCATTGAACAGGATGCTGACCTCGTCATTTTTATATATAGACCGGAATATTACCAGCTGGAATTTGATGACGCCGGAAATTCCACCCTTGGAATGGCCGAAATTATTATTGCCAAGCACCGTAATGGGCCACTGGCAGATATCAAACTCAGATTTATCAGAAACTTTGCCAAGTTTGTTGAAATGGAAAGTGATCAGTTTGATGTCGATTCATCTGCAAACGGGGATGCGAATAATAATACCAGAACGGTTCAGTCAAAGATGAACGATATGAGTGATGAGGATATTCCTTACTAATACCTCTTTCCTTTCTCATTGACCATAGGCACAAAACGAACCGGCAAGACTTTGTGTTGTTTGAGTTTACCATCCTTCTTTTCAAGCAGCACAAGTTCCTGTGCATAGGTCTGCCCGACGGGAATGATCATTTTTCCACCCTCGCGTAATTGGTCTTTCAGCGGTTCAGGAACCTGGTTGGGGGCACAGGTGACAATGATAGCATCATAAGGAGCATTTTCCGGCCAGCCCTCATATCCGTCACCTTCTTTCACGCTGACATTGGTATAATGCAGTTCATTCAATGTCTTAGTGGCCATCTCAGCAAGCATACCTACGATCTCAACGGTGTAAACGCTGTCGCACAATTCTGCCAGTACTGCAGCCTGGTAGCCGGAGCCAGTGCCTATTTCCAGCACTTTATCGGTAGGTTTTAAATCCAGGGCTTCTGTCATAAAGGCCACGATATAAGGCTGGGAAATTGTTTGTCCGGCCCCGATTGGCAAAGGATGATCCTGGTATGCTTCTGAGTGGTATTTTTCGGGTACAAAAAGATGTCTTTCCACCTTCAGCATGGCTTTCAGAACCCGGTCGTCAGTCACGCCCCTGCTACGGATCTGGCGATCCACCATAACCCCTCGTAGTTTTCTGTAATCCGTTCCGTCGTAATACTGCGAATTGCCATGAAGGTTAAAAAAAGCCATAATCATTATCATGATTGTGATCCTTGATGCCATCTGTAAAGTATAAAGCATAAAGGTACAATAAAAAATGGAAATCAGCTTACTATGTTATTTCAAAACAAGTATCGAAATAAAATAACCTTTGTTGGAATTAATTGGCTGTTGCAGGTTGCAGGTTACAGGTTGCGAAAGCCTGTAGCAATGGTTTTCAGCTGAGCGCTTCCTTCATCTTTGCAACTGCATCTTCAAGCTTGATGGCTGAGTGAACTTTCAAGCCTGACTTATCAATGATCTGAGCGCCTTCTTCTGCATTGGTACCTTGCAGGCGAACAATGATCGGCATATCGATTTCCCCTATATTCTGATAGGCATCAACAATCCCCTGGGCTACCTTGTCGCATCGTACGATCCCTCCAAAGATGTTGATCAGGATAGCTTCCACGCCCTGGTCTTTAAGAATGATCCGGAAGGCTTCCTCCACCCTCCTGGCGTCGGCAGTTCCTCCAACGTCAAGAAAATTTGCAGGGTTTTCATCGAATAGCTTTATCATATCCATGGTAGCCATTGAAAGGCCTGCTCCATTTACCATACAGCCTACATTCCCATCAAGATTGACATAGCTCAGATCATATTTTCTGGCTTCAACTTCAATAGAATCTTCCTCAAAAAGATCACGCATTTCAACAATTTCAGGTTGCCTGTACAATGCATTATTATCGATCACCACTTTGGCATCCGCAGCATAGATCTTATCATCTGAAGTTTTAAATACCGGATTGATCTCAAACAGTTTAGCATCCGATTTAAGGTAGGCTTCCCAGATGGCCATGGAAAACTTCACCATCGCCTTGTAGGCCTCTCCCCGAAGCCCCAGGTTAAAGGCAATTTTCCTGGCCTGGAATGCTTGTATGCCAATACCCGGGTCTATCTCTTCGGTAAAGATCTGGTCGGGAGTTTCTTCTGCGACTTTTTCTATATCCATTCCGCCTCTTGGGGAGTACATAAACATATTCCGTCCTGTGGCCCTGTTCAACAACACACTCAAATAGAACTCCTGAACTTCGGAAGGGCCTTCGTAATAAATATTTTGTTCGATGAGCACTTTCCTTACAAGTTTCCCTTGAGGGCCTGTCTGATGGGTTACCAGGGTCATCCCAAGTATCTCTCCGGCATATTTCTGAACATCATCCAGTGATTTGGCGATCTTAACACCACCCCCTTTTCCACGGCCTCCTGCATGGATCTGGGCTTTCACAGCCCAGCGATCCATCCCTGTCTCTTCCTGGATCTTCATGGCAGCATCAACCGCCTGTTTAACATCTTCAGCTACCATGCCAAGGGGTACCATGACGCCATAACGTTTTAGAATAGATTTTCCCTGGTATTCATGTAAATTCATAGTTCTCAGAAATTTTATTTGATGAAGTGGCAAAAATATGCTTTTTACGATTATCAGGATAGAAATGCGTTGGTTTTATTCAGATCTTCGGCCGTCAGCAAACTCAGGAATACTCATCCCATGCCTTCACCGGCAACTCCTCAACCTTGATCAGGCAAAAAGCATTAATGAAAGCGCTGGCAAGGCGGGCATTGGTGATCAGCGGAATGTTGAAGTCGATGGCGCTGCGGCGGATCAGGTAATCATTGTCAAGCTCTGTCTGGGAAAGATCCTTGGGAATGTTGATCACCAGGTCAACATCCCTGTTTTTAATAAGCTCCAGGGCATTCGGGCTGGCTTTCTCATCCGGCCAATGGGTGACAAGAGAATCTATCAGGTGTTGTTTCAGGAATTCATGAGTGCCCCGGGTAGCATACAAAGTGTGGCCTCTTTCCCGAAGCATCCTGGCGCTGTCCAACAGCTCCAGCTTGGACCGGGGCGGGCCTGTAGATAAAAGTATCCCTTTAAGCGGGACTACATATCCCACTGAAAGCATTGCTTTTAGTATCCCCTCATAATAGGTGTCTCCGAGGCAGCCCACCTCTCCCGTTGAAGACATGTCCACACCCAGCACCGGGTCGGCCTGATGAAGTCTTGAAAAAGAGAATTGGGATGCCTTCACCCCGATGTAATCAAGGTCGAACAATGATTTATTCGGCTTCTCTACATCCAGCCCGAGCATCAGGCGGGTGGCGATATCTATAAAGTTTGTTTTTAATACCTTGGATACAAACGGGAAGCTCCTGGATGCCCTCAGGTTACATTCAATGACCTTGATATCATTATCCCTGGCCAGGAATTGCATATTGAAAGGACCGGTGATTTGGAGGTTTTCGGCTATGTCGCGGGATATTCTCTTGATCTTCCGAACCGTCTCGACATATAGCTTCTGGGGTGGGAACAGCATGGTGGCATCTCCGGAATGTACACCGGCGAACTCCACGTGTTCCATCATGGCATAGGCAATGATCTCACCTTTCAGAGCCACTGCATCCATTTCCACCTCCTTGGCGTTCTCAATGAATTCAGAGACAACCACGGGGTACTGTTTTGAGACTTTTACCGCCATTTCCAGGAAATGGTCCAATTCTTCCCTGTTGGAAACAACATTCATGGCAGATCCCGAGAGCACATAAGAAGGCCTGATTAGAACCGGAAACCCGACTTCATCTACAAATTCATAAATATCCCTGGTACTCACAAGCTCCCTCCAACGGGGTTGGTCAACCCCCAGTTCATCAAGCATGGAAGAGAACTTATGCCTGTTCTCTGCCCTGTCGATTGATAAGGGAGAGGTGCCAAGGATAGGAACATGCTGTTTATACAGCCGCATGGCCAGGTTGTTGGGGATCTGTCCGCCCATGGAAACCATGACACCTACCGGGTGCTCCAGTTCAATGATATCCAGCACCCTTTCAAAGGTAAGCTCATCAAAATAGAGGCGGTCACACACATCATAGTCGGTGCTTACCGTCTCCGGGTTATAGTTGATCATCACAGACCGGTATCCCTCCCTGTTGACAGTATCCAACGAATTTACGCAACACCAGTCGAATTCGACGCTGCTTCCGATCCGGTAGGCGCCGGAACCTAATACGATCACCGATCTGCCATCTTCTTCATAGGCAATATCATGTTCTGTGCCATTATAGGTCAGGTAGAGGTAATTGGTCTGAGCGGGGTATTCTGCAGCGAGAGTGTCAATTTGTTTAACATACGGAACGATTCCCATGGCTTTTCGATGCGTCCTGACCTTTAACAGGTCATCCGAAATATCTTCAGCTTTGCTCTTGAACACAAAGCGGGCGATCTGGAAGTCTGAGAAGCCCAGCTTTTTGGCCTTTATCAGTAAGTCGTACGAAAGATCATGGATATTGTTATATTGAAGAAGTGTTGTTCTGAAATCAAAGATATTTTGCAGTTTTTCCAGGAACCACCTGTCGATCCGGGTTAGCTCGAATATCTTTTCGACACTGAAACCATGGAACAATGCGGAGGCGATGGTAAAAATGCGCATGTCGGTAGGAATAGTCAGTTCCTGTTCTGTGATCATTTCATCTATCCCATGATTCCCGACAAATCCGTGCATTCCCTGACCTATCATCCGGAGGCCTTTCTGGATGGCTTCCTCGAAAGTTCTGCCAATGGCCATCACCTCACCTACGCTCTTCATAGAGCTGCCTATTTCGCGTGAAACGCCCTGGAATTTAGCCAGGTCCCATCTCGGTATCTTGCATACCACATAGTCGAGCGCCGGCTCAAAGCAGGCCGTAGTCACCTTAGTGACTGAGTTCTTCAGTTCATGCAAGCCATATCCCAGTCCCAGCTTTGCAGCCACGAACGCCAAAGGATATCCGGTAGCTTTTGACGCCAGGGCACTGGACCGGGAAAGGCGGGCATTAACTTCAATGACCCTGTAATCTTCAGAATCAGGATCGAGGGCATATTGCACATTACACTCCCCTATGATACCGATATGCCGGATAATCCTGATAGACAATTCACGCAGTTTATGGTATTCTGTGTTTGTGAGGGTCTGGGAAGGAGCTATCACAATGCTTTCGCCGGTGTGGATCCCAAGGGGATCGAAGTTCTCCATATTACAAACCGTAATACAATTGTCGTACATGTCCCTTACCACCTCATATTCAACTTCTTTCCATCCTTTCAAAGACTCCTCAACAAGGATCTGGGGCGAGTAGGAAAAAGCTTTTACAGCAAGTGCGGTCAATTCTTCCGTGGATGAACTAAATCCACTGCCCAGTCCGCCCAGGGCATAGGCGGCCCGGATAATCACAGGGTATCCAAGACTTTCTGCAGCCGAGATGGCATCTTCCAGGTTATTAACAGCCATGCTCCGGGCTGTTTTCACGTTGATATCATCCAGCTTAGAGGTGAATCTCTCCCGGTCTTCGGTATCGATAATGGCCTGGATCGGCGTTCCAAGCACCCTGATATTGTATTTTGATAAGATATTTTTCCTGTATAGCTCTAATCCGCAATTCAGGGCTGTCTGTCCGCCAAAAGCAAGCAGAATGCCATCAGGCCTTTCTTTTCGAATTACCTCTTCAACAAAATAGGTAGTGACCGGCAGGAAATATATTTTATCGGCTATTCCTTCTGATGTCTGGACAGTTGCGATATTCGGATTGATCAATACCGTGGTGATACCTTCTTCCTTGAGGGCTTTTAATGCCTGTGACCCGGAGTAATCAAACTCCCCGGCCTCCCCTATTTTGAGCGCCCCGGATCCCAATACTATCACTTTCCTGATTTTCCCTTTCATGCTACCATTCACTTTCAGCTTTTAATAGAACACGGATACCGATAGCTATCGGTACAGATGACACGGATTTTCACGAATCTCTTTGTGCCCAATGCCTTTATGCTTTTAATTCCTAATTCCTAATTCCTAATTCCTAATTTCAACCCCTTCCCTCGATCAAACTCAGAAATTCATCAAACAAAAACTCCGTATCCACCGGCCCACTGGAAGCTTCCGGATGGAACTGTGATGAAAAAAATGGCTTTGTCCTGTGCCTGATCCCCTCACTTGTACCATCGTTGACATTGGTAAAATAGGGTTCCCAATCCTCGCTGAGAGTTTTATTATCAACGGCATAGCCATGATTCTGCGAGGTGATATAACAGCGGTTGGTACCATTCATCAGTACCGGCTGGTTATGGCTTCTGTGGCCGTATTTTAATTTATAGGTATCCCCTCCTGTGGCCAGCGCCATCAATTGTGAGCCCAGGCAAATCCCAAAGATAGGCTTCCCTGTCTCCAATCCTGTCTTTAATGAATTGATGGTTTCAATGCACATCTTCGGGTCTCCGGGGCCGTTCGATATGAATAAGCCATCATAATCTTCCCTGGTGATATCAAAGTTCCAGGGCACCCTGATGACCATGGTATCCCTTTTGAGTAAACAACGGATGATGTTGTTCTTAACCCCGCAATCCAGCAGCAATATCCTGTGTTTTCCCTTGCCGTAAACTTTTTTCTCAGGGATACTTACTTTCTCAACGAGGTTTTCTTTATTCGGATCATAGAGCTGTACATCTTTCTCATTGATGATGATCTTCCCAAGCATGGTCCCATTTTCCCGGAGTATCTTGGTGAGGGCTCTTGTATCAATATCGAAGATGCCTGGCACCTTATTTTCTATTAACCAGTCTGACAAGCTTTTACTGGCACTCCAGTGACTGAATTTAAAGGAATAATCCGAGATGACCAGGCCTGAAACCTGGATACGGTCAGACTCAAAATGTTTCAATAAGCCATTCTCTTCGATATATTCCGGCACCCCATAGTTGCCTATAAGAGGATAAGTGGCCACCAGTATCTGCCCTTTATAGGAAGCATCAGTGAGGCTTTCGGGATAACCGGTCATAGCTGTATTGAAGACCACTTCCCCGGATACAGACCCCTCATAGCCAAATGATTTGCCAGTCAGCCGGCTACCGTCTTCGAGGATAAGGAATGCTTCTCTAACTTTCTGCATGCATCTCTTTAATAGATTTCAGGAACAAAAGTCTGCTCCGACATGGGCGGCCTCACATAGCCTGCTTTATCTGATCGCTCAGGCAGTTCAATAGGATCGGGCTGAATGTATTCATAAGGGATCAGGCTTAACAGGTGGCTGATACAATTCAACCGCGCCCGTTTCTTATCATCTGCATCTACCACATACCACGGAGATTGCTTGGTATCAGTGTAGGCAAACATCTCATCTTTGGCCTTGGAGTAATCTTCCCAGAGCATATATGATTTCCGGTCCACTTCACTGAATTTCCATCTTTTTGTGGGATCGATCAGCCTGGATTTGAATCTTTTTTCCTGCTCTTTGTCGCTAACAGAAAACCAATATTTAATGAGGATGATGCCGGAGCGGATAAGCATACGTTCCAGGTTGGGACAGGAACGCAGGAACTCCCAGTATTCATCATCGGTGCAAAAGTCCATAACACGCTCAACTACAGCCCGGTTATACCAGCTCCTGTCGAATAGCACTACCTCACCGGCAGCCGGCAGGTGGGAAATATAGCGTTGAAAATACCATTGAGTCCGTTCTTTTTCAGTTGGCTTTTGAAGGGCCTCGATGCGACAGATCCGGGGATTCAGCTTCTCCGTGATCCTGGAGATGGTACCTCCCTTTCCGGCAGCGTCACGACCTTCAAAGATCACCACAACTTTAAGCCCCTGGGCCTTGACCCATTCCTGCAATTTCACCAACTCTATCTGCAGCTTTTCCAGTTCTTCGAGGTAAAATCCTTCCTCCAGCTTTTTCTTTTTATTTTTTGAATTATTCTTCATCTGAGAGATTGTTTTGCAGAGGCAAATATATAAATAATTAAAGAGTTGAGAGCTTAGATTTGAGAGAAAGTCCGAAGTCGGAAGTCCGGAGTCCGAAGAAGGGAGTTGGAAGCTACTTCTGACTTCGGACTTCCGACTTCTGACTAATTATAAGCCTACTTCTCAAAGAACATTCCAGGAAACACCTTTCGCTCATCCCTCCTGAGCACCAATAAATTCCACCACCCTTTCAGAAAACCGAAGCCATAGGCGGTCAACTGGATGAAGCTGGCCAGTATTGACAAAAAGGCAATTTTTATGCGTTTTGTTTTGATCAAAGCATCCGTGAAAATCAACATGATTAGTAAGCCAATTGGAGTCAGGAAATATAAAGAAACTGTAAATGAGAGTATTAACAGCATCAAAGTTCCCACAAGAAACAAACCGGGCAGGAAATAAACCAGTTTAAAACTGTCGGGGTACCATTTGATCAGTATCGTCCGGGTGAGGCCAAATTTATATACCTGTTTGATAAATTTTTTAAAGTCGATCCTTCTTTTATGAAAGACGGGCGCATCCGGGATCAACCCGACTTTAAACCCGGCTTTCATGATCCGGTAGCTCAGATCAGGGTCTTCTCCCGGATGGATAGTGGAAAATCCTCCTACTTGCTCATAAACAGCCTTTCTTATCCCCATATTAAAGCTTCTCGGTTGGAACTTATCCAATTGCTTCTTCTTGCCCCTGATGCCCCCTGTTGTGATGAAGGAGGTCATCGCATAATTAATGGCTTTCTGAGTATCTGAGAATGATTCATGAGCGCTGTCCGGTCCCCCAAAGGTATCCAGGGGGTTAACGGATAAAAATTCTTCAACACTGGTAAAATAACCGGGTGGTATCAGGCAGTCGGAGTCAAAAAATATCAGGTATTCACCACCTGCCCTGTCCATTCCATAATTCCGGCTGGCTCCCGGGCCGGAATTCTCTTTATAGAAATATTTAATATCCAGAGCATCTGAATACTTTTTTACAACATCTTCACACGTTGAACTTGAACCATCTTCTATGATCAAAATTTCAAAATCCCGAAACTCCTGCCTGTTCAAACTATCGAGCAGCTCTTCCACTTCATTCGGCCTGTTATATACCGGCACTATCACTGAATATTTCTTCATCCTTTATTCTTGATTACTTGTGGTATCTTAATTTTGATATTTGTTTTTTGCAGAAATTCTAAATCCGAAATCCTAAGCACTAAACAAATATAAATGATTTAAATCTTAATGTTTTAAACTGTTTGGAATAATTGAAAATTTGAATATTTGATATTGTTTCGGATTTAGATATTAGGATTTAGGGTTGATTTTCTTTAATTCTTTTTGGCTCTGCCTTGTCCAGGTTAGAATGTAAAAAAAGCTAAAAAAACAACCTGACAAAACGTCAGCACTGGACTGTCATCAAATTAATTACCAATTAATTACGGCTGTTACTTAATGTATTGATCTAACAGGAAATTTATATCCTCTCCAGGCTCAAATTCGATTGGTATTTCACCGAATCTGAACAATCTCATGGGCCTGGCTCCCTCTAATTTCAGGGTATCTCCTTCGAGCAAAAGAAGGGTGGCTTCACGTAATCCTACCACAGTTGTATCGCGGTTGACAGTCAGAAATTCTTCGATACGTTGCTCCCTCGTTTCACCTCCATGGCCTTCCGGATTGGCATCTAAGTAATGCGGATTTATCTGGAAGGGGATCAGGTTGAAGCAATCAAAGCTTTCCGGCTCAATAATGGGCATATCATTGGTCGTTCTGAGTGTTGGGCATGCCAGATTTGAGCCTGCGCTCCAACCCATATAGTGCATACCTTCCTGAACACGTTCCCGGATGACTTCCATCAGGCCCAGCTTATGAAGCATATAGACGAGGTAAAAAGTATTCCCCCCTCCTACCGCAATAGCTGAAGCATTTCTGACGGCCTCAACCGGGTCTGCTTCCCTGTGTATGGAATAGATCTCATACCCCAGTTCATTAAATACCCCGTTAACACGTTTCTCATAAGCATCAAACGATTGCTGAATGCTTTCATCTACAAGTCCAACGCCTGCATAAGGAATGAACAATATTTTCTGCACATTGGTCGATCCCAGGAAGTCTTTGATCCAGGGCCTCGGCCAGCCCAGGTATTCTTCCCCGTAATTAGTTGAATTGCTGATCAATAATAGTCTCATTGCCATAGTTTTAATCTTAATTTTGAATTAAAAATTATAAATGCTAAATGTACTAAAAAATTATAAACGGTTTTTCCTTACCCCCGTCGAGTGTTTCCCAGGTTTTCAGGAAAGATTTCCGGAAGACAGTAAACCATTTATTATTCTGAGTTAAATCATTTACAATGATATAAGGATTCTTTTCAGGCATCTCCCGGTAGTACTTCAATGCTATTTCCCGTCCAAATATTTGCTGGGAAGCATTCACGTCATTTGCCGGAACCCCAAGCTCTTTAGCCTTTATTAATAACTCCAGGGATTTCTCATATTTCTTTTCATCAACACAGTAATTCAGTACATTTGAGACAAAATCAGGGTTCCTGCTTTGCATAGCATAGTCACACATGGGCCTGAACTCAAGCCCTGCTGCCTGTAGGTGATGGTTCCGATAAAAGGCTTCAACCTCACGGTATTCCAGCATATTGTTGAATTCCCCGGTCTCAAAAGCAGCAATGGTCTTGCTTATCATCAACTGGTAGGTTATTACATTCATTAACAGCTCTCTTTGCTCACTTATGCTGGAAGCATACAGGTCACACCCCCGCGTATCCCGGAGGATATCCCCGGCGAGAGATATCTCATTAAGCGCTGCATCATAATTGGCAGCATTCATGAAATTATCCGAACGGTCTTTATGATACTGCAATCTCTTCCTGGCATAAACACAATGATCCTGGTTTAATTTTATCCATGCATTATTCACAGCCCTGTCCATCTCTCCGTTATGGTCAGGCAGGTATTTTTTCCGGTGTGTTTCTGCCCGGATAAGCATTGTTTCAGCCTTCTCAAAGTCCTTTTCATCAATCCTCTCCCCCACCCCTTCGATCTGATCATAGAAGACCGGTACTGCCACTTCTGTCAACAAACTATCGAGCATGGGATCGGAAGGCAGAAAGTAAACTTCCTGTAAAAACTTCGCATAAGCGAAACTCCTGAATGCTACAAAATAATGACCCAGAGAAAGATACTTGCTGCCTTTTGAAAAATGGTACGACATTTCAGCATGGTGCATCATATTGAGATTTTGCCGGTGGTCTTCCAGGCGGATCATTTGAGGATATTCTTTTTCCATCCGGCTGGCCTTATCGGCAAGTTTTGATGCTTTACGGAAATCCGACTGCTGGTATAAAAGCGATGCCCTGTTCAATAAATAGTCATACTCAGTGTTAACAGCCATTTCCAATAAAAGGGCCAGTGATTCGGGGCATGCCAGCAGGTCCCTCTGCTCGCAAATGTCTCTGGTCATGATATAACTGTTTATCGCCCCCGGGATATTTCCTTCAACAAACAACTTTCCTGCCCTGTCATAATAAGCCTGCATAAGGTCCTTGTAATTTTCTTCAAGCCGGTCATTCATTTCCCTGTCGAGCTCAGCAACACTGCTCAGTTGTAAGGTCTTATCAAGATAGTCCTGTGCCATATCAAGCATATCTGAGAAGATGGCTTTTTCTGCAACATCCATATGGTAATTGATGATCCCATGGACTGTTTTACTGATGAGGGAATCGGTAATACTGCATGCTCCCTGAGAATTATAGAAATTGCATGCCCACCTGGCATTTAACAGATACCTGAGGCTTCTGTCGTACATTTTATTTTCAATACTGGCTCCTGCTTTCCTGATAAATGTATTTGTCAATTCCTTCAGAATAAGCCTGGAAAGAGCAGAAAAAGCAATACTGTCGCGGGCATTGGATGCACCGCTATAAAGCAATTGAAATTCCTTGCTTAATAAGCTTTGATTCATATTGAAACAGACCAGGCTATCATAAAAGGATGCAAAGTTGTGGTCCACTTCCATTCGTTGCTCATAATAGCTGTCCAGGGCTTCCACAAATGAGTCAGGCCAGCTTTTTATCGGCTCAAGGCTGATGATGTTCTCTTTTATTAACTGATTGCGAAATATTGTCTGATACCTTAGCCCTTTTCTCATCAGGAGGTCGAACTTTTCCAGGAAATCTCCGGGATCATACTGTTCAAGGCCTAATTCCTGAGGAAACCCGTAATTCTCAATATGCCTGATAATCCTGTCTATCTGAAGCCTTTTCAGGTAATTACCCCACAAATCTCCGGATGCTGAAAAGTAATTATCATTTGTTGTCCTGAGCAGTTTACCGGTAATGTCGATGGCTGCATAATAATTATTTACCTGATGCAGTTTATTATTAAATTTCCCGTACGAATTATCTTCATAACTGAATGCTTCTTCCTGAACGCGTATCTCACCGATCTCATCCGGGTCATAGAAAGCAAAACCGGCTGTCGCATAGCCTTCACCCCGGTACAGGTCAATACCTGTGAACTCAATGAATTGCAATACCAGTCCAAAATCATCAACCAGCGCCAATACCAGGTCAATGCGTTCAGGTATCAGGGACGCAGCGATATCGAATCCTTTGTACTGGTATCCGGAGATACTGAGTCCGGTAATCAGTAATTCTATTTTACACTGATCAAGTTTTTCTTTAACAATTGAGATATCAAGGGTATACTGAAGCGGGATGGCAATCTCCGACATTGTTTTGCGCTCTTCCAGTGCCAGCTCCCTTATGATATGATTTTTCTTACTAAAGATATTATTTACCGGATCTTTTTGAATGATGTACTCACGTTCCTCGTGAAACTGGAAGCGTACAGTGTCAGGCTGCAAGGCATAGATGCTTAATGAAACAGAAAGGAAAGATATAAAGATAAAAATTCTGAGACAGTTATTCTTCATTCGATCGATAGTAAAAATCCTACTCAATAGCACAATAATAGCAGCTCAGAAGATGATTTTTTCAGGTGCCCAAGAAAGGACTCGAACCTTCACGACCATTCGGTCACTACACCCTGAATGTAGCGCGTCTACCAATTCCGCCACTTGGGCAGGTAAATTGTCGATTGTTAATTTTCAGTTGTCGATTTTCGATTTAAATTGGATGAGCAACAAGCTTTAAAGTAAGCTAACTATTCCATCACACATCGACAATCGACAATTGACAATCGACAATTTCACCGGTGCCCAGAACAAGAATCGAACTTGCACGACCTAACGGTCACATGGCCCTCAACCATGCGCGTCTACCATTTCCGCCATCTGGGCTATGAAATTATAAATTATGAATTTTAAATTTTAAATTGGGGTTTGGGGGTGAGGGAGGGTGTGATAGTATCTTAATTTCATTCAAAATTCATAATCCAAAATTCATAATTATTTCAGGAGTGCAAAAGTAATAATTTATTAATCAATAAGAAGTGAAAAGCAAGAAAATAAAGTTCTATTTTTGCTGAAAATTTTTAAGAAGATGTTTAAAGTTAGAGACCTGGAACAGATCCATAATAAAGGGATTAAAATTGAGGAAATTGATCAGCAAATAAACAATTTCGAAGAAGGCTTTCCCTGGGCTCACCTCGTTGACCCGGCAATCAGTGGAAATGGCATCTGGTCGTTCACAGAAGATGAAACCGCCGGCTTGATCCGGTATTACGAAGAGCGATCTCCTGAATTCAGCATCACAAAATTCGTACCTGCATCCGGGGCTGCTACGCGTATGTTCAAAAGCCTCTATGAATTTTCATCGTGGCCTCCTTCAGAAAAGGAGAAGCCATTGGGATCTTTTGATGATAAAGGTTTTAATTCGGTTTACTACTTCCTGAAGCATATCCAAAACTTTGCTTTCGCAGAGGATCTCAACGAGGCGCTTCAAAAAAATATGCTGTCCATTGAAATGGCTCTTGAGCAAGAGAGATATGGGAGTATTATAGATCATTTGTTGACCGGAACCGGGTTGGATTACGGCAATCTCCCGAAAGGCCTGTTAAAATTTCATAGCTATCCCGGGTTTTCACGCACTTCTTTTGGGGAGCATCTTGTGGAAGGTGCCCATTACGCTGAGCAGGCAGACGAAGTTGTGAAAGTGCACCTGACCGTATCACCTGAGCATCTTGAGAAATTCAAAGATCTGGCAAAGCAGGTCATCCCCTATTATGAAGAAAAATTCGGAGTGCGGTATGACATCAGTTTTTCAATGCAGAAACCATCCACAGACACCATTGCTGTGGATATGGACAATGAGCCCTTTCGGAAAGCTGACGGATCTTTACTTTTCAGGCCGGGAGGACACGGGGCATTGATAGAAAACCTGAATGATCTGGATACCGGCATTGTATTCATAAAGAACATCGATAATGTGGTTCCTGACAATTTGAAAGCAGAAACATGTAAAAACAAAAAGCTGTTAGGCGGATATTTGATAAAAATACAGGATAAGATCTTTAATTTGCTGAGACAATTAGAAACGGATCATCCGGGTGAAGGAATATTAAAGGAAGCAGCTGAATTTGCAAAGGAAATAGGCCTTACAGCTAACCATGAAGAAATGTCCGACATCACGGGGAAGGATCATTTATTCGATCTTTTAAACAGGCCGGTGCGCATCTGCGGCATGGTAAAAAACGAAGGAGAACCCGGGGGTGGTCCTTTTTGGGTCAGGAACAAGGAAGGCAAGATATCCCTGCAGATAGTGGAGTCGTCACAAATAAATAGAAAGGATCAGGAGCAGGATGCTATCTTTCAGGGAGCCACTCATTTCAATCCGGTTGACCTGGTATGCGGTATCCGGGATTATAAAGGACAAAAGTTTGATCTTCATCAGTTTGTGGACCCCTCTACAGGATTTATCTCCATCAAATCCATGGACGGGAAACAGCTCCAGGCCCAGGAACTCCCCGGGCTTTGGAACGGCGCCATGGCCGGATGGATCACCCTCTTTGTGGAAGTGCCCATCATTACTTTCAACCCGGTAAAAACAGTAAATGATCTGCTGAGGAAACAGCATCAATAAGGATATGGCAGTCAATAATTAAAAATCCTGTCCTGATCATGCAGATTTAGCCGACGGGTTAACCCGTCGTTTTATGAGGGCTTTACCTGGCAACAGCAACCAAATGAATTTTTAAGATTATCTCATCGGTTACAATAAAGCTATCATCACTTTTAACATGATCTTTCGACATCGAAGTTATGCCCCACTCTGTCCGGTCAATAATAAACTTATCTGAGGTAGCCTTCAATACTTCATTGTCAATATTCAGATCACAATGAAAGCTAACGGATCGCGACACTTGCATCAACTTCATATTTCCTGATATACAGTATTTGTTACCCTCCATTTTTCTGATGCTGGTTATGTGAAATGTGGAAACGGGAAATTCTTCAACATTAAAGAATTCCTTTGATCTAAGAACGTTTTGCAGGGTCAGTCTCATTAACTCATAATCAATATCACAATTAACGATGCTATCCATCAAAACAGTTAAATCACCGCCAACAATCTCGTCATCCTTCAATTTCAGATAACCACTTTTGAAAAGAACATAGCCCGTATGCTTTTCACAAAACCACTCTATTTTACTTTTTTGCACATCCACATAATAAGTAGTTGTGTCAGGTGCCTGAGGAGATGAATTATCATTACTGACTGGTACGAATGCCGTATTAACAAGATATATTCCTGAAAATAACATCCAAAATAGAATCATTTTTTTTTCCATAAACAGGATTTTATTGTTACGGGTTATGTGTTACGGGTTAAAAACTTGCAACCTGTAACCTGTAACCTGTAACTTTAAGTACTGATAAACACCTAATTATCATTCCCTCCGACGCTGCAAATGCCTGTAATTTGTCCATCCACAATAAGTTCTTTGATCCCTTCCGGTATATTGACAGCATCGGTAAATATGGTGCTTTCAAACTCAGCTGCGAAGAAATTACATCCACTTAGATCAGCGCCTGTGAAATTTGCTCCTTGCAAATGAGAACCCCGAAAATCTGCGTCTATCAGACGAGAATGGATAAAACTTACATCTTCTAAACCTGCACCGGTAAAATCGGCGTAACTAAAATCAATTGAATCAAGTTTTGCACCGGCAAACACTGTTATGATAAATTTAACCAAAACAGCTTTGCTACCGGTAAAATCAGCATCAAGAAACTCTGATTCTTTCATTAAAGCATTTGTGAAATCACAATTTCTAAAATTTGTCCGGTGTCCCTCCACGCCAAACATATTTGCACCTCTCAAATCTGATCCTTCTAAATCTGCATCATTTACATGAACACGAAAAAGGGTTGCCCGGCTAAAAAGGCAGTTTGTTAAACAGGAGTTATTGAAACTTGACCAGCGCATGTCACAAAAACGGAAGTCGGAATTTGAAAAATCTCCTTCATTACATCTTGCTGAACGAAAACTGGTGCCCCTGAAATCTCCTCCAACAACATGATCTCCTCTCCAATACATATTATCCAGATTAGCAAAACGAAAATCATCATAATCTTGAGGAATTGAGATAAACCCCCTTTTCCTTAATTCTCCGTTTTCAAGGAAAACAGTGTCAAAAATAACCGATTTTCGCACTTCCATGCTTGTGAAATTAGAAAGATAGAAAAGATTTGATGTATCAGGAGGATCCGGAAACAATTTATGTACTATTGGATCATTGTTTCTCACGCAATTTGGAAACACGAGCAGGAAACCCACGAATATTAAAAAAAGAGTTGGTTTTTGTCTACCCATATTATTAGTATCTAAATTTTGATATTCGTGTTTTTTTTGACTGAAATTCTAAATCCCAAACCCTAAACTCTAAACAAATTCAAATGAACTAAATCCAAATGATATAAACTGTTTTAAACAATTGAAAATTTGAATATTTGATATTGTTTCGGATTTAGATATTAGGATTTCGTGCTTATTATTTTAATTATCTTCTTGATTCTGACTTGTCCAGATTAGGTAACATCTCTTCTGTTAAAATTGCGGTTACCGAAAAAAGCAAATAAAAAGCCCAATAAAACCGGGTATATGATCGAAAAAGCAATAAACACCGACCGGCTTACAGTGTCCAGGATATAATATGCCACCGGTCCTATCGCAGTTAATTTGGGGTCGAAAAGCGCTAAAACAGCGACACGGAAAACCTGTAACGGATTTATCATCCCGACTCCAATTACCAATTCCGGGTTCATTCTGAGTTTTAGCATGACACCTATTAAAATCAGGTCGAGGAAAGCTACCAGAAACAACCATATAATGAAGGCAGCGCTAATGGCAAAATTTTGAGAATGTGAAATCGCAGAAATAAACATCCCGATACCCAAAAAACAGAACACCATAGCTGCTAACAGGGAACTATAGAGAGAAAACAGGTCCCATGGCACGTCAATATCCGATATTGTTCCCCAAATCGTTGCACCCAGCAATGCAAGAAACACAGGAATAAATATTTCGATAAACCTGCCGGTAAACTTACCCCAGAAGTAGCTGGAAAAGGAAATCGGAAGCGAAAGCATATATTCCATTACATTCGTTTCCCTGTCTCCCACCACGGACCTGACTGTTGAAATAAGCACGTATATCGGCAGGATCACCATGCTTACCTGCATAAAGGTCACCATCAATCTTCCCAGGCCAACAAAACCAATAATTTGTGATTCTGTAATCCCGAGAGCAAACATAACGGCGACAAATCCGCCAAACAACAGGCAATAAGCCCAAAACCATATTGAACGTAAGCTTTGTTTGAGTTCTAAAATTGTTATGTTGTAAATTCCTTGTATCATTTGTTGTAATTTACTGCGTGTAATTTATTGTAATTTGCTTCGCGTAATTCTTTGTGATTTGTTGTAATTTGCTTTGCGTAATTTATGGTAATTTGTTGTAATTTGCTTTGCGTAATTTGTTGTTTTATGGTCTATATTTGTTTTTTTGCAGAGGTAATATAGTTATGCGAATCAAGAGTTGAAATAGTTTTTTTTACCACAAAGGTCACAAAGGATCCCGATAACTATCGGGACAAAGTCACTCAAAGGACTGTAGAATTACCCGTTTAATACCATTTTTCAAATGTATGACATTAAAGTTTGCCAATAAGCCTAACTTACATTCTGAAAGCTTCAAATAAGTGAGTATTTGTGTCATGTGTATATCCGCATTCATAAAGATCAAATTTTTTCTTTGGATCCTTTGTGAAGTACTTTGTGATATCCTTTGTGTTTCTTCGTGGTTAAATATAATCACAACCTAATTACCTCAAAAATCCAAAATCGTTAACCGTTAATCGTTAATCGCAAATCATAATCCCTTAGTGTCCCATCATCCCCTTCTCTTCCAAAAAATCCTTCCTCATAGTGATTCCGTCTTCAATCCTCTTAACTGTGGTTTGGTAATCGTATAGCGTATCTGCCGTTCTGGTTTTCAGAGCCCCATAACCAAAGCCCATGGGGGTTCTGTCTCCATAACGGTAAAATGCTTTTTTAGCATCTATCCATTCTCCTGTTTCGCAGTCGCCGATCCAGATCTGTGCAGTTTCGCCATCCCATTTTTTCCAATTATCAGTTTTTTCATACTCCACCAAACATCCTATGTCATCAAACCAGAGCACTTCATTGTATTTATTGATCGCCTGCAAGGAATACTTCTGATCTGCCAGTCCCATCAGGCAATTTATACAAATATCCCTGTCCCAGTTTATTTCTCTTGCGCTGTAATCAGCTTCCGGGTTGCAACCGAAAAGGAGGACTACTGTAAATAAAATACCTAACTTTTTCATTTTTATATTATTAAATGGTTAAACAGATAATTGTTTCCCTCTGTGTTACTTTGCGGTTTAACTCTTTAACCGCAATGGACGCAATGTTCTCCGCAATGTTTCGCAATGTTTTTTTTCTATACGGACGTCAACCCGTAACCCGTAACAACAAAATCTCAAGCTTTGATTCGCATTTATTATAGTTTTTTATCCAAAATAATCTCTCCCAGGTCCATTTCCACAACGCGATTGACCAATGTGGATATTTCACTTATTCTGTGGCTGGCAAGGATCATCAGGGAATTCTTGTTAAAATTCTCCAAATAATTAAAAAATACTTCACGTGCCTCCGGGTCAAGGTTTGCAGCAGGCTCGTCCATCAGAAGTATTTTAGGATTTCTGCCAAGCGCAAAAGCAACCAGCAGTTTTTGTTTCATGCCCCCGGATAGTTTTAAAAAGGATTTGGACAGATGCTTTTTAACTTCCAATCCTAAGTCATCACTTATTTTCATGAATGTGTCCTTCGGCGTGCCTGAAAGTTTCGTAAAAAAATCAAGCATTTCTTTGACAGTCATTTTCAATGGCGGGGGAATTTGGGGGATAAAGCCTATTTGCTGCATTGCTTCTTTATGTTGACTTCTGGGATTCAACCCTAGTACTTCAAGCTTCCCATTATATATATATTGTCCTAAAATGCAACGAATTAAGGTTGTCTTCCCGGCACCATTCGGGCCGCTCAGGCTAATTCTTTCCCCGGTGTTAAAACTTATCGAAAGATCATTGATCACCTTTACTTTCTTAAAGGATTTTGACAACCCATTTGCTATTATCAACGATTTTGAATCAATCATGGTATCGGTCATAATATTTTATTCAATCCTTTAATTGTATAAGTCAATGCTTCACCGGGACAGGTGTCAATACACAATCCGCACCGGGTGCAGTCAATACCTGGATAGTGAATTTTCTGGGTTGCCTTTCCTCTTTGCACAAACCAAAGTACGTGAGGCACAAGGCATACAGTCTGACAATCCCGGCAGAAACCACATTTATCCAATTCAAATTTTATGGCAAACGGAGAAACTGTTCCAAGCATACCCATAGTGGTGCCTAACGGACAAATATACCTGCACCAAAACCTTTTACTATATACGATCTCAAATATCACCAGTCCCAGTATCCAAAATAAGATCAATCCCGGACCATAGATCATAGCCCTCGATATAATTCCAACAGGGTTAATATTTTCAAAAACAAGGTTTTTAGTTAAAAATGCCAGGATTATAAAACCTGCCCAAAAAACATAGCGCATCGACCTGTTGAAGGTGTGTTCTTTTATTTTTTTCTTTTTTACAAGGTAATTTTGCAATTTCTCAGTCAGCTCACCTATAAAATGGTACGGGCATACCCATGAACAATAGGTTCTGCCTCCCATCATTGCATATATAAAAACAATGGTAAAAAAACCGATCCAAAAATTCATGGTAAGATGGACAACATATCCTGTAGTTGACGAGATAGCCAGCAGTTGTAAAGCATTATACGGATCCATAAGGTAAAACCCGACCAATCGTGAGCCACTTAACGAACCTTCTAAAACAGCGAGGTCAAACAAAAAGGAAAGAACAAATAAAATATTCATTCCAATCAGCACCGGCCAGCGAATATTTCTCCATTTGTGATTACCTGTTTGTGCCTTACACCACTCTTTGTACTCCATGCCCAACTTTACATGGGGCATTTCCTCCATTGGTTTAGGAGGTATAGGAGGTTTCTTTTTTATATTCTTAAACATGGCTTCCCTGGTTTACTGGTTCAACAATAATACTGGGTTCCTGCGTAGGACAAACCATTACACAAACCCCACAGCCTGTACAGCCGTCAAGCACCTTTGGTTTGTATCCAATATTTCCGTTAATATCCCGGTATTCTTCCATGGTGATAGCCTTGCATCCGATCGGGCATTCA
>DAOWEV010000053.1 GCA_030638325.1 Bacteroidales bacterium
AATTCTAAATCCGAAACCCTAAGCACTAAACAAATTCAAGTGAATTAAACCCAAATGATATAAACTGTTTTAAGCAATTGAAAATTTGAATATTTGATATTATTTCGGATTTAGATATTAGGATTTCGGATTTAATGTTTTTATTATCTTCTTGATTCTGGCTTGTCCAGGTTAGGAATTAGGAATTGAAACCGCTATGCGGGAATTGAATTTGAACAACATATTGGTAAGTTTGACTTTTTAAGAGCCTGAAGAATTTTCAAGTTACGGATTGCGGAAGTTAGCAACAGAACATGAACTACACTGAAACACTTGAATACCTGTATCGCCAGTTACCTATGTTTCAAAGGATTGGCGCTGCTGCTTATAAGAAAGACCTGGACAATACTATCCGGTTATGCAATATCCTTGGGAATCCACAAAATAAATTCAATTCCATTCATATTGCCGGAACAAATGGGAAGGGATCTGTTTCTCATCTTTTAGCATCAATATTGCAGGAAGCAGGGTACAAAACCGGCCTTTACACCTCCCCTCACCTGAAAGATTTCAGAGAAAGAATACGGATCAATGGGAAGAAGATCTCAAAGGGAAATGTGATTGAATTTGTATCTGATCACTATGCCGATCTGGAAGAGATATCCCCTTCCTTCTTTGAATACACAGCCGGAATGGCTTTTACCAGGTTTAATGAGGAAAAAGTAGATATTGCCATTCTTGAAACCGGCATGGGCGGGCGCCTTGATTCAACCAATGTCGTTACACCCCTGCTTTCGGTAATAACCAACATAGGGTACGATCATATGACTTTTTTGGGCAATACCCTGAAGAAGATAGCGGCCGAAAAAGCAGGGATCATAAAAGCCAATGTCCCAGTTGTTATTGGAGAAACCCAGGCTGAAGCCGCCGATGTCTTTGACCAGAAGGCCCAACAAAAAAATGCTGTTATTTATTACGCTGATAAACATTTCAGGATTGAGTCAAAATACGATGCTTTTCAGAAAAAACCTGTCATTTATATGGATATTTATCATGATGGTGATCACTGGCTGAATCATATCACCTGCCCTTTGTCAGGAAAATACCAGGTCAAAAATATTATGACTGCTCTTCAATCTATCCATGTTCTAAAACTATCCGGGTTTGAGGTACCCAATAGTTCAATTGTGGATGGTATTGAGAATGTTGTTCAAAACACGGGCATTTTGGGAAGATGGCAGGTATTGTCAAAAAGTCCGCTGGTTATATGCGACATTGGGCATAATGAGGATGGCATCAGACAGGTGACAGCTCAGATTAAATCAATAAAATACGATAAACTGCATTTTGTCCTGGGTACTGTTGATGACAAAAATATTGATAAAATCCTTTCTATATTGCCTGTAAATGCAAGGTATTACTACTGTAAGGCGAATATACCCCGGGGCCTGGATGAGGATAATCTCCGGGAAAAAGCAATTCATTTCGGACTGGAGGGTGATTCATTTCCGAGTGTCAGAACAGCGTACCTATCGGCTCTGGACAATGCTACTGATAAAGACCTGGTATTTATTGGGGGAAGTACCTTTGTGGTGGCTGAAATATTATAGAAAAGCGATCAACCTCCACTGATCATATGTAACACCAAAACATCATCGCCATTTTTAATTATGGCTTCATCTCTCTCTTCCTTCTTCACCAGCCTCCCATTAATTTTAGTAACGAGCAACTTAAAAGTAAAATTCTTGGCTTTTATAAGATCGGTTATTGTCATATGTTCCCCGTCAAAATACTCATTACGATTATTTAAAATGATCTCCATGTTACTTTATTCCTTTTAATAATATCTCCAGTACCTGGTTGGCCTGCATATTGGCGACAATACCAACACGTGGTGCGAGTGGTGGTAGCTCCTGGGATACTTCCTTTGTTTCGTCCCCGCAAATGATCAATTGGCCCATTTGTCTCATCCTGATAGCATTGGAATCACCCCAACCGGCCAGCCCCACCCCCGTAACTATATATTTATCAGGAAAGAATGTGAGCACTGTTTCCACCAGCATATGCTTCATATCAGCCAGGTCGAATGCTTCTACGATGATGTCACAGTCAATGAACAGTTCCCTGACATTATGCTTATCCAACCTGATATCAAAGGCTGTTACTTTTACTTCCGGATTGATCTTTACGATGTTATCTCTCAAAGCATAAGCCTTCTTCTCCCCCACCTGGTTCAGAAAAAAGTACTGGCGATTCAGATTGGAAACATCGATACTATCAAAATCTGCGATCACCAGATGCCCTACCCCCACCCGGGCAAGGGCTACTGCACAGTTCGATCCAAGGCCACCGCATCCGGCAATCCCAACTGTTTTTGTCCTTAATACTTTTTTGATCTTCTGAATCATTAGAGACAAAGGTAATGGTAAAAAGTGGAAAGTGTGAAGCGTGAAAAGTGATGCGTGAAAAGTGAGAAGTTAATATGGAAGCAGGAACAATTTAAACTCATTCCAAATAGGCCCCTGAGAGCCTGATAATGCAATAATCCATTGAGTATTAAGCGATATGCACGGACTTACATATTGCTATTTTCTATTTTTCAATCATTTCCTGAAGACAAAATATATAAATTTGTATGGCATTAAATTAAACTTATTAAAACAATCGTATTATGGACATTAAAGGGATCAAAGAAACACAGAATGTACTAAAAGAATGTTCTTATGACTGGACACCGCTTGATAGAGGATATACCGATAAAATATTATATATAAATCTTGGCACGCACGAAATCTCCGAGAAGATAGTACCCCTGTTGATGAAGGAGAAATTTGTCGGCGGTCGTGGTTACGGCCTCAAATTGTTATGGGATGCAACAGCACCTGATACCCAATGGGATGATCCTGAAAACGAGATCAACATCTCATCCGGGCCGATTGGAGGTATTACTCAATATTCCGGATCGGGTAAGTCGATTTGCGTATCCCTGTCGCCCTTAACCGATATCCCTATCGACAGTAATGTAGGTGGTTTCTTTGGCCCTTTCCTGAAGTTCTCAGGCTTTGATGCCATGGAGATCCAGGGAAAAGCTGAAAAAGATGTGATCATTTTCATCGATGGTGTGAACCATAAGATCTCTATCAGTGAAATAGATATAGGAGAGACTGACAGTCATTTACTGGCAGAAAAACTTACCGGACTATATGCTGATGATGAAAAAGACAAGAAAAACATAGGAGTTGTTTCAACCGGCGCTGCTGCAGAGCATTCCCTTATCGGCATGTTGAATTTCAGTTTTTATGATCCCAAACGTAAGTTAGTTCGAATGAAACAGGCCGGCCGGGGCGGTATAGGGACTGTTTTCAGAAATAAGAAGATCAGGGCATTGGTGGTTAAAATTCCCGGTGTCAAAGGGAACCTGAACAATGTGGTTGATTTGAGCGCCATCATAGAAAGAGGCAAGACGTTTAATAAAGAAATGCGCGACCTGGATGACAGCCAGGCAGAAATGAGGACAAAGGGAACAGCCCATCTGACCAATATCATGAATGATTATGATCTCCTTCCGGTTAACAATTATCAATATGGAAGTCACCCTGAGGCTAATGGCATTCACTCAGAAGTTTGGAAATCAAGGTTTACCCAAGGAATTCCTGATGGTTGCTGGATCGGGTGTAACATGGCCTGCTCGAAAGGGGTTGATAACTATGAATTAAAATCAGGCCCGTACAAAGGCCAAAAAGTGCTCGTCGACGGTCCTGAATATGAAAACGCAGGTGGCCTCGGGTCTAACTGTGGAATTTTCAACCCTGACTATGTCATCGAAGCCAATTTCTATTGCGACACATATGGTATATGTACCATCTCATGGGGTACCACCGTCGCTTTCCTTATGGAATGTTATGAAAACGGTATCCTGAATGACGAACGCACCGGCGGACTGAAGCTGAACTTTGGAAATGCAGACTCTGCCATGGAGTTGTTGCATCAGCTTGCAAGAGGAGAAGGTTTTGGTAAAACAGCCGGTCTGGGAACCCGTAAACTCAAAAAACTATTTGCAGAAAATGGCTGGGGTGATGCCAGTTTCCTGAACGACATTGGCATGGAAAACAAAGGCCTCGAATATTCTGAATACGTCTCAAAAGAATCCCTGGCACAACAGGGTGGATTTGCCATGACCAACAAAGGGCCACAGCATGACGAAGCCTGGTTGATCTTTATGGATATGGTGAATAACCAGATCCCAAGCTTTGAGGACAAAGCCGAAGCCCTGCACTATTTCCCGATGTTCAGAACCTGGTTCGGGCTGGTCGGGCTCTGCAAACTGCCATGGAATGATGTAGAACCGGAAAATAATGCTGAAACCGATGAACCTGCCAAAGTACCGGAACATGTTGATAACTATGTTACTATTTATAAGGCAGTTACCGGAAACAGATTTGATAAACATGAGATGATCCGTCAATCAGAAAGGGTTTATAACTTCCAGCGAATTTTCAACCTGAGAAGAGGATACGGTACCCGGAAGTGGGATGCACAACCATACCGTGCCGCAGGGCCTGTGACAGTGGAAGAATATGAATCACGACAAGATCGCTATGACAACCAGCTTAGAGACCTGATGGGTGTGGACCCCTCCGGAATGACCACCCTGGAGAAAATGAGGATCACGAGAGAATACAGGGAAGATCAGTATGAAAAATTGCTTGATGCTGTTTATCTAAGAAGAGGCTGGAACAGTAATGGGGTTCCAAAAATCTCTCACCTGAAAGAACTCGGCATAGATTTTCCGGATCTCGTTAAGTTGGTGATGGACAATCAGGACTAACAGGACAAAGGCACTAAGTAATTTAGCGCCTGCAAGCCTTTAATGCTCAATATTTTAAGGTGCGGATGATACGACCAACCTGGAATAGCTGGTTTCTTTTGAAGTTCTGAAGATGACAAAATATATACCAGGGCTGAGGCGACTTCCCGATTCATTTGTAAGATCCCATTTTATAATTTGTGCTCCAGGTGAAAGATTATCAAAAGATTTGAGTAATTGCCCGGTGACATTATAAATATAAATACCGGCATTGTCGCCATGCAAACTTCTATACCTTATTGTGAGCTCATTATTTAGTACCGGGTTTGGAAACACATTGAGCCCATAGTTATCGATGGCAGGTTCAGAAACACTAACATAATTATAACAATCGCTCTGGTAAGTATCAATGATAGTTACAGGATCCTTGTCCCCGGCGCTTTCAATGACAAAAGAGGTGGATCCCTGGAAGAGTGTATCCTGGGATACTGCTTCTGTGCAATAAACATTCGCTGTGTAATCCCCTACCGATAGCGGGCCGAAGGTAACCGACAGATCAAAATGGCATATGCAATAGCATACATCTCCTGTATCTTTTTGAAGCCAGGTAATGGTAAAATCATCCTGGTCCACTTCCATCTGATAAAGTGCGCAGCAGTTTCTCTGGGCCGCTGTTTGCCACAAAGTAACTTCATTTCCATTCACAACAGCATAAATGTTTGGGATTTGGCCACATACCGATATGGCCCCGGTAACAGCTATCAATAATAATACTATTCTTTTCATTTTTAGCTATTTAATGTTAATATATGAATTCGCTAAATGTAATAAATATTTCAGGGAAAACCTAATTTATTTTTATTTATTTTTACCGGCGATATGACATTTAATACATAACGAACATTCATATTATGGCAAGAATAAAGCCAAGCCATATTGAGGTATTGCTAAATTATAAGCTGTGGCTCTCATCGGTTACAGGAGAAGGTATAATTGAAGAAGACAGGTATGAATTACTCAGGGAGATCCATAAAAAGGGTTCTCTCAGTGCTGCGGCAAAAGAGCTTGGCATCAGCTACCGGAAAGCCTGGGGTGATCTGAAAAAAGCCGAGCAACTGTTAGGGTATGAATTAACAGTAAAAAAAAGAGGTGGCGCTTCAGGAGGATGTTCTACTTTGACAGATAAAGCAATTAAACTGCTGGAAGCCTATAAGGCCCTGCACGTTCAGATGGATGATGCCGTGGAAAAAGCATACCGGGACTTTAAAAAGAAATTGTAACTATTTAGGTGATTATTAAATTTGCTTTAATGATTTGATTTTGTCAGGAGGTAGTCATTCGATGGTCATTCGATGGTCATTCAATAGTCATTCAATGGTCATTCAATAGTCATTCAATAGTCATTCAATGGTCATTCAATAGTCATTCAATGGTCATTCAATAGTCATTCAATGGTCATTCAATAGTCATTCAATGGTCATTCAATA
>DAOWEV010000005.1 GCA_030638325.1 Bacteroidales bacterium
TGACGTATATTTCATCAATGTAAAACTAAGCACTAAATCCTAATATCTAAATCCTAAACAATACCAAATGACAAAAGCACAAAATTCAAAACCGTATGTTCTGTTGAAAATCCTTTGTTTTGAACATTTGGTTATTTGAGTTTTGAATTTATTTAGAATTTAGGATTTGGTGCTTAGAATTTAATCACAGTAGTTTGGTTTCGGAATAAATCAATTTGTGATTTAAGTAGCTTCAAGAGTACTTTGCAGCATAGCCTGATTTGGCCTACCTTTATGCCATGATTTGGTTGATCTGTTACCGGAAAGTTATACTTCTTCCTTTACTGCTTATTTTCAGTCTGCTTGCATTGGGCCAAAGCAATTACGCTGTCTCAGGTAAGGTTATCGACGCAGATACAAGAGAACCGCTTGCTTTTGTGAATATTATCATCAACCAGGGCAGAACAGGCGGATCAACCGATATTGACGGTAAGTTCAGCTTTGTTTCCAGCGAAAAGATCAAAACCCTTACAATGACTTATGTGGGATATCAAACCCTAATCATTCCCATCCATGAGGATCTCACAAAAGGCCTGTTGATCAAACTGAAAAAGAAACAGATAGAGCTGGCCGAAGTGGTTATATACCCAACTGAAAATCCGGCACACCGGATCATCAACCTGGTGATAAAAAACCGGGACAGGAACAATCCGGAAAAAATGAAATCGTTTTCCTATACTTCTTACGAGAAGACGATCTTCACCGCCATGATGGATACCCTGAACATGGCTGATTCATTAAAGAATGACTCTTCCTATCTTGAGGTAAAGGAATTTTTTAACAAGCAGGATATCGGGATCATGGAAACGGTAACTGAAAGAAAATTCCTGCATCCCGACAGGAATTACGAAAATGTGAAAGCCAACAGGATATCCGGGTTTAGAGACCCTATTTTTGTTTTTATGATCTCCCAGCTCCAGTCCACAAACTTCTATGGTGAGATGTTCCATATCATGGATAAACATTATGTGAACCCGATCAGCAAAGGGAGCACTTCCAAATATTTCTTCCTCATCGAGGATACTACCTATACCGAACTGAACGATACGGTGTTTATCATATCTTACAGACCCAGGAGAAACACTAATTTCGACGGACTGGAAGGTGTCTTATATATCAACAGCCATGGCTGGGCCATCCAGAATGTAATCGCGAGACCAGCGAAGGAGGAAGGTTTTGCTATCAAGATACAACATAAGTATGAACTCATAAATGGAGAACAATGGTTTCCGGTTCAGATCAATAATGATATCATTTTCAATAATGTGGGTATACAGGCCGGGGAGGCCCCGATGAAACTGATCGGAATCGGGAAGAGCTATATTAAAGATATCGTGCTGAATCCGGATCTTGTGAAACGTCAGTTTGATGTATTGGGGGTTGACGTGGACCCGGACTCTCATAAGAAGCCGGAAAAATACTGGAATACATACCGTGTTGACAGCCTTTCGGAACGCAACAGAAGAACCTATGCATTCATGGACAGTATTGGAAAGGCAGAGAAGTTCGATAAGCTTGCGAAAACCATGGAAGCCCTTATCCGTGGGAAGATTCCCTGGAAATTCCTGGACTTCGATCTTGATAAAATAATTAAATACAATGGATATCAAGGGTTTTACCTCGGTATCGGAATACATACCAATGATGTTCTCTCCAGGAGATTCAAGGTTGGTGGTTACGTGGGATATGGCTTCAAGGATTTTAATTTTAAGTATGGTCTTGATGCCAGCTACATCCTGAACAGAAGACGGGAATTTGAGGTCAGGGTGGGATATTTTTGTGATCTTACTGAAGCCGGAGGTGTCTCATTTATGTTCGATAAAACAATGCTCTTTTCGGGTCAGAATTGGAGAAAGCTGCTGATAAACAGGATGAACCCGACTGTGAGCACCACTGCAGGAGCGAGCGTAAGGGTACTCAGAGATATCATGCTGGGCCTGGACCTGAGTTCTTCCTTCAAAAGATCTGCTTATGATTATATGTATGGTTATTCGGACAATGGGGTGGCAATATTGACGAATGAATTTAATTTTACGGAGGTCAGGCTTGGACTTCGTTTTGCCTTCCGGGAAGAATTTATTGTTACCAAGCGCACACGGGTTTCTTTGGGGACTGATTATCCGATCCTGTGGTTTCAGTATACCAGGGGCATTAACGGGTTCCTGAATGGTGAGTTTGCCTATGACAGGTTTGATATCAAAATAGAGAAGTCATTCTATTTCAAATATCTTGGCGAATCATCCTTTTTACTCAAGGGGGGACTGATCTTAGGAGAGGTACCGTATTGTAATCTTTATAATGGAAATGGAAGTTACAGGATCGTCACTATTTATGCTGCTAACAGCTTTGCAACTATGCGAATGAATGAGTTCCTTTCAGATCGCTATATTGCCTTGTATTACACACATAATTTTGGGAAGCTGTTGTTCCAGACAAAGAAATTCCAACCTGAATTTATGGTGGCCACAAGCCTAGGCTTTGGAGCTCTTAACAGCAATGGTGAGATCCATCAGAATATCACTTATAAAACAATGAACCTGGGTTATTATGAATCCGGATTGCTCGTCAATAATATGTTGAATCTTCAGTTTTTAAACCTTGGCCTCGGTGTATTTTACCGGTATGGGCCATATAGCATGGAGAAGACCGGAGATAATTTTGCGTATAAGTTTTCTATTGTTTTTCCTTTTGACTTTTAACCACAAAGGTCACAAAGGATATCACAAAGTCACTCTAAGGACTATAGAATTACCCGTTTAATACCATCTTTTAAATGTTTGACATTAAAGTTTGCCAATAAGCCTAACTTACATCCTGAAAGTTTCAAATAAGTAAGTATTTGCCCCTTTTTAATTTTTTCTTTGGATACTTTGTGATACCGATAGCAATCGGTATTGTGAATTCCTTTGTGACCTTTGTGGTAAAAAAACCCATTTCAACTCTTAATTTGCATTAGAAGGTAAAACAGAGAAAGTGTCTAACAGTGAAAAATGAACTGATTCCTGATTTCTGATTCCTGATTTCTCAGCCTTCCTCTAAGCCAGCCGTTTTCGCGTACTTTCTCCACTTCTCCAGCACGGCCTGTATGTCCTCGGGTGGAGGCGTTTCGAAAAAAACATTTTTACCGGTTGAGGGGTGTTTGAAGCCGAGCGACCTGGCATGTAACGCCTGCCGGGGAAGAAGTTTGAAACAGTTGTTGATGAACTGCTTGTACCTCGTAAAAGTAGTGCCTTTCAGGATGATATTACCGCCATAGGTTTCATCGTTGAAAACAGGATGCCTGATAGATTTGAGATGTACCCTTATCTGATGAGTCCGGCCGGTATCAAGCACGCATTCAAGCAGTGTTACATAGCCAAAACGCTCCAGTACCTTGTAATGCGTAACGGCATGTTTACCCTGGTCACCATCGGGGTAGACACTAAAAATTTTCCGGTCTTTCCGGCTTCTGCCGATGTTTCCGGTGATGGTACCATGGTTATCTGTAAAATCGCCCCAGACCAGCGCATCGTATTTTCGGTCGATGGTATGATCGAAGAAATCCTTTGCCAGTTTTGTTTGTGCTACCTCATTTTTAGCAATGAGCAGTACCCCGGAGGTGTCTTTATCGATCCGGTGTACCAACAGGGGCAAACGGCCCTCGGCTTTATCCGGAGAATTGTTCTGTAAATGATATGCAAGAGCATTTACCAGGGTACCGTTGTAATTAGCATAGGCCGGATGTACAACCATACCGGCCTGCTTATTTACCACTATGATATCTTCATCTTCATACATTATGTCAAGAGGAATATCTTCAGGGGTTATTGCTATCTCCCTGGGGGGATGACTCAATACGATAGAGATCTTGTCTCCCGGCTTGACCTTATAATTTACCTTAACAGCAATGTCGTTGACAAGTATGCTCCCGGCCCTGGCAGCATTCTGTATCTTGTTTCGGGAAGCATTTTCGATACGTGCAACAAGGAA
>DAOWEV010000250.1 GCA_030638325.1 Bacteroidales bacterium
AATACTCACCCTCATCACAATTGAGAAGTATGTAAGCAGCCCGAAATGTCTGTGAAGTATGTGAACCTTTGTGTATTATGCTTTTTAGTTCATCAACTTCAGCTTTTGTCAATTTAATAATATAACGTACCATAATCATTTTTTGCACAAAGATACACAAAATATTATGATTGCGTCATAGTATCCTTAACTTAACACTAGTTGCAAGATATAGGTTACGGCAACCTGCAACTTCTTCTCCCAACTGCTAAAAGACGTCCGTATATAAAAAAAACATTGCGAAACATTGCGGAGAGGATTGCGTCATTGCGGTTAAAGCGGAAAAAACTACAGGATTTCACAAAAAAAGGTCAAATATTATTTTAATGTGCTGGCTTAATTTCTAAGGGGCAACGCCCCGTAATGTAATAGCTCAGGGCGAAGTGAAACGAAGCCCTGAGCCAAGGGATTCATATTTGATGCAAGCCCTGAAAGGGCGGTACCCTCATACATAAAGATTTGTCAATCCCATAAATAACGTTCGTCAAAATCAATATTATATTCATAGAAAAATTTACGTAATTCATCTTTAAATGATATTTTCTTTTGATGTTTCGGCTGATTTTGAATATACCTTTCAACAACCCTTACCTTTGACGACCTCACAGAGAAAGCCCCATATCCTCCTTGCCATGAAAAATTAGTAATGCCTTGTTTTTTAATCCATTTGGTAGAAGATGTTTTTATTTTCGAAATTAATTCGGAAATAGTAATAGTCCGTGGCAATGTGCACAAAATATGAATATGATCAGCATTAGAATAAATTTCATTTACATAAGAACCAATATTTGATAATGTTCCTATGACATAAGCGTGTAAATCCTTTCGTATGGCATCTGTGATTAATGGTACTCCATTTTTTGTGGAAAATACACAATGGATATAAACCTTAGATAAACTTTGAGGCATAATCATCAATTTTTAATTATTATCTTTCGGACTTTCAGCCCTTTCATACATTGGCGTTGTACATCTCACAGGGCTACGTTACACTTCGCCCTGTGCTATTACATTCCATCCCTTCAGGATTATTGTTTTAAATTATTACAAAGATAAATCCTTTTTTAGCCAGCACATCAAAATATTATTATGCCTTCATTCCTAATTCCTAATTCCTAATTTCCAATTTCCTTCCTATCTTTGCGCTTCAACACAAAAACGAAATGCCCGTTATTGAGAGCCGCATAATTGATGATTCAACACTACTGGGGGTCTGGGAAATTACAGAGTCATCAGATGAGTTATTATCTTCACTGACATTAACAAAGCATGAACAGCAATTTTTCAATGGATTCAGGACCGATCTGCGCAAAAAGCAATGGCTGGCATACAGGCTGCTGATCCAAAAACTCTTTCCGGACAGGAATTTCACTGTGGCTTATGATAAAAACGGCAAGCCTTATCTTGAAAATTCAAATCATCATATATCTGTCACCCATACGGGTCAATATGCGGCCTGCATCATAAGCACCACTAAAAGAGTGGGCATCGATATAGAAATGGTAAAACCGCGCATTGATAAAGTCAGGCATAAGTTTTTAAGTCCCAGTGAACTCTCACATATTCCGGAAGGACAAAAACTGGAAATACTTACCATTTACTGGTGTGCCAAAGAAGCTTTGTACAAACTTCATGGAAAAAAGCAATTGGATTTCATCAAAAATATAAAAGTCCCGGATTTTACATTTGACAATACCGGGGAATTCGAAGCAGAAATCACTACCACAGGTAGTTACGGAACATATAGAATCTGTTATGAACTATTTAAAGAGACTGCCCTGGTATATGTTTTGGATAAAAGAGAGGACTCAACCAAATGAATGATTATTTTTGCATCTGAAGCTTTAGTTTATGAACATTTACGACAACATTAATAATTCTGAGAAGAAACAGTTTGCGGTATTGATCGATCCGGATAAAAACACTGCTGAAAATGTTGTCAGCACTGCACTTTCTGCTTCAGAAGCAGGTGTTGATTACCTGTTTATCGGGGGCAGCCTGCTCACCGAAAATCATCTCACCAGATACATAGGCCTTATAAAAGAGAACTGCAATATTCCCGTAGTCATTTTTCCGGGCAGTATCAGCCAGGTCAGCCCCGGTGCAGACGCTATCTTGTTACTTTCACTTATTTCCGGCCGGAATGCAGACTTACTGATTGGAAAGCATGTTATTGCCGCTCCTATACTCAGGAAAAGCGGTCTTGAAATATTACCTGTGGGGTATATGCTCGTTGAAAGTGGTTCTCTGACTACAGCTTTATACATAAGCAATACTTTACCTATTCCTCATGACAAAGATGATATCGCAGCCTGTACAGCCATGGCAGGTGAAATGCTTGGATTGAAGCTGATCTACATGGATTCCGGCAGCGGCGCGCGGAAACCGGTGTCACCAGCCATGATCTCAAAGGTTAAATCCAGCATAAAAATACCTTTGATCGTGGGCGGAGGGATCCGGGATCCTGAACAGGCACAACAGGCTTGCCGGGCCGGGGCCAATGTTGTTGTCATTGGCAATGCTATTGAGAAAGACCCTTCACTGATACAGGAAATGGCTGAGGCGATTGCAAAAGCATAAATAGTGTCTGTTTATAAAGTCCCGATAGGGACGAAATATTTGTAGCCCCGAATAAAATTCGGGGTTATGAATGAGCGAGTTACAAAAGCCCTGTAGGGGCGAAATATTAAAATCATCGATTATACAGTCAAACTCCAAATAGATTCCTATGAAAAAATATTTTTTACTACTCCTTGTTCTTTTAGGGCTGAATACCATCGCGCAGGATAAACTGTTGCAGGTACCCGGCGAGATGAGAATGAGACCCTGGCTGGAAAGTGAGGAACACATTATATGGGACCATTCCATTACGCTTGTCTTTGGAGAAAAAGTGACTGCTTACAGGCATATGAACGTTGGAGAATTCACCACCCTTGCTTACCAGTCGCCCGCACAAATCGCAGACTCGGTAAACAAACTTGCCGTACAGGAAAACTGGACTGAAGAGAAGCTGAAGAGCGAGCTTGACAGGTACCTGAAAGAAGCTCCGGGAGGCCGTATCTTTTTATACCTGACGAGGTACACTGAAAGTGATGCGAACACCAAATGGTATTTCATCATTGTCAGAGACGAACATGATGAGAAGGTGCTGGAACAGCAACTTGGGTACCAGTCACCTGAAATGCCTGAAGGAGATGGTTGGTGGAATTATTATGAGATCTTACTGGAAAAGAAGGTCCCGATGCCGTTCAGGCTCTATCTGAATAAAAATGTAAGCCCGCATCTTTCTGATTTTATGTTTCGTATCAAACCCGTGGATAAAGAGAGATGAGAGTTGAGAGATGGAAGTCCGAAGACCGAAGTCGGAAGACCGAAGACGTGAGGGGTGTAGCGTGAGATGTGAGAAGAAATTGGAAGAAGAATACGACTTGTTTATTAAACATTATCAACACAACTTTGAAAAAAATAAGGTAATAAGGTTTTAGGTCGCGTTTCAAATTATTTTTCTACTAAGGTTAATGGTTGGGAATAAGGTTTTTATTACTAAACATAGGGTTTGTTTAAGGATTGCTGCATATTTTCAGAACCTTATTTTTACAAAATCCTAAAACCTTAGTAGTAAAATATAACGGCCACCTTACAAACCTTATTAACCTTATTGAAGACATAGTTTGTTAAAAGATATAATAAACTGATCAAAAATAGATAAGGATTATTAAATGAAACGGGAAATAATAAAAAGTCCGAAGTCGGAAAACGGGAGACGGAAACAGGAAAGAGACAATTTACAACTGATAACCTAAAGTATCAATAAAATTAAGATCATGAACATCAAAACCGCCTTCCTTTTAACCCTAAGTGTTATTATTTCTGCTATTTCTTTTTCCCAGGACAAGCAGCTTAGTCTGGAAGATGCTTCCTATATGAACCGGGATCTTTTTCCTCAAAGCCTTAGAAACCTTCAATGGAGAGGGGAAAGTGACTTCTTTGCATACGTGAAAAAGGATGCTCTTGTAAGCGGAAAAGCCGGTTCAATAAAAAGGGATACTTTATTAAAGTTAGACGATGTTAACAAAGAGCTTCAGATCTTTGAATTAAAACCGCTGAAAAGCTTTCCCCGGATCACCTGGATTGAAAAGGACAAATTCTTTTTTTCGAATAGCCACAAGCTGTTTTTGTTCAGCATTAAAGACAGGTATTTGCAAGAGGTGAACAACTACGCTGATAATGCCGAAAACATTGAATATGACCTGTCCAACTTTAATGTTGCCTATACAGTTGATAACAACCTGTTCCTGGCAAAGAGAGGGAAGCAGTTACAGATCACCAACGATGACGACCCCGGCATTGTGAACGGTCAGACTGTGCACCGGGTCGAGTTCGGCATAAACAAAGGAATTTTCTGGTCACCAGAAGCCAATTACCTGGCATTCTACAGAAAAGATGAAACCATGGTCAGCGATTATCCCATGGTAGATATCACACAAAGAATCGCTGAAGTTGAGAATATAAAATACCCGATGGCAGGAATGGCCAGCCATGAAGTGACCCTTGGTGTTTACGATATTTCTAACGGCACAACCGTCTTTATGAAAACCGGGGAACCGAAAGATCAATATCTTACAAGTATTGCCTGGGATCCCGGCGAAGAATATATTTATATTGCCCTGCTGAACAGGGATCAGGATCATCTGAAACTCAATAAATATGATGTTAAAACCGGAGCCCTGGTACATACCTTATTTGAAGAAATCCATGATAAATATGTTGAGCCCGAACATCCGCTGTATTTCCTGAACGACCATCCCGGCAGGTTTATCTGGTTCAGTGAAAGAGACGGGTATGACCACCTTTATTTATATGATACTGACGGTAATCTTATTAAACAACTTACTGATGGTGATTGGGTGGTGAAGGCATTGCTGGGATTTGACCCAAAAGACAGCAGGGCATATTTTCTGGCAACCCGTGAAAGTCCCCTGAACCGCGATATCTATTCCGTTGACCTGGAAACCAAAGAGATCACTATGATCTCCAATATTCCCGGTACACACAGGGCCTATTTAAACAAGAATGGCAAATACCTGATCGATAGTTACAGCGACACGCTTGTGAGCAGGAGATATAATGTGGTCAGTCACCGCGGCAAGGTATTACAATCCCTGTTTACTTCGGAAAATACATTGGAAGACTATATGCTGGGAGACATGAAGATATTCAAATTGCAGGCAGAGAACGGCACGGATCTCTATTGCCGTATGATCCTTCCCCCGTATTTTGACCCTGAAAAGAAATATCCCGCTATCGTATATGTTTACGGAGGTCCGCATGCGCAACTTGTCACCAACTCCTGGTTGGGAGGCGCCGGGCTGTTCCTGAATTACCTCGCCCAGCAGGGAACCATCATCTTTACCTTGGATAACAGGGGATCTGCAAACCGGGGACTGGAGTTTGAACAAGCCATTTTCAGAAACCTGGGAAACCTGGAAGTGGCAGATCAAATGACCGGTGTTCAATTTCTGAAGGGACTCCCCTACGTTGATGCAAACAGAATAGGCGTAAATGGCTGGAGTTACGGGGGATTTTTGACCATCTCCCTGATGCTGAAACACCCCGGTGATTTTAAGGCAGGTGTTTGTGGCGGGCCTGTTACCGACTGGCAATACTATGAAGTGATGTACGGGGAGCGCTATATGGATACGCCTGAATCCAACCCGGAAGGATATGATAGCGCCAACTTGTTGAATTATGCCGATCAGTTAAAAGGCGACCTGCTTATCATCCATGGCACAGAGGATCCAACCGTAGTATGGCAACAAAGCCTGGTTCTTATCCGAAAGTTTATTGAAGAAGGTATACAGGTTGATTATTTTGTATACCCCGGTCACGGGCATGGGGTCGGAGGCAAAGACCGCCTGCATCTGAACCGGAAAATTGAAAAATATTTTAAGGAACATCTCTAAAATGAAAATCACATCAACCCTGTTTTCCTGGTCAATATTTACCTTACTTTTTGTTTCCTGTAATGCAGGATCCGTCATCCCCCTAGTGGAAAACGGGAAATCTGATTATGTGATCGTTCTGCCTGAGGAACCACAGGAATATGAGATGAAAGCCGCTCTCGAATTACAGTATTATTTAAAACAAATGACGGGCGTTGAAATACCCGTTATGAGTGATGATCTCCCTGCTTCAGCGTTTGAAATTATCATCGGAAAATCAGACCGCATAGAAAGTTCAGGCATTAAAATAGATGATCATGAACTGGAGGAGGACGGATTCATTATCAGGACTAAAGACACCCGGCTTTTTATTGTCGGAGGCAGCCGGAAAGGGGCTTTATATGGGGTATATACTTTCCTGGAAGATTACCTGGGATGCCGGAAATACACCCCTGATCTCTCCTTTATCCCAAAGTATCAATCCATTATTCTGAAGAAGATCAAAGACAAACAAATTCCTGATTTCAAACAGCGTTATTTGTATTTCCCGGGAAGCCTTGACCAGGATTTCTGTGACTGGCATAAGATTAACAGCAGGATGGAACGGCAGGCGGAATGGGGCATGTGGGTTCACACTTTCAAAATGCTGGTGCCGGCAAAAGAGTATTTTCGTGATCATCCGGAATATTTTTCCGATATCAACGGCATCCGGATTCCGAATGGTCAATTATGCCTGACGAACAAGGAAGTTTATGATACTTTGGTATCGGCCCTGCACGAAAAAACGGCAAAAAGGCCGAATTCGCAATACTGGTCAGTATCACAAAACGACAATTTCCTGGCATGCCAGTGTGAGAACTGTCTCAGCAAGAATGAGATGTACGAAGCTCCTTCAGGTACTATCATTGACTTCGTAAATCATGTGGCCGCTGATTTCCCCGATAAGACAATATCTACCCTTGCCTACCAGTACTCACGGAAGGCCCCGGAGGGCATCCGGCCGGCCGCTAATGTGAATATCATGCTGTGTACCATAGAATGCAACCGAAGTAAGCCCATTCCCAAAGATCCTTCAGGCATTTCCTTCAGAGAAGATATTCACGACTGGGGAAAATTAACTGACAACATCCTTCTCTGGGACTATGTGGTTCAATTCAGGAATTATATTTCACCGTTTCCAAACCTGCGGGTATTGCAGCCGAATATTCAATTCTTCAGGGATAATAACGTCTCCATGATGTTCCAGCAAGGCAGCGGCACTTCATACAGTGAATTTGCAGAACTCAGGACATACCTCATCGCCAAACTTCTCTGGAACCCGGATGCTGATGTGGATGCATTATTGGATGATTTTATTTACAGCTTTTATGGTGATGCTGCGCCTTATATCAGGCAATATATTGATATTATGCATGATGCCCTGGAAACCTCAGGCGATGGTCTAAGCATTTATGGTTATCCTTATGACGGCATTGACAGTTATCTGACACCGGTCCTGATCCGTGAATACTCATATATATTTGACATGGCACAACAGGCAGTTGCGGAGCAAGCTGTTTTTGCAGAACGGGTAAAAATTGCGAGGTTACCCCTTGAATTTGCCATACTGGACATCTCTCTCAGGAATGTTGATGAAGATTTATCGTATTATTACCTTGATGATGGGAAATGGAGGATACGTTTTGAGATGACCGACCGCTTGTATGCTTTCGCAGATGCTGCATGGTCGGCAGGCATTGAAAGGCTTCAGGAAGGTGGCATTACACCTGATGAATACACCCTGCAGGTCATGAAGTACATCAATATCAGCATGCTGAACCCGCTTGCCCTGGACAAACCTGCATCCATACTGACAACATACAGTGAAAAATATGATGTGGGAGGAGCGGTGGCCCTCACAGATGGGTTGCGGGGCACATCGGATTATCATTACAACTGGCTTGGGTTTGAGGGAAACGACCTGGAAGCCGTTATTGACCTTGAAGAAGTCACTCAAATAAATCGTATCAGCGCAGACTTCCTGCAAAATAATTTCTCATGGATCTTCCTGCCAAAAATAGTTTCATTTTATATTTCAGAAAACGGGCTGGACTTTGAGCCGGTGGGTATTATTGAAAATAACATACCGGATGATACGCCTGGCATTTTCACCGAAACTTTTTTTGTAAGGGTGGATGGCGCCAGGGCACGATATATTAAAATCTATGCCGAATCTAAACGGACCTGCCCTGAATGGCATATTGGCAGCGGAGAACCGGCGTGGATCTTTGTGGATGAAGTTGTTGTTGAATAAAAATGATTTAGATGTCTGCAAAAGAAGTTATTATTCTGATCTCTGAAAACAGGATCTTCTTTAATGAAAAGATCTTTGTTCCGGTTGAGAATACCAATCTGCCGTTTCATGAAATCAGTTTTAGTAAGATCAAACAGGTTTTCTGGAAAACAGATCAACTTGATTTTGATATAGAAAAAGGTGCGCTTCGATTAAATGTGACGGATTACTTTCAAAAAGAAGATCCATCGTTCTACAAACAACAACCTAAATTAGAGATCCGGAAAATTGAATTTTCTGCGCTTTGGGATACAGATAATCTTAAAAGATGCCTGAAACACTATATCCATAATGTTATTGACGATGTTTCTGAAAAAGATGAAGTTCAATTAACCATTGATCCGGCACAATCACCCGGCAAAAAAATCATTGCCCCAAAACTTACTGACTGGGTGCCCGCTTCTGAAGAGATCAGGTTAAATTTTTCAGTTTCTTTTAATGACCTGAAATTCGGATTGGGCTATGTCTCATTTTATAAGTATATACACGAAGTCGGGGATAAGATCAATTTCAAGATCCCTAATGAAAATATCCTGGCAGAGTTTGATTTTATCAAAAACTATTTTGCCAGAATATTAAAAACTAAAAAGATAAAGGTCAAGGCCACCGTTGTACTTAAAAACAACGAGGTTCATTCCGTCAGCGCCAGGTCACCACAAATACTGCTGATAGACCAGGAACTTATTGAGAGCGTGAAGCAACTCCGGACCTTTGGGTTAACAAAATCGCCCAGGCTCACCGACATCAATAAATCTCTTTTCACGGCCGATGAGATTTTTGAATCAGATATCGAACATAAAAGCCGAAATATTTTTGAGCAGGATGACAACAGCATCCTGAAATTATTGTTGGAGAAAAGCAAGGTCAGGAACCGGAAACAGTTAGAGTACCTGGCCGGAGAGGTTCAATCTCCCCGGGAAAAGCTCCGGTTCACCCTGGCCCCTGATTTCGGCTTTCTGTTTCTTGCTGAAGGAGACAGTATGTATCATTTTATATGGGAATTGCTGAACACACATGCCACATATATATGGAGCCTCGACAGGTCGGAACAGGAACTGAGGCTTCAATACAAAAGGATCGAAGACACCATCAATTACATACGGAGAAGCGGCCGGGATGAATACAAACGTACTTACCGGAATACACATATCGACCAGGATCTTTCCTTTTCAGTCATCTTTCATGAAGATGCATCCTCCCCTTTCAAAGAAGGCTTCGTGAAGTGGAAGCAGCGGCTTCTTGAGCGTATCCTCTAAAATTCATAAATCCAGACCTATCGTAATATATTCTGTCGAAAAAATATCGAATAATGAATATCGAAATATTATTCAACGATGTTTTTCTTCTGATGACGTTGTATTTCAAGCTTTTATGTTTATCGCATTTTTGGAAGTAAAAAATATTTCACGAGCACCGGGTATATTTCCATGCTGAAACCGATTAAACAATAGAGAAACTATATTATTTTAAAACAAGTATCGAATTAAAACCACATTTGGCAGGAATTAATTGGCTGTTACAAGTTACAGGTTACAGGTTAAACCTGCAACCCGCAACCTGCAACAAAAAACAGACAACATTTTGGTAAGTTTTGTTTTGTAAGCATCTTTAAAGCTCATATTATGGCCAGCACTTATTCACAAATCTACATTCACATCATCTTTTCGGTAAAGGACAGGGAACCTCTGCTGAAAGATAATTTCAGAATGGAAGTATTCGGATATATCAGGGGGATTTTGAAAAACAAAGGCATGCGGCTGCTCGCAGTAAACGGATTGGAAGACCATATCCATCTCTTTTTCAGTCTGAAACCAAAATATACTGTTTCAGACCTGGTGCGTGAGATCAAATCAAACTCATCCAGGTTCATAAATAATAAAAGATGGCTGCCAAAAAAATTTGAATGGCAGGCAGGCTTCGGGGCCTTCACTTACTCCCATTCCCAGATTGAGGCGGTATCAAACTTTATCATCAACCAGGAGACCCATCATCAAAACAGGGGTTTCGAAAACGAATACCGCTTGTTTCTGGAAAAATTCAATGTGGACTACAAAGAAGAGTATTGTTTTGGGTGATGGAAGAGCGGAAGGATGGAAGGAAGCTAAAATGCCGGTGCCTATATTTTTCCTGCCTGACAAGGATCTTAAATTTTTTCCTGAGTTCCTCGGGTTTTTATGAAAATATCAGTGCTGGGAACCAGTGATTTACACTGTAATAATTACACTTTCGGGTGTCCTATTATCTTTATGTTATATTTACTGACACTCATTTTGTTTTAAAGATAAGCCCCAAGGGGGCGGTAATCAACAGCCCCGGGCATCAGCCCGGGGGTTATGCAATACAATATAACATAAGCACCAAAGGTGCGTAATCAATAATTACACAAAAGACTCATATGGTGAACGTTATGTATGGGGCTAATGATTGCGCCCCGGTGGGGCTTAAGTGGGTATGGCATATCATTAACCCCGAGCTACTCTCGGGGCTACTGATTTACGCACCTTTGGTGCTCGAAAATTGTAAATTATAGATTGACCTTTTCTTTATGGGTGTCCCAATGCGGAAAACAGGAGTATTGTATTGGGGAAAGATCAAGGAATGATGATAGGACGATAGGATGGTAGGATTGTGTCCTTTTAAAAAACTCGAATGGTGTCCAATTTCAACATTCCTACAAGCCCACAGTCCATCATTCCGGTTCCGGCAAGAAGCTAAACCGCCGGTGTTGATATTTCTCCTGCCCGGCAACGATCTTTAATTTCTTCATTGTTTCAAAAGGAGAATTTATCACAAATGCATTCGACAACCAGGCCGGAACGCCGCCCCCCGGCTCAATATGTAAACAAAATACAGCATGTACCCGGCCATCCTGCCCTGGTTTAAACTCCCAGTATCCTGTTGCTTTTAAGGTTCTGACTTTCCCCTTAACTTCCTCCAGGTAACCGGGATGACATCTGACATCCACCCGCATCAACATTTTTTCTCTGTCCCAACTGATGCTATTACTGTAAATACCATCCCTGTTTTGGAATGGCCAGGTGACATTGGTTTCCTGATAAAACACCTGCACAGTATCGCCCTGCTCTTCCAGTATTCGTATCTCTCTTGCATTATATATCCAATCGACCATTCCATCTACATCAATAAAAACCGCGGCCAGGGCAGAAATGGATGCACTGATCTGGGTTTCCCCTTTAAATTCTTTAAA
>DAOWEV010000068.1 GCA_030638325.1 Bacteroidales bacterium
TTTCGTATTTAGATATTAGGATTTCGGATTTAATATTTTAATTATCTTTTTGATTCTGGCTTGTCCAGGTTAGGGTTGTCCTGAAAGTCGCAGGCAGATCCCGGCCTTCGCCGGGATCCGTTTGCTTTTTATTCTAACGTCATCCTGATGAAGGTCAGGATCCACCTGCCAATCACTAAACCATCATCCCGGCGCATGTCAAGATCTGACGGCCAATCGCTAAACCGGATTAAATAAACAAATTACCCTGAAATTCTACGAAATTTCTCAAAGTCAGCCATTCTGCTTTCTACTCACTATTCACAACTCACTATTCACATTTCTTTCTTAACTTTGTGTAAAATATCTCATTTATTTAATTCATAAAGAAATATTTGTAATTAAATCAAATGGAAGACTCCAAAACACTAACGCAATGGGTTGAACAATACACCCAGGATATGCATGCCTGGGCATCCTATAAAGTATCGGATCCGGAATTGGCCAAAGACCTGGTACAGGATACCTTTTTGGCTGCATCTGAAAAGATTGCATCTTTTAAAGGGGATAGCTCACCAAAAACCTGGTTGTTTTCCATTCTAAACTATAAAATAATAGACCATTACCGGGCAAAAGTAAAGCAGCCACTGAAGCTGGAAGATCAAACCTTCTCAAACTTTTTTACTGAAGAGGGTGACTGGCAGCTTGAAAAAAGGCCAAAAGACTGGCATGAGGACGAAAAACATCTGTTAGATGATGTTGAATTTCAGGAAATCCTGAAAAAATGCCTGGAAGCCCTCCCCGAAAAATGGAATACCTGTGTCAAATTAAAATACTTAATGAGTAAAAATGGGGATGAAATTTGTCAGGAATTAGACATTACCCCTACTAATTTTTGGCAGATCATGCACCGGGCAAAATTGAATCTAAGGGATTGTGTTGAAAAAAACTGGGTTAATAATTAAAAGTCAAGATGAAAAAATTGATGCACATATTGTTTCTTTCGTGTCTGAAAGCCACAGAGTTAATTGAAAAGAAACTCCACTTCAAACTTTCAGTCAAAGAGAAATTACAATTAAAAGTTCACAAGATGATGTGCAGCGCCTGCACCAATTATGAAAAGCAGAGCGTGTTGATCGAAAAAAGTTTCGAAAATCAGGAACAGAAAAGCGAATATCAACTTGATCTGAAACAATTCAAAAAATCCATACTTGATAAGCTGAATGAACAGACCGGGTAGCTCGTTCATCAGTTGACGGTTGACAGTAGGCGGTTGGCAGTTGACGGTTGACAGTTGACGGTTTCCTGTATTTTTTCATAGCTTACTTTCGTAATGATGCTTACGACGAAGACAGGATATTGCGAGCGCAGCGAAGCAATCTGTCGGCACTCCCTCAGTCCCTCAGTCTCTCAGTCCCTCAGTCTCTCAGTCGTTCCCTCGCTCTCTCAACTCTCAGATCACAGATATCATACCTTCCTTCTTCCCTGAACAGCCCGAGCTTCAAGGTAATGTTCCTAACAATCAGGCTATTGAATAATTTTCCAGTACATCATGTAAGGAAAGTGCATTCTTACAGACTAATCTAACAAAATAATAAAAACGCAGTAAAAATTTATAAAAATGAAAATCATTCAAATGTATCAAAAAGCCACAAACTGGCTGACGAATTTAAAAGACATTCCATTGTTATTTATAAGATTGATCCTGGCATACGGCTTTTATATGCCGGCCATGATGAAATGGGGAAACATCAGCGGCATAGCCGAATGGTTTGGAAGCATAGGTATTCCGTTTCCAACACTAAATGCCTATTTGGTGGCTTCTACTGAAATGGGAGCTGTTATCCTGTTACCACTGGGTTTGGCAACAAGGATCATTTCCATCCCTTTGATGATAACCATGTTGGTTGCCATCCTGACCGTTCATTTCAGCAATGGCTTCGAAGCCGGGAACAATGGCTTTGAAATTCCATTATACTATTTGCTGATGCTATTTGTATTGCTGATAAATGGCGCCGGAAAATTCAGCGTAGATCATCTGATTTCAAGGAGGATCAAGTCGTGAAATGAATTGAAGTCATCGTCTTACATAAAAACAAGTTCCTTAAAATTGTCCGGTAAAGCATTGAGGTAATTGGGCTAAAGCCCTGATTTTCTCTGTATTCACTAACCCCAGGCTTAAGCCTGGGGTTAATCAGTGAATACTCAATATTGGACTTTAGTCCAAAATGCAATTTACTGATTTACTCGCTGGCTCTCCTCAAATCCCTTAGCCTAAGATACAGATTAACTATTATTTAACAAGTTTCATGAGAAACTTTTGTCAGGATTTTATTATCTCTCCGACTCTTCTGCAAAACATAATTATTAATCACTTAAAAATTAAAACAATGAAAACATTTATTACACTACTTTTAAGCATGCTGCTTGCAGCTTCTGTTTCACAGGCTCAGGTTGTAGTAACATCAACAGATAATTTCAGTACGCGCGATCAGATGCTGCTCGCCAATGAAATTAACGAAAGCGGAGAACCATTTGCAGAAGCATTGGGTTATGACCTGGATTTACTGGATCCTATGGTTTTAAACCAGCCCGATTCCATCTCTTATACGCTGGGTATTGAAAATTATGAATACTCGAGGTACTTGCTTGGCACTGTAATCTCGCGTTCAGGCCTTGGGCTTCACATGATGTGGGCGCCCATGATCGTTCAGATGGCCGCAATGGAGCCTGACGATTTTGATGGTTCATTCACCGGTGGGATCCCGAATGGATTTAAAGAAGATGATGAACTGATGAAAAACATCATGCACTTTGGCATGCTTGCCAACCAGATGCCACCGATGAATCCATGGCCACAGTTTGCCGATTTTGAAAACGGAGACCCACACCTGCCACAAGCTGTAGCTCCTGATTTTCAAATGGATTTTTCAAGTTTACGCTGGGACAGGGATCTGATGGATAAAACACTGAACCCCGCTGCCATGGGACAATCCCTGATGAAGCAATACCTCTGGGCCCAGGATATGCTGGGTTCGTTTCACGACTCACTTGACGTTAACATCACCCCTGACGGGACAAATTCACCTGACTCAGCAGGTAGCCCGCATTTCGACCCCTACAACAATATTTATTACGGAGGAAGTTCTCTGGATGGATTTATCGGGCAGGTACTGACAGCAGAAGCGATTAACAAAACTATGTTTTTAATAAATTCGCTGGCCTATGATGGCAATGAACTTGGAATGGTTGATCCGGCAACTTATGATCCGGCTAACGGAATTCAATATTTCCCGCATCGAATAGCAGTAACTGAAAGCCCGGTTGGAGACATGTTGCCCCCTCAGGCTTCTGACCTGGAGGTTACAGACGCATCCAGTGATCTTTTCGACCAGTTATCTTATCTCTGGGGTACGTTGAATTTTAAAAATATGATGGACCCTGATAATAGCAGCGATGAAACCCACCTGGCTTTTCATGAAGTATTTGATGGGGATCCTTTCCCTGCACCAATGTCGCTAACCGGCATGCCCGGTTCGTTCGACCTGATGAAGGGAAGCAGTAAGGTGATTTTCATGAACCTGATGGCGATGCATTTTGACATGGCTAATGGTACCTTCGTAAGCACCTCAGGCTTATCGGGCGGCGTTACCCAACCCGGAAATGAAATCAGCACGCTGGAAGCAGGTTATATAATTATGGTGTTGGCCAAGATGAAAGAAGAATTTGCAGGCACGCCTCTAGAACAGATGGCACTTGATGCACTCAATGCACAGAGTTCGTTCCTGATTGGCACATTGAAAGATGCCTCAGGTGGTTTTTATAACGGATATACCCTTAATCTGGGCCCTGACAATACGAGCAAAACAGCTGTATCACAGGCTGCTGCAGCCCGGGGATTGTATGCTGCCTATGTGTTAACCGGAAATTCCAGCTACCTGGATGTCGCAAATGAAGCCTATAATTTCCTGATTTCAAATTATTATGTTGCCGGTCAACATGCATTTAAAACGGAATTAAATAACAACCTTGCAATTTACACTCCCTTTAACTTTGCTGTAATCGCAGGAGGTCTTCGTGAAGCCACACTGGTTGGAGAACACCTCGAAGCTGCAACAATTTATACGCGTTTCTTCAAAAAAGTTGCCAATGTAATGCAACTGGCAGAGTTTGACGAAACAGGTGAAACAGGTGATGACTCGGATGGAGATGGCATCCCCTATTTGCCGCAACAACCTGACCAACTGGCCCCTGTATTTGCAGCCGAAGCCCAGTTAAATTTCCAGGTTACCGGCATAGATGATTTTAGTCCTTACAATGAAACTGAGGTGGCGATTTATCCAAATCCTGCAAATGAAAGCGCAACCATTAATATTAATATTGAAAGAACGTCGAGCGTTACAATAGAAGTTATAGATTTCACAGGAAAAAGGGTCCAAACTATTTTAGACCGCCAATTACCTGAAGGACAATTTAAGACTTCATGGAATGTTAATGAGTTACCGGCAGGAATTTATTATGTCCGTATTATGGTGGGTGGATCAGATGTAGTTGCTAAAAAAGTTGTAGTGTTTTAATAGAGATCTTGAAATTCCGGTAATTATATTATTATTGTAAATGATTAAGAGAGTTGAGAGAAGAAAGTCCGAAGTCGGAAGTCCGAAGTTTTTTAACAGCTTCCGTCTTCGGGCTTCGGTCTTCGGACTTCTAAAATAACGTAATACAAAAAAATCAATGATCCATAAGATAAATCATATATCAACAAGAGAGCTCATCACATTTATCGAAAACAAAGAGGGGTTCATTGTTGATGTGCGGCCTGTGGATGCCTATAACGGCTGGAGTTTGCAAGGTGAATCGCGCGGAGGACATATCAAAGGAGCAAAAAGCTTGCCGTTCAAATGGACAAAATACATCGACTGGATTGAAATAGTCAGGTCAAAAGAGATATTTCCTGAAAAACCGATCATAATATACAGTTACTCTTCAAAAGAAGCTGAAATAGTTGCACAGTCGTTTATTCGTGCCGGATATCATGATGTTGGCATATATAATCACTTTATGGATGAATGGACTGTAAACCTTGAACTCCACATGGAAAATATGGAGAGATATGCCCATTTAGTGTATCCGGAGTGGGTGAGATCTATATCATCAGGAGATAATCTCCCAAAGTATGATGAAAAAAAAGCAATAATTTGCCATGCCCATTATCGCAACCGGGATGCATATCTGAGTGGGCATATTCCAGGTGCCATAGACATTGATACATTAGCTCTTGAATCATCTGAAACGTGGAACCGCCGTTCGCCTGAAGAATTGCAAGAAGCCTTGCAGCAACACGGGATCACGGCAGATACCACAGTAGTGCTCTACGGCAAATTCCTGTCACCAAATAATGATGATCCGTTCCCCGGAAGTGCTGCAGGACATATCGGTGCCATCCGCTGTGCTTTTATTATGATGTACGCCGGAGTGAAGGATGTAAGGGTTTTGAACGGAGGTTTTCAATCCTGGAAGGATGCCGGTTACGAAATAAGTATCGAAGACGTGCCTAAAAAACCTGTCAACGATTTTATGGCTGAAATACCTGCGAAACCGGAACTTGCAGTGGATGTTCCCAAAGCCAAAGAACTTTTGAGATCAACTGATGGCGAATTAGTCTGTGTCAGAAGCTGGCCTGAATATATTGGTGAAGTAAGCGGTTATAATTACATCGAAAAGAAAGGGCGTATACCCGGGGCTGTTTTTGGCAATTGCGGGGCTGATGCCTACCACATGGAAAATTACCGTAACCTGGACCATACTACCCGTGAATATCATGAAATAGCTGCTATCTGGGAAGATGCCGGGATCACAGCCGATAAACATCTTGCATTTTATTGTGGCACCGGCTGGCGTGGCAGCGAAGCCTTTTTTAATGCCTGGCTAATGGGATGGCCAAGGGTATCGGTATTTGACGGAGGCTGGTTCGAATGGAGTAACGATCCTGAAAATCCTTACGAAACCGGAGTGCCTGGTGAATTGTAATTTGCACCTCGAATGATTATTAAATGATTACTGAATGACAACCGAATGACAACCGAATGACAACCGAATGACAACCGAATGACAACCGAATGACAACCGAATGACTAATTTAACAATCACCTAAATAAGTATCTCTTAATTCATTAATTATGATAGAGGTAGCAACACTAACCGAATTTGCAAA
>DAOWEV010000245.1 GCA_030638325.1 Bacteroidales bacterium
AAATAGTTATGTTATTTTTATAATGACTTAACTAATCGCACTGCAAGATACGATAAAAATGCCATTTTGTTAAGGATTGAAAACCCCGGTTCTAAAATGAATATCCCACCCTGAAATCAATGAAATCGGCCACATGCCTGTGGGCTTTTAAGTTAATGCCGAGTGATAACCATTCTGTTACACGGAAAACCAGTCCGTATCTTTGATATATATCATCGCCCTTCTTATATGGCCTGAAGAAGTATACGCCTATCTGTTGGCTGAAAAGAAATCTGCCCAGCAGGAATTCATTGCCTATGGCCACAGAAGCTTTCTGGCAGCTAATATCTTCGCCGGATTGATCAAGATAATACTTCGCAGCATTATCATAAAGCCATTCAAGACCTACGGTGAGGGCATTGATTCTTGAAACTTGTCTGCTGCCTTTTAATTCTATTCCCGGAATAGGAAAATAACGTTTGTATTCAAGCTGTTTGAATGCAGAAAAGATTGTGATATCGAACCGCGATTCAGGCGTGGTTGTCTCCCTCCGGTTTCTTTTTATCCTGTGCCTGAACTGAGGCTCTCTCAGGAAATAATCGACACCAATGGCAGCCGTAGGATAGTTGATCCCATTGTTAGGTTCTTTGATGCCTCCATTTGAGATATGGTTATAATTTGCAGATAGATTCAGGCGCCATAAGGGTGATAAACGGATATTGAGGGCTGCCCCGAGTTGAACAGGGAAAGCCAGGTAAGTGCTGTAGCTCATATTGTCGGGATTGGACAATTCATCATACGGCTTGCTCTGATAAGACAAGCCGAACCCGGCCCTAAATGAAAAGCTTATATTGTTCTGAGCTCCAAATACCGGCTCGATAAAAAACAGGGATGTAATTCCATTCCCAAGGATGTCTTTGTTGTCATAATCCCAGAACGTTAATGAGACACCCAGCCTGGGATAACAATTACAGGTTTCCCAGGATTTTGAAGAGGTATATTGCCATATAAAATCGAGTTCAATACCGGATGGATAGGAATTTTTGACTTCCCTGAGGGCTTTGCTGTGGATGATGATAAATCCTTTGTGGAGCTTAAGCCCTACTATCTTATATGGCCTGGATGCAACGCTATCACCGGAGGCCTGCATGATATTGCAGCTAAGAAGCAACACTATAATGACTGTAAGAAACTTCATCGTTCTAATACTTTGTGCCAAATATGCTAAATTAACTATTTTTGCCTCTTAAACAATACTTTCATCATGTTGTCAAACCTGCAAACCAGGACCCGCGCGTTGACCGGACTGGGAACTGTCTTAGCTGAAATATCTACACCCGGGCCGGATCCGGATAAGCTACAGGATGGCCTGTCAGGGCTTGTTGCAGAACTGGCCTCTGCCATTGACCATGTTCCGGACCACAACCCCTGGTTCATAAAAGCCAATGTCATGTTGGCAATAAAAGCCTGGTCAGACAGCCTTACCGAAGAGAAAGTTTTACGATGGATTGAACCATACCGGGAGCTGCTTTCAAAGCGGCCGGCAAAAAAAATAGGGATCGTTATGGCGGGCAATGTCCCCCTGGTTGGCTTTCACGACCTGCTGTGTAGTTTGATAGCAGGCCATAGGGTGATTGCCAGGTTGTCGTCAGATGATGATCAACTGATGCCCGTTTTGGTAAAGATCATGGAATATTTTGATCAGGGACTTGCCGGGATGGTTGAATTTACAGATGGCAGGCTACAGGATTTCGATGCCATCATCGCCACCGGAAGCAATAATACCTCTCGGTATTTTGAATATTACTTTGGTAAATATCCAAACATTATCCGTAAAAACAGAAATGGCGTTGGAGTCATAAGCGGTAATGAAACGGACGAAGAACTCCGGCAACTTGGTATGGATATTTTTACCCATTTCGGCCTGGGATGCAGGAATATCTCGAAATTATATGTGCCCGTGGGGTATAATTTTGACAATTTACTTATGAACCTCGCTAAATATGAGGAAACCGGAGATCATCATAAATACAGGAACAACTATGATTATTATAAATCCATTTTTCTGGTAAATAACACCCGGGTCATTGATAATGGCTTTGCTTTGTTCAGGGAAGATGCCTCTCTGAATTCCCCCATCTCTGTGATTCATTTTGAATATTATGATGATGTGGAAACACTTAACAGGCAGCTCATGACAATAAGCGAAGGTATCCAATGCATTGTTTCAGTCTCTCCTAAGGTAAGTCATGCCATTCGCCCTGGCACCAGCCAGCAGCCCGAGTTATGGGATTATGCGGATGATGTGGATACGGTTGGCTTTCTTGTGAGTGGTAAGTGGTGAGTTGAAAGTTGAAAGTTGAAAGTCCGAAGTCGGAAGTCGGAAGACCGAAGAAGGGAGTAGCGAGGGTGCGATTGGACGAGGTGTGAGTGGTGAGAAACTTTCTGCCAAAACTCAAGAAACTGATCAATCAGATGAACAGAAACCTGCGAGCGTCGCAAGACCTCGCAGCGTTGAGGCGTGAAGCGTGAGTTGAGACGCATAATCATGCGTCTCTTCCAAAAAGAAATATTTACAGGAAAATTTTGCAATTTCAAAAAAATAACCTACTTTTGCACGCCGAAATTTAAAGCTTTTAATTGAAATGAAACACCCATGGCAAGGCAATTTTGACACATAGGAGCATGATTAAAAAAAATTCTTTGCGTCTCTGCGTCTTTGCGAGAAAATTTTAAACAGATGAAAAAAGACATTCACCCGAAAGATTACAGATTGGTTGTATATAAGGATATATCCAACGATTATATGTTCCTGACACGATCTACAACAAAATCCAAAGAAACCATTAAATGGGAAGACGGTAAAGAATATCCGTTAATAAAACTTGAAATATCCCATACATCTCATCCATTTTATACGGGTAAGATGAAACTTGTTGATACAGCAGGGCGTGTTGACAAATTCAAGAGCAGGTATAAGAAACACCTTGAAAAGAAAACAACCGAGGAATAAAAAAAAATTTCAGTGAAGCCCTGTCAAAATATGCGGGGCTTTTTTTATGAGCTTTCAACTCTACATGCAGGTAAATAAACAATTGTTGAACACTTTATGATCATTCATTGTTATTAATAAGATAGTATTTATAATTTTGCAGTTGCTTAGTCGTTTTAATTCAAATCATGACCCCCGGTAAGACAAGTCACTTAATATGAATTATATTCTTTTTGATAGTTTCCGGCGCAGTAGCCTTTTGCCCCTGACCTATATCAGGCCTGTTGCAGATATTCGCATTGGCATTTTAACCATCCGTGAAAAGTGGGAGAAATATTTAGAAGCTGAAACCTCTACACTTACTGAGGATTACTTAGGAGAAAAATATCCAATCAGGGAGGAGGATGACAACGTCATGATCAACGGATCAATATGTCCGAATCCTACTCTTGTAAAAAAGATCCAGGCGCTTAAAAACAACGAGGTGCTGGTGAAAGATGAATCCATCATTGCCATGCGGGTTGAGAAGACCGATCTGGAAAATACAGACGAAGATAATATTCAGGGGGTCAATGTGATTGAAACTGACAATGATTTCCTGAAAATAGATCATACCTGGGAGATCTTTTCTAAAAACGACAGGGCCTTGCGGGAAGATTTTATGCTGTTGACCAAAAACCGGAAATCAAAAAAGTTGAGCAGTTCTAACCGGGTGATGGGAGATATGGTATTTGTTGAAGAAGGAGCTAAAGTTGAAGGCGTATCCATTAACTCAACAACCGGGCCTGTTTATATCGGCCGGGATGCCGAGATCATGGAAGGCAGTATGATCCGCGGTCCTTTTGCCCTCTGTAACAATGCTATTGTGAAGATGTCTGCCAAAATTTATGGCGCTACTACCATCGGCCCCTATTCTAAGGTCGGGGGTGAAATCAGCAACTCCGTCATCTTTGGTTATTCCAATAAAGTACATGATGGTTTTATGGGGAACTCTGTCATTGGAGAGTGGTGTAACCTGGGTGCTGATACCAATACAAGCAATCTGAAAAATAATTACGAAAGTGTCAAATTGTGGGATTTCCCCGATCAAACCTTTGTTGATACAGGAGAACAGTTTTGCGGGCTGATCATGGGAGATCATTCAAAATGCGGGATCAATACCATGTTTAATACGGGCACAGTGGTTGGAATCAATGTGAATGTGTTTGGGAGCGGATACCAGCGCAATTTTATCCCGAGTTTTACCTGGGGAGGCACATCCGGCTTCCGGACCTTTGATATCAAAAAAGCTATACAGGTAGCTAAAATAGTCTTCGCGAGAAGAGGCCTCGATTTTGATGAAACAGAAATAAATATTCTGAATGCATTATTCAATATGACCCTCGATAACAGGGAATCCAAGATCTATATCTGATCGGGCTCTATGTTATTTCAAAACAAGTATCGGATTTATACCACCTTTTGTTGAAATTTGTTGACTGTTGCAGGTTGCAGGTTGCGAGTTGCAAGTTGAAACCTAAAACTCGCAATCTGCACCTATTTATTTTACCTTTGTGCTGCTGTTTGGCATACATATTGCCATCTTTAGATCAACTGATTATTATTTTTGGCCGGCATAAGGTGTGATAGATTAACTTATTGACTATCAACAAGAATGAGCAGTTTTTTGAGCAGCAAAGAGAATGCTGACTGACATTTTGACGTAAACAATGAATTATGGATGAATTGAACTTTAAGAACATAATGGATTTTTCAGATATTATTGATGCTGATGCTGAATTTTTTCCCCTGATGTCACCGGAGGATGAAGAACGGATCATCGGGGAGGCGCTGCCGGAGACATTACCGGTATTGCCTTTGAGAAACATGGTGCTGTTCCCGGGAGTGGTGATCCCCATTACGGTGGGCAGGGATAAATCTATCGAGCTTATCAGGGAATCCTACAAGAAAGACAGGATCATCGGGGTGGTCGCACAAAAAGATGGACGCATAGAAGATCCCGGCATCGAAGATATCTTCAAGACCGGAACCGTTGCTCATTTGATGAAAATACTCCGGATGCCGGATGGTAGTACAACTGCTATCATACAGGGAAAGAAAAGATTTCTGCTGAGGGAGTTTATCCAGACAGACCCATATTTCAAGGCCAGCATAATGCCCTTCGAAAACCTTCAGGAAGAATATAAGACTGATGAGAAATTCCAGGCATTAATAGGCTCGATGAAAGACCTCTCAATTCAGATCATTCAACTATCCCCTAACATACCTTCGGAAGGGGTTTTTGCAATTAATAACATTGAAAGTCCTTATTTCCTGGTAAATTTTGTCTCCAGCAACCTCAGTATAGATGTCCGGGAAAAACAGAACCTGCTGGAGATATCTGATATTAAAGAAAGAGCCAATAAGGTGTTAACCCTGCTCACCAAGGAGTTGCAGATGCTGGAATTAAAAACCCAGATACAGGATAAAGTCAAAACCGATCTGGACAAACAACAAAGGGACTTCCTCTTGAATCAGCAATTGAAGACCATACAGGAGGAACTTGGAGGGTCTCCTCATGAGCAGGAGATCAATGAGTTAAAAAAGAAAGCCAAGGGCAAAAAATGGAACGAAAAGATCGATGAAACTTTCCGGAAAGAACTAAAAAAATTGCAGAGGATGAACACCCAGGCAGCTGAATATTCGGTTCAGATGAACTACCTGGAGACACTGGTTGAATTGCCCTGGGGAGAATATACAAAAGATCATTTTAATCTGAAGAAAGCGCAGCAGATACTGGATGAGGACCATTACGGCCTTGAAAAGATCAAGGACAGGATCATAGAGCACCTCGCGGTACTCAAGCTGAAAAATGATATGAAGTCACCCATATTATGCTTCGTGGGCCCCCCGGGGGTTGGAAAAACTTCTCTTGGGAAATCCATTGCCCGGGCATTAGACAGAAAATATATCCGGATGTCACTCGGCGGCATCCGCGACGAAGCAGAACTTCGCGGACATCGTAAAACATATATTGGCGCCATGCCCGGCAGGATCTTGCAAAATCTGAAGAAAGCCAAATCATCCAACCCGGTTTTTGTTCTCGACGAGGTGGATAAAATCAGTGGAATTACCGTACAGGGAGATCCCCAGGCTGCCCTGCTGGAAGTACTTGACCCGGAACAGAATGCAGAATTCTATGACAATTACCTCGAGGTGAACTATGACCTGTCGAGGATCATGTTTATTGCTACTGCAAATACCCTGAATACAGTACATCCTGCCCTGCGCGACAGGATGGAAGTTATCGACCTGAGTGGATATTTATTAGAAGAAAAGGTCGAGATCGCTCGCAGGCACCTGCTTCCAAAACAATTGGAGGCCCATGGCGTTAAAAAGAGTCAGGTCATTTTCACGAAAAGGATCCTGGAAAAGATCGTGGATGATTATACCCGGGAATCAGGCGTCAGGGGAATGGAGAAGAAAATTGCGGAAATCATTCGCAACAAGGCGAAATTCATTGCATCAGAACAGCCTTATGAAAAGAAAGTCACAGACGCAGATATCGTTCGTATCCTGGGCGCTCCGCGTTTCCAGAAAGATAAAGCCATCCGGAATGATGTTGCAGGCGTGGTGACAGGCCTGGCCTGGACGACTGTCGGAGGCGAGATATTGTTTGTGGAAGTGAGCCTTTCGAGAGGAAAAGGGACCCTCACACTAACCGGTAACCTTGGAGATGTCATGAAGGAATCTGCCACACTGGCGCTGGAATACCTCCGGGCACACTCTCAGTTCCTGGGCATCGACCCCGAAATTTTCAAATACTGGAATGTGCATGTTCATGTACCCGAAGGGGCTACACCTAAAGATGGCCCTTCTGCAGGGATCACCATGTTTACGGCGCTCGCATCTGCGTTCACCCAGAAAAAAGTCAAGTCAGGGATTGCCATGACAGGTGAGATCACCCTTAGGGGAAAAGTCCTTCCCGTAGGAGGTATTAAAGAAAAGATACTGGCAGCAAAACGGGCCAGGATCCACAATATCATTCTTTCAAAAGAAAACAAGAAAGATATTGACGAAATTAAGAAAGAGTATATCGAGGGAATCAGTTTCATTTATGTGGATAAGATGATCGAAGTCATTGATCATGCACTCACTGATGAAAAGGTTAAATACGCGGTTAGGCTGGAAGATGGGAGGCCGAAGGTTGAGGGCGTGAGAGTTGAGAGTTGAGAGTTGAGAGTTGAGAGAGACTAAGAGACTAAGGGACTGAGGGACTGAGAGACTGAGGGACTGAGAGACTGAGGGATGGAGAGAGAGTTGAGATTTCACAAATCCCAATAACCAAATCCCGAATCTCAAATAACACTCAATACTCAAATCCCAATAACCAAACGGTTTATAGTGTATTATTTGGATTTTGAATATTGATTTTTGGAATTTATTTGGAATTTGGAGTTTGGAATTTCACAACCGTCAACTGTCAACCGTCAACTGTCAACCGTCAACTGAATTAAGCCTAACAATGAAAAAAGCCTTCATTTACATATTACTGCTCTTCATATTGCTTTTATCATGTTCTCGGAAAGCCGGTGATCATGACGGGAAGACCGTTTTCAGGTATAATGAAGCTTCCGGCATTACCTCGCTTGACCCGGCCTTTGCAAAAGACCAGTCCAACATATGGGCATGTAACCAATTGTATAACGGATTGGTGCAACTGAATGACCAACTTGGGGTTGAGCCTTGTATTGCCCGCAACTGGTCGATCTCGGCAGATGGCCGGACCTATACTTTTCATCTCAGGCAGGATGTATACTTTCACGATCACCCGGTATTTGAAAATGGACAGGGCAGGAGGGTAGTGGCCCATGACTTTCTTTACAGTTTTAGCAGGATTGTTGATCCCGGCCTGGCGTTTCCGGGCGCCTGGGTGTTTAACAAGGTATTGGTGGAGGATGGCAGGTATGCCTTTTACGCCCCAAACGATACTGTTTTCGTGATAAAGCTGAGTGAGTCTTTCCCCCCATTCCTCGGTATATTAGGTATGCAGTATTGCACTGTTGTGCCGCATGAGGTTGTGGGTCGCTATGGGAAAGAATTCCGGAAGAATCCGGTTGGCACCGGCCCTTTCCGCTTCAGAATGTGGAAAGAGGGAGTCAAGCTGGTTTATATTAAAAATGATCATTATTTTGAATTCAAAAACGGTGTCCGGCTGCCCTACTTAGATGCTGTGGCGATCACTTTTATGATCGACAAACAATCGGCTTTTTTGGAGTTCGTGAAAGGAAACCTGGATTTTATGTCAGGTATCGACGCCACTTACAAGGACGAACTGCTCACCAAAAGCGGGAAGCTGAATCCCCGGTATGATGATAAGTTCAAGCTGTTGACAGAGCCATATCTGAATACGGAATACCTTGGGATACTGGTAGATACATCATTGTCATCTGCCGGAAATAACCCACTTATGATAAAAGAGGTAAGACAGGCTTTAAATTATGGCATCGACCGGGCCAGGATGATGAAATACCTGCGTAACAACATCGGTTATCCGGGTAATTACGGGATCATACCATCCGGAATGCCTGCTTTTGACCTGAGCAGAAAGATGTATTATTACGATCCTGATAAGTCGAGGCATTTACTGGCCAGGGCAGGCTATCCCAATGGAGAAAACATGGGGGTGATCACCCTGCACACCACAGCGGATTATCTCGACCTGTGCAAATATATCCAGCATCAGTTGAGTGAATTGGGAGTAAATGTTGAAATTGAAGTGAACCCGCCGGCGACCCTCAGGGAACTAAAAGCACAGTCGAAACTTCATTTTTTCAGGGCTTCCTGGATCGCGGACTATCCGGATGAAGAAAACTATCTCTCCTTATTCTATTCGCAGAATTTTTCACCAGGCGGCCCCAATTACACACATTTTAGCAGTCCGGAATTTGACAGCTTGTATAACTTGGCATACCGCGAAGTTGATCCTGCACTAAGAACCGGTATTTACCGGAAAATGAATGATCTTGTTATGGAAGATGCCCCCGTGATCATACTTTACTATGACCAGGTGCTCAGGTTTGTATGGAAGAATGTGCATGGCCTCGGCAGCAACCCGATGAATTTGCTGACTTTGAAGAAAGTCTCGAAGGATCTTTGATTTTTTTAGAGTTTAATTAGGAGCGGCATTTATGCCGTTTAATAAGATCACGCAATCTAAACAGGGCTTTAGCCCAAACATAAACAAGATCATATCGTTTATTAAAATTTTCATACATTTATACCATTAAAAAACCACCCTCTGATTTAAGGTGGATTTGAATTGCACCCATTGGGCGCTGAATGATGGTCTTTATGCAAAGCCAGGTTAAAATACTTGCCCTGATAACAATATTTCTTATAATCCCATTTACTTTTGTTTATCCTCAATCGCAAGAGCAGGGTATTGGGAGTTTTAAACCTGTGCAGGGCCTTCCTTCTAAAATAGTATTCTCTGTATTTAAAGACTCCAGGGGATTTATGTGGTTCGGTACGGAAACTGGCCTTTACCGGTATGATGGATATGAATATAAGGTCTTCCGATATGATCCGGACGACTCAATATCCATTTCTGGAAATATGATCAGAGAAATATTATTTGAAGATGTTACTGGTAATTTATGGATAGGAACATTTTCGAACGGCCTTAATAAGTTTAATCCTGCAACAGAATCTTTTACCCGGTACATAAAAGAACCTGGCAATCCCTTAGCTTATGATTTTAATAGGATATTTTCTGCCATTCAGGACAAAGATGAAAACATTTGGATTGCTGCATCTCGTGGGTTTGGACTGATTAAGTTTAATGAAGCAACCGGAGAATACACCAGCTATTTACCAGACACTGCCAATCATCGATCATTGTCAAATGAAATAAATTCAATATATGAAGACAACAAAGGGATTTTCTGGATTGGCACCAATAAAGGTTTGTTTCTTTTCAACAAGAATCAAGAAGTTTTTGGAAATATCGAATCCAAATCACCTTTACCGGATGAATTTAAAAACGCAACAATTAGCAGTATAGTTAAAGATAAAGACGAGACAATCTGGATAGGAACTTCAAATGGGCTGTTTAAATATTCTTTAAAAAACAATACCCTAAAACAATTCAAGTATAAAGAAGAGGATGAAAACAGCCTGAACAACAATTTTATAAGGGCCCTGTTTGAGAATCCTCTGGACAGCGGAAGATCACTTTGGATTTTTACAGTGATGGGACTAAACAAATTTGATAAGGATACTGAAAAAGTCAATAGTTTCAACTATCATCCAAATGATTCGTATAATATAATTTATGGTGGAACTTATGACATGTTTTTAGGTAGCAATGGAACACTTTGGTTAGGCACGGATTATCTGGGAGCAATAAAAATGAACCTGGAAAAGAATCCATTCAGTGAGCACAAGATTGGCCCGTTTCAAGATGATCAATTCCAACACCAATACGCTGCCACTTCATTTTTAGAAGACAGTAGAGGGAATTTTTGGGTGGGAACTGCTTTTGGTGGATTGATGAAGTATGATCAGGAAATGGATTTGATTGCCAGGTATGAATATGACCCAACAAATCAAGATAGAGATTCTATTTTTTTTGTTTTTTCACTCTTTGAGGATTCTGACAGTGTAATATGGGCCGGAACTACAACGAACCTCAATGTATTCGACTTACGAAGAAACCAGTTTTCGCCTTGTTTAAATCCCCCCATTGACAATATCCAATTCCATCGAATTAATGACATCTTCCAGGATAGTCATGGATTGCTATGGGTATCTTCAAATATTGGACTGTTTTACCAACAAAAACAGGAGTTGTATGATACTACATTTCAAAGAGTTCCTGGAATATCAACAGAAAGATTAGAAATCAGGAGTATCTGTGAAGATCGTTTTGGCTCTTTATGGCTCGGATCAGTGGGCCAGGGTTTATTCCAGCTAACCCCTGAAAACAGAGAATCAAAAACTTTTATAAACTACAGGCATGATGCCCGGGATCACAACAGTTTAAGTAGTGATATAGTGTTTTCAGTTTTCATTGATAAGGAAGGAACCTTATGGTGCGGAACAACTACCGGATTGAACAGAATTTCTTTAAACGATGTGAAATTTACATGCTTCAACCTCAAGAATGGATTAATTGCAAATTTCATATATCATATAGAAGAAGATAACAACGGGAATCTATGGTTATCAACCGAAAGAGGTATAATCCGGTTCAGGCAAATATCGGATTCCACGGCTGTTTCGAAATTATATGAACGCAGTGATGGTATTCCGTTCGAGGATAATTATCCATATAAATTTTATAAAAGCAGGGAAGGGAAAATATTTGTCGGAGGAAGAAGGGGCTCGGGCAATGGGTTTTACAGTTTTTTTCCGGATAGCCTTAAAGATAATGATCATATTCCACCCGTTGTTCTGACAAAATTTTTGATTAACAACATTGAAACAAAATTGGATAGCAGTATTTCCTTCACTCAACATATCGATCTGAGGTATGATCAGAATTTTTTCTCGATTGAATTTGCAGCCCTGGATTATATAAATCCACCCGAAAACAAATATGCATATATGCTTGAAGGATTAGATCAGGATTGGATCTATTGTAATAACTGGCGACTGGCAAATTATACCAATGTTCCCCCGGGAGACTACATTTTCAGAGCAAAGGGGTCCAATAATGATGGCTTATGGAATGAACAGGGTGCCTCCCTGAAAATAACCATATTTCCCCCGCCCTGGAAAACCTGGTGGGCGTATTCTTTATATTTATTATTTATTATTTCCATATTTTATATTGTCATACGGTATTATTTGAGACGTCAGAGATTACTACATGAATTGGCGTTAGAACAAGTTCAAACTGAAAAACTTGAAGAGATGGATCGGCTAAAATCCAGGTTCTTTGCTAATATTTCACATGAGTTCC
>DAOWEV010000143.1 GCA_030638325.1 Bacteroidales bacterium
AAAAATTTCATCCCAACTGCAGCCAGAGCCCACAATTCAGCCCTGACATGAATGAGAAGACTGTTTTTATCATCAAAGTTAATCCAAAGTTTGATCCGATCATTACTTAACATATAAAAAAACGGAAATAATTTGGCATTCAATATCACATCTTCAGTATCAAGATCGAGCTCAAACCTTATGATCTTAACGGCTTTCCAAAGATCCTTTGAGGCATCCAATATCAGCCGGAAAGGCATTTCAGTATATCTTTTCTTTTCCTTCTTTTTTTGTTTATCCTTTTTCCGTTTTCTTTTACCAGGCTTAATACTTATATTGAAAAAGAAAATCCGGGTTTTTAATTCAATATGCAAATCCTTAAATAACAGATTCATCTTTGCGATCACTCCCAGCCTGGCGAGATAGGTATTTTTATTGGTATCTATTATGATCTCCAGCGGGCTTAGAAGTACCCACAATAACAGGGACAGGGGCAGCAACAGAAGGAGGATCCATAAATTCATCCGGCAAATTTAAATATAATAATGAAGGCACGGAAGTGCACGATTGAACGATTTGAGATTGACGATTAACGATTTTAGATTTTTTTCACACTATCATTAATCTTCAATCTACAAACAGCCTGCCATGACAAAGGTGTGGTTAATCATTTTCTCTTCTTCGCTAAAGTCAATCAACCTGTCTTCAAGTCATTTTTAACTCATAATGTTAACTAAACCATAAATCTAAAATCGTTAATCTACAATCGTTAATCGTTAATCGATTTGTTTACAGCCTTGTGCTGCGTTAGGGATTACCAATCATGAATATTGCTATCTTTGCGGGCTTATTGAATTATTTTATCAGAGACAAAAAGATGAGATATCTGACAAACATCATCAAAGGCATCGCAATGGGCGCTGCCAACGTCATTCCGGGCGTTTCGGGAGGTACGATTGCACTCATCACCGGTATTTTTGAAAGGCTCGTTAATGCGATAAAATCTTTCAACCTAATGGCAATTAAGTTTTTACTTACCGGAAAATTCAAAGATTTTATTAAATATACAGACCTGTATTTCCTGCTGGCCGTGTTCACAGGGGTGATCATTGCCATTGTTACACTGGCACGGCTTTTTGATTATCTGTTTACAAACTATCCGGTCTATATCTGGTCCTATTTCTTTGGACTTGTACTGGCTTCTGTCTATTTCGTAGGAAAGACGGTTAATAAATGGTCTGTAAGTGTCATTATCACATTTATCATTGGCACTGCCATTGCAGTGGTCATATCCGTATTGAATCCGGCACGGGAAAACGATAGTTTCTTCTATCTGATAATTTGTGGAGTGGTGGCCATATGCAGTATGATCCTGCCTGGATTATCAGGTTCATTCGTGCTGTTCATCATGGGTAATTATAAACTGGTAGCCATCGATGCCATCAACGACCGGGACCCGGCCATTTTAATTCCCGTGCTGATTGGAGCTGGGGTGGGCTTGATTGCTTTCTCGCATCTCCTGTCATGGGTACTTAAAAGATTTCATGATCAAACCATTTCTCTGCTAACAGGGTTTATCCTTGGTTCGATAAGTATATTATGGCCCTGGCAGCATGCTGCCTATTTGCTTGATGAGGCCGGGAACCAGGTCCTTAAGAGGGGCGAACCAGTAGTTGCCAGGTACATCCGGTACATTCCGGATACATTTTCCACAGAAGTTATACTTTCCATAATTTTTATTCTGATAGGGATTGCCAGCATCTGGGCGATTGAGAAAGCAGCGGAAAAGCAATAGGTAGCAGCCCACCAATGAAAAAAGATATGTAAAAAAATAAATATTCAAAAAAAATCATATATTTGTTGACTTTTATATTTTTTTTACTATATTTACCGCAACATTTTTCTCGAACCCTAAAATCTTGAAAAAATTTATGACGCCAACTTACTATTATTCAGTCTTTTAGCTCCTTTAATTGATACTCAAAAGGGTTAGTATGAGCTAATGTTATGTTAAATAAATACATAACCCCTGGTATTTTAGAAAGAAAATACATATTTCCGGCTTCTTTTTTTCATGATTTTGGGTGACGACAGATAGTAATCGTAATCAATTAGGAATCAATTGATAAACTTATAAACCTAAAATCATGAGAAAATATACTTTTCTGATTCTTATTTTTTTTGCATTTTTATTTTCATCGAAAATTACTCATGCAATACATCCTGACTCATTAAGGATCGTGTTAACCACATCACCTTATTTTGTGCTTGATCACAACAAACCCGGTACAGAAGGCCCCCTGGCCGGGTATATGGGGTTCAAAATCACCAACACATCCCAGACAGAAATTTTTGGCTGTTTAAAAGGGAAGCTCCATAGCTTTACCACGACAGACTTCGGCCTTGCAGGAGGCCAGGATTCGATTATTAATGTAGGTTCACTTTACCCTGATAGTTCGTTTACTTTCTATTACTATGTTCGCTACGCCCCAATTAAAGATGAATGTACTGATATGACCCTCTCATTATGGACCAATTGTGGGCCTTTAAAACAACATGATTCTACTTTTACACTCTGTAATGCAGACCACAAATCTGCGAACGCAGGTGGGCAGATAAATAGTTATTCTATCGGTCCTGCAGGGAATGTCGGAGCATACCTGCGTTACGATGTTACGTATTCATTCGGGAATGTGGAGGTAGGAGACAGTATCTTGATGCAGCCTGCCGGGAACCTTGATTTTGATGCCAGTTGCTGGCAACTGGGTAATAGCATCATCCTGGAATCTGCCCTGCCAATAAATATACCTGTTGGCACGATGGATTCACTCTATTTTCGGCCACTGGTTCAAGAAGGTGGTGGTACAGGCAACCTGGTGAAAATAAGGTATTATTTCCATGCCAAATGTGTTGGTGTTACTTCTTCAGTCATTCCTTATGCCTCTCTTACCAGTGGTACACAAAATAAATACACTGGTGACTACGCAAGCGATACGATTACCTTCCCCGATGTTAATGAATCATGGGAAATCTCTAAAACAGTTGATACTACCAAGGCTTTACCGGGAGATACACTGACCTATACAATTAGTATTGTCAATACCAGTACTGATACATCAATGGTCGATGCCATCTATGATATTTTACCACCTCCTTTTTATTATATCGGCCAGCATCCAGGTAGTGATGTTACGACCTCAAACGCCAATACTTACCCTGTTCATGGTGATGGAGACACGATTTTCTGGCTTGGAGGTGATCAGTCACCCTATTTCCCCTATAATGAATTCGTTGTTCTTCCCCTGGATACTCTGTATATTATTTACTATGTAAAAGTACCTGTAACTACTACACTCGATCAATATTATCTGAACAAAGCCTGGTTTACTACAGGCAATTATACATCCGACACGGTAAGAACATCGGTATGCGTTGGTTTCTGCCAATCTTGCGTTGTTGCAGTTAATGATACGGCAATTATCCCGTTTGATGCATTGTACATTCTGGACGTCCTGGATAATGATTATGATTTAGATGGCGACCTGGATTCCAGTAGTATAGAGATTATTGACCCTCCGGATCATGGTATCGCAAGCATTAACACTGGAACATGGACCATCAGTTATGATCCTGATTATGGGTATGTAGGTGGGGATACCTTAACCTATAGAGTAGCTGACTCACAAGGCTGTTATGATACTGCCATAGTGATTTACATTATACAAACAGTATATGATTATGGTGATGCCCCGTCGCCCTTCCCTACCCTCTCGGCAGATAACGGAGCCGCACATGCATTCAACTTTATTTATTTCCTTGGCGATACAATTGATTATGAAAATGATGGTATACCAAGCCTGCTGGCAGATGGTGATGACAACGACAACCTGAATGATGAAGATGGTGTCACATTCACGTCACCAATGGTACAGGGCTTTTCCGCTAACGTGACCGTTAAAGCGTCTGCACCTGGTGTTTTAAATGCCTGGATAGATTTTAATAACAATGGTGTATTTGAATCAGCAACAAATGAACAAATCGCCTCTGATCTCAGCCTCAGTGGAACACAGTCTGTCCCCTTCTCCGTTCCGCCAGGAGCTGTTAATGATTGGGTTTATGCACGTTTCAGGTTCAGCACCATTGGTAGTGACGGGCCTTCGGGCACCGCGGATGACGGGGAAGTGGAAGATTACCGTTTCTTCATTTACGGCTATGATTATGGCGATGCCCCCGATCCATATCCAACTTTGCTGACCAACAATGGTGCGCGGCATTTAACGCATACAGCGGTCTTCCTCGGACCACTTGTTGGAGATCCTGAGCCTGATGGCCAGCCTGATGCAACTGCAACGGGCGATGATCTCAATAACACAGCAGACGAGGATGGTGTTACTTTCACTTCACCGCTCATTGAAGGCACAACAGTAACCGTCGATGTAGTTGCTTCAACTGGAAGCCAACTCGATGCATGGCTTGACTTTAACCAGAATGGATCATGGGCTGATGCCGGTGAACAAATATTTACGAATGTAACACTTGTCGCAGGTACCAACAACCTCTCTTTCAACATACCTGCTACTGCAGTCATCGGCAATACATTTGCCCGCTTCCGGGTAAGTACTGCAGGGAATCTGCCATTTACAGGCAGTGCCGATGATGGTGAAGTAGAAGATTATCAGGTCATAATACTCGATAAAATCGACTGGGGAGATGCTCCCGATCCGAATTACCCAACGCTTGCTGCAAGCCTGGGAGCTTCACATATAATTGACCCTACAATTTGCCTCGGCGATACCATCGACCATGAAGTGGATGGCCTGGAGGATGCGAATGCCCTGGGCGATGATAACAATAACTTCGATGATGAAGATGGAGTGGTAATTGTAGATTCCCTCGTCCAGGGAAATACAACTCTCATAAAGGTTACAGCTTCTGTTGCCGGATACCTGAATGGGTGGATCGATTATGACCAGGACGGAGATTGGGCCACCTTAGGTGAACAAATATTTACAGATAAAAGTCTGTCGGCCGGCATAAATACACTAACTATCACTGTACCATCCGGGGCATCTTTAGGAACCACATTTGCAAGGTTCAGATTCACTACCCAGACCTTTGCGACACTCGGTTTAGATTATACCGGACAGGCACCCGACGGGGAAGTGGAAGATTACAAGTTTGAGATTCTCGACCCGGTACCTATTGATTTTGGAGATGCACCCGACCCAAGCTATCCGACTACCCTGATCAATAATGGTGCACGACATGTTATTTCCAGCCCACTGTCCCTTGGAATTGTTCCTGATGCTGAGCCAGATGGATTGCAAGATCCAACAGCAACGGGCGATGATCTTAATAATACTGATGATGAAGACGGTGTGACCTTTTCCTCTCTTGTCAGGGGTGCTCCTGCAACGATAACAGTTAGTGCCTCTGGTAACGGCTTACTCCAGGGATGGATAGATTATGACCAGAATGGTATATTCGAAGCCTCCGAACGGGTAGCAGCAGATTCACCTGTCATTTCAGGTTCCAATACATTGAGTATTACAGTCCCGGCCAGTGCCGCGATAGGTACAACCTTTGCAAGGTTCAGGGTGAGTACAGGCTCTGGCCTGGGTCCAATTGGGCCGGCTCCGAATGGTGAAGTAGAAGATTACCAGGTGAATATAGTAGAGATAAACGCCAGCATTGAGGTCCAAAAATATACCAACACGGAAGACGCCGATAACCCTACCGGTCCTTATATTGCTGCTGATTCAGCTGTAACATGGGATTATACAATCCTTAATAACGGTAATGTTCCGCTAACTTCCGTGCTGGTTACCGATAATGCCGGATCACCAGGTTCTTCAGCCGATGATTTTAACCCGGCTTACGTGAGTGGTGATAACAACCTTAATAATATTCTTGACATCAACGAAACCTGGAACTTTACCAAGGATTCTATTGCAACTACTATAGGTCAGTATACTAATGTTGCAACATTTGAAGCCCTTGATCCACTAAGTTCAACTGTGAGTGAAATTGATCCAAGTAATTACTTCGGTTATGAGCCCAGTATACAGATCATCAAGAAAACCAACGGTGTCAATACCGATACCCATCCCATTCCGGTGATCGCTAAAGACTCTACCGTCATCTGGACTTACGAGGTGAAAAATACTGGCGATACGGCCCTGGTAAACATCCTGGTTACAGACAACAAAACAGGTGTCAGTCCAGCCTACAGAAGCGGAGACAATATTAACATCGGCGTTCTGGATCCGGGGGAAACATGGATATATGCTGATACCGGTGTCGCTGTCGACGGGCCTTATCAGAATGTTGGTACAGCCTGTGGTGATGTTCAGAACAGCACTGATGAATATTGCCACAAGGATACCAGCCATTATTACGGTTATGACCCGGGGATACAGATCATCAAGAAAACCAACGGTGTCAATACCGATATCGATCCCATTCCTGACATCCCAAAAGACTCAACTGTAATATGGACATACGAGGTTACTAATACTGGCGATACTGTCCTGGAAAACATCCAGGTTACAGACGATATCACCGGTGCCAGTCCTGCCTACAGAAGCGGTGATGATGGAGACGACCTGCTGGAACCGGGTGAAACATGGATATATGCAGATACAGGTGTCGCAGTCGTAGGGTCATATACAAACATTGGTAAGGCTTGTGGTGATGTTCAGAACAGCTCAGATGAATATTGCCACTTAGATACCAGCCATTATAACGGTTATGAGCCCGGTATACAGATCATCAAGAAAACCAACGATATCAATACCGATATCGATCCGATTCCGGTGATCGCAAAAGACTCAACTGTAATATGGACATATGAGGTCACAAATACTGGCGATACTGTCCTGGAAAACATCCAGGTTACAGACGATATCACCGGTGCCGCTCCTGCCTACAGAGGCGGTGATGATGGAGACAACCTGTTGAACCCCGGTGAAACATGGATATATGCTGATACCGGTGTCGCTGTCGCAGGGCCATATACAAACATTGGTACGGCTTGTGGTGATGTGCAGGGTAGTACTGATGAATATTGCCACAAGGATACAAGCCATTATTTTGGAGGACAAAGCGGTGTGATCGTCGAAAAGTATACAAATACCTTACTGGCTAACAATCCGCCCGGGCCCACCATAGCCCTGGACAGTGCCGTTTACTGGACTTACAAGCTTACCCATAGTGGCAACCTGCCACTGGCTATAGTCTACCTGGTAGATGACAATGGCACACCGGCTAACAATGCCGATAACTTTAACCCCAATCCAAAACTCGACGGATCAGGGTATAACATCGGTGACATTAACCAGAATGACTCCCTGGATTCGGGAGAGACCTGGGAGTATGAATATACCAAACCGGCCACTACCGCAGGACAGTATGAAAACTATGCCAGCGTCAGTGCAGTTGACAGCCTTGGTCAGGCCGCTAACGACACCGACCCGAGCCACTACTATGGCGCTGATGCGGATATCCATGTTGAGAAGACTACCAACACAGAGGATGCCGATACACCTACAGGACCACATATCAAGGTCAGTGATCCTGTCAACTGGGTTTACACGGTGACCAATCCTGGTAATGTGGCCCTGGGATCTGTTTCCTTAACCGATTCAAAAGGGGTTACCACAACGTTTATAGGTGGAGACGTTATTAACCCCGGCTTTCTGGATCCCGGGGAAATCTGGATCTATGCAGCATCAGGTACAGCCACTGCAGGGCAATATACCAATGTTGCCACTGCACAGGGTACTGATCTGTTCAGCCGGACCTGGACCGACATCGACTCCAGCAACTACTTCGGGATGGCTCCTTCCATTGATATCGAGAAAGCTACTAACGGTCATGATGCAGACCTGGCACCAGGCCCATACATTCCTGTTGGAATACCCATCACATGGACTTATGTGGTGACCAACACTGGTAATGTACCCCTGAGCACTGTGAATGTGACAGATTCCAAATCCGGCGTCAATCCCTCATACCAGGGCGGTGACGCAAATGGCAACAACTTACTCGATCTTACTGAAACCTGGACCTATACAGCTCTCGGAATCGCCACTTCCGGGCAGTATGAAAACACCGGAACCGCCACAGGAAAGGATCCGAATGCTCAGACGAGCACTGACAGTGACAAGAGTCATTATTTCGGCATGACACCTTCGTTGGATATTGAGAAAGCTACCAACGGTCAGGATGCCGACATACCACCAGGCCCGTATATTGCAGTTGGGGGCGCTGTCACATGGACTTATGTGGTGGACAACACTGGAAATGTAGCCCTGAGCACTGTGACTGTGACAGATTCCGATCCCGGTGTTAACCCATCATACCAGGGCGGTGACGCAAATGGCAACAACCTGCTCGATCCTACTGAAATCTGGACCTATACCGCTTCCGGAACCGCCACTCCCGGGCAGTATAGTAACCTCGGAACAGCCACTGGCCTGGATCCGAATGCTCAACAAACCGGTGACTCTGACTATAGTCATTATTTCGGGATGCAAGCTTCCATTGACATTGAGAAATCTACCAACGGCTATGATGCTGACCTGGCACCAGGCCCATATATTACTGTTGGAGACCTTATCATATGGACTTATCTCGTATCCAACACCGGAAATGTCCCCCTGAGCTCTGTGAATGTTTCAGATTCCAAACCTGGTGTAAACCCCTTATACTATGCTGGTGACAATAATTTCAACAACCTGCTCGATACCTGGGAAGTCTGGACCTTCTCAGAAGGTGGATTTGCCACTGCAGGACAGTATGAAAACATCGGAACGGCAACAGGGGTGGACCCGAATTCCCAGACAAGAACCGATACTGACGCGAGCCATTACTTTGGTGTTGCTGCGGATATTCATGTTGAGAAATCAACCAATGGCCATGATGCAGACCTGGCACCAGGCCCATATATTGCAGTCGGTGGTGCTGTCACATGGACTTACGTGGTGACCAACACTGGAAATATGGCCCTGGCCACTGTGAATGTGACAGATTCCGAGAGTGGTGTTAATCCTGCATACCAGAGCGGCGATGCAAATGGCAACAGCCTGCTCGATCTCACTGAAACATGGACCTATACCGCTTCCGGAACCGCCACTGCCGGGCAGTACGAAAACACCGGAACTGCCACAGGATATGATCCGAACTCCTGGCCAATTACTGATACTGACCTGAGCCATTACTTCGGGATGATATCTTCCATTGATATTGAGAAATCTACCAACGGCCATGATGCAGACTTGGCACCAGGCCCGTACATTGCTGTTGGAGGAGCCGTCACATGGACCTACACGGCCACAAACCCCGGAAATGTAGCCTTGAGCGCTGTGAATGTGACAGATTCCAAACCCGGCGTTAACCCTGTATACGTGGGCGGTGATATAAATTTCAACGGCCTGCTCGATGTTTTTGAAACCTGGACCTATGTAGCTAACGGAACCGCCACATCCGGGCAGTATGAAAACATCGGAACGGCAACAGGAGTGGACCCGAATGCCCAGACAAAAACTGACACTGACACGAGCCATTACTTCGGGATAGAGCCTGCTATTGATATAGAAAAGGCTACCAACGGGGAAGATGCAGACCTGCCACCGGGTCCACACATCCCGGTAGGTGATCCTGTAAACTGGACCTATGAAGTTGAAAATACCGGCAACGTCTCGTTGACAGGACTTACCGTCACGGATGACAATGGTACGCCCTTAACACCTGGTGACGACTTTAACCCGCCACCGGTTACATCAGGTGGGTTCAATGTTGGGGATCTCAACCAGAACAACATTCTGGACCCGGGTGAGATATGGCAATTTGCTGACTCTGATGTGGCACAGTTCGGACAGTATGGAAACATCGCAACTGCAACAGCTCTCGATGTCACAGGAGCACCTTTTACAGATACCGATCCCAGTCACTATCTTGGATTTAAACATGAAATTGAGAATTATGACTTTGGAGATGCTCCTGAAGGTGCTATTGCTTATCCATCAACGGGTGTTACCGGAAAATTCCCGACCTGCACTGATCCTACACTGGCATCTCATATCCAGTTGCTATCTACGATGATCTTTTTCGGACCGGCATTTGATCTGGAACCAGATGGAAATGCAGGGTTGTGCAGCCCATATGCTTTACCTTATAATGCAGATGAATGCTTCCAGGACGGTGATGCCGGGTTGATCCTGCCAGCGTCACCCTATACTATAAATGCAGCCAATAAGGTAGTGCCTTGCCAGGGACAAGGTGGCGTCTTAAGCATGATCAAGGATACAGCAAAATGGGGCATAAACATAGATATTCATGTAACCAACGCTTCAGATGGCTTTGCTTTCGTGAATTTACTTATTGACTGGAACCAGGATGGACAATGGGCATTTGATCCAAATACGAAAGTCAATGGAGTGCCTATCCCTGAACATGTGACCGTGAATTTCCCTGTTCCACCGGGATATTCAGGTCCGTTATCCGTTTTAGTCCCTCCCGATATCTATTCAGGTCCTGATATGGGCTATATCTGGGCAAGGTTTGCAGTAACTCCGGTACCTGTTCCGGACAACTGGGATGGAAGCGGAGATTTCGAAGACGGGGAAGCAGAAGACTACTTATTATTTATAAATCCAATGATTCCACTATCAGGATGGACCATTGTTTTTGTATTTATCGCTATTTTCTTTATGACCGTCTTTTATATAAAAAGAAGGTAAATCACCATCCTTCAACAAGGCGGCAAGGGCAAATCCAAGGGTTTGCCCTTTTTTATAGTATCAGAACTCCTGACTCTATGTTATATTATCAGTTAATTAAAGAAGCTTGTTCGTAAAAAGAAATTATCGCATTTTGAATGTCGAATATTGAACCCCGATATGCTTCGCTACGGGGCAGGCACCGAACACCGAATCATGAATTTTTTCCTTTTTGCCATATTTTTACGACAGAATAAATTACGATAGGTCTGGATCTTTGAAATTTTATTTAATTTGCAGTTTGATATAAGAGACTATGTTATTTAAAAACAAGTATCGAACTAAAAACACATTTGGTGGGAATTAATTTGGTTGTTGCAGGTTACAAGTTGCAAGTTGAAACCTGGAACATGCAACTTGCAACCTGCAACATTAAACAGACAACATGTTGGTTAGTTTTGCGAATTAAGTACCTATTTTAATTGTATTGCATTTTATCAACAAAATAAATCATAATCTTTTAAAGCCTGACAAGTCAGGCAGGACAGGGCTGGGGATCTACCTGGCCCTGTGCACGGTTCTTTATGTTTATCTGTGGTTCCGGGCTGCTTTTGTGCCTATGGCACATGATGAGATAGCTACTTTCTTTCATTTTGTCCATACCGGGAAGTTCCTCCCTTTCCATGCCATTTGGGATGCAAATAATCATCTGTTAAATTCGGTGATCACCTGGATAAGTTACCACATCTTCGGCTCCTCACCCCTGGCCCTGAGGTTATCAAACCTTATTTTTGTGCCGCTTTTCTTTTATTATATCTACCGGATTTCAAAGTATTTACATAATGATGTTATCCGGTGGACATTTCTGATATCATTATGTTTCTCTCATTATTTCATTGAGTTTTTTGCCCTGTCACGAGGTTACGGCATGTCAATGGCACTGATGAGCGGAGCAATTTTCCATTTAATAAAAACATTTAATAGCGATCAAATCAAAGACTATGCCCTGACAGCAGTCTTCATTATTTTAATGCTACTGGCAAATCTTTCATTACTGATCCCGGCTATTGCGATAGCCGGATATCAGATCTTATACTTCTTCACCCGGCCGCTTTCAGCAAGTAGAAAACCATTATCAAAAGTCCTGATTATTATTCTTCTGGAAATGATCCCCCTGCTAATATTTACCATCCTGCTACTTAAAATGAAAGGTGAAGGTGCTTTATATTACGGAACAACAGAGGGGTTCTGGAAAATAACCATAAAAACACTTGTCCCGCTCCTGACCGGAATGAACAACCTGACCGTTTATATATTACTGATACTCACGTTTACCTTTTCACTTTTTACTTTTTTCTTTCTTTCTCTCAGGATCAGCTCTCTCTTTTTACCATGGCGTGTTTTCCCCATTCTTCTTTTCACAAGTTTTGCAGGCGTAATGCTTGCCTCCTCGCTGTTTGATGTCAACTTCCCGGAAGACAGGGTCGGATTGTACTTTTTCCCTTTGTTTGCAGGAAGTGTTTTTTTTAGCGCTGATACTTTATTCAAGAAATATCATAACAAATTAATATTCCTAACCGTGCTGCCATTCCTGTTTTTTCCTGTACACTTTTTAGGGCATCTGAATTTTGCCTATTCAAATTGTTATAAAGTCGATGTGGTACCGGAACGATTTTATCACAAGGTGAAAGAAAGCCATATCCCAGGACAACCTCCTCCCACGGTAGGTGGTTACAGGACAAGGCACTTCTGTTGGTCATACCACGACTTCCGGAATAGCGGGGATCAAAGCCAGCTATACTTCAACAGTTATCCGGGGCTCCAGTCTGATTTTCAGATCGTGGATATCACAGATAATCCCTCCTGGTTAAGTTATTATGATATGGTTGACCGGGATAATGTCACCGGAAGATACCTTTTGAAACGCAAACAAAAGATTACTTCCCTGGCAGTCAAAGAAATTTCAGAAATTACAACCCATGGGGATATCAGTAAGGAATATCATTCATTGTTTGAAGCAGATTGTGACACGCTCACCGGATTGTTGCTTTACCTGACCTATGACCTCACCATTTATTCACCTGTTATTCCATTTGTAGGCTGGGTCGTTTTGGAGATACAAGACTCAGAACACAATAACCTGACTTACGAAAGTTTTGCTCTTGACTGGCAAAGATCAGCTTGGGATGGAAGTTTCCACAATTTTATCAACGGGCAACTCACGGGAAAGATACCTGACAACGCACACAGGATTATTGTTTATATCTGGAACATTGACAAAATGCCATACCGGATCAGTGACGGGAAGATCATACTCAATAAGCTGGTTCCGGACTTTCCAAATTGACCTGGGCTTGGGTGCACGGATGTTTATATGACAGGGGTTTATAATTTGCCCGTTCTGGTGTTACGGTTTGGAAGCCATACCCAGAAATAACCTGCTGCAAGACCAATGAACGACAATATCAGCAAATAGATCACCACAGGCCATAGGGTATCTTTAATGAATAAGTTCATTGTTATAGCTGAAGTAAGTGATGCCGTACCAAATATTATCACCGCCACCAGGGCCGAGGTAGGGGCTGCTACTTTTCTGAATTTATCCAGGACACCCGCATTTGCATTTGGGGCCACCAATCCGCCGGAAAAACCATACAAACTCATAACCACAACAATACCCGGTACCACTGATACCTTAAGAAAAACCAGGAGGATAGCGATAAGCCCGGTAGCACAAGCCAGTATTATTCCAAAGAACAGGACTTCTTCGAGATCATGCTTTTTAATTAAGTAGCCGGCAAATATCAGGCCTGCAATATACATACCCACTGTAGGGATAGCAAGGTAGGCGAATGTGTGCTCCGGGATTCCCAGTTGAGAATGGTACCAGTATGGCATCGCTGAGTAATAGCCCAGCAGCCCTCCGATTATGAGTGCATAAGTCAGTGCATATCCCCAAAAAGCAGTATCCCTGAGAATGGCAAAATATATCCCCAATAGCTTTCGGGTAGTGATGACTCCTTCATTGGCTGATTTAATGCGGGTTACCGGAAGCCACCGATAGGCAAAATAAAAATAGATAACAGTAATCAAGAACATGAAACCAAAGATAGCCCGCCAGTTGATCCAGGTCAACAGATAACCGCCTATGATGGGTGCTACAGCAGGCATAGCCGCAGCAACTCCACTGATCAGGCCTATGCGGTGTGCAAGTTCTTTCCGTGTATAAACATTAGTTAATAAAGTCCTTCCAATAGGGCCGCCAGCTCCCATGCCTATACCCTCCAATGTCCGGCCTATGATATACATGGGAAGATTAACGGAAAACATCGCTATCAATGAACCAATCACTACCACAAACAGACTGTAAAATAACGCTTTACGGCAGCTTGTTTTTTGAACGACCCCTCCCCATACGGGTTGTGAGAGTGCATAGAATATCAAATAAAGGGAAACCGAAAGTTTCACGCCATCGGACGTGCAATCAAATATGTCTGGTAATCCGGGTAGTGCAGGAAGTACTATTTTTATCGACATCCAGCTTAAGACGACCAATGCAAAGGTTAGCCAAAAGACCAGGAAACGCCCGGATGATGTCAAACTCTTCCCGTTAGATGTTGCGGCATGATCATTTGGCTCCTTTTTCATAGGCACTTAAAAAGTCAAACTTACCAATTTCTTTCATCGCCCAAACCTTAGTTCCATTTCATCATTTATATGCTGCAGTGAATAAACCCTTTTCGGCCCTGAATCACTCCTTAATTGAATATGAGGCCAGTCTTTGAAAGACGACCAAAAGCCTCCTGCTTTCAATCCTTTTGATCTTGCTTTCTCTGCATATTCCCTGTAACCATTACTTCCATTTATGTTCTTTCTATCCGACCACTCGGCCTGCCCATTCACAAGCCAGTAACAATCTACAGCCTCACCCCATTGATGCCAGGAAAGACCGGGTGGAGCATTTGTCACATGGCGGCCATTTTGAAGGCCTACGCTTTCGATACAATATGCCAGAAAATCAGCGCCATCATTTTTGTATTCATCTATTTTTATAAGCACTTCTTCTCCAGAACGTGATTGTCGCCAGAGCTTCGCTTGTTCAAAAGGTGTACGAAGGGTGAAAAACGGCCTCATCGTGTAGCCGGCATTATCACATATGATTATAAGTTGTTCAACTTGTTCTTTAAAGGCAGGTACCAGGTCATTTAAATCCCGTGACATTTTTTATATTTTATAATTCTACATGATTTTGAGCAGTAAATTTAAGTTAAATATGTTCATGGTGCAAAAAAATATGAAAACAAGCATTAAAAGTTTTCATAATTTTCTCTATTTTCGTGCCTTCATAATTCTTATAAAAATACCATGGCAAAAGTTAAAGGAGTTATTATCGTCGATACGGAACGATGCAAAGGTTGTGAGGTTTGTATTGACGCCTGCCCCACGGAGGTAATTGGAATGGCGACAGAAGTCAATAGCAAGGGCTATCGTTATGCCTATATGAAAAACCCGGATGCCTGCACTGGTTGTACAAACTGTGCCATTGTTTGTCCTGACGGGGTGATTACCGTTTACAGAAAAAAAATAGAAGTTACTATTTAATTAGATAAATAATTTTAAAGCATGGGTGAACTCAGGCTAATGAAAGGCAATGAAGCGATAGCAGAAGCAGCTATTCGTGCCGGGGTGGATGCATATTTCGGATATCCTATCACACCACAATCAGAAGTGATTGAATACCTGATGGCAGAAAAACCTTACGAGCGGACCGGAATGGTTGTTATACAGGCAGAGAGTGAAATAGCTGCCATCAACATGGTATATGGTGCAGCAGGTGCGGGAAAGAAAGCGATGACATCTTCTTCCAGTCCGGGTATCAGCCTCAAGATGGAAGGGATTTCATATATGGCAGGCGCCGAATTGCCATGCCTAATAGTCAATGTTGTGAGAGGAGGTCCCGGGTTAGGCACAATCCAGCCTTCACAGGCCGATTACTTCCAGGCTACCAAAGGTGGTGGCCACGGTGATTACAGGGTGATCGTCCTGGCCCCGTCATCAGTACAGGAAATGGCTGACTTTGTCACCATTGCCTTTGACCTCGGCTTTAAATATCTCACGCCTGTGATGATCCTCTCTGATGGTGTTATCGGACAGATGATGGAAAGAGTGGTATTGCCGGACCCGGTACCGCGCTGGACAGCAGAAGAGATCCGGGAGAAGAACCCCTGGGCCACCATTGGCAGGACACCTGACCGGGAAAGAAATATCATTACTTCCCTGAACCTGGATCCATCGGTACAGGAGCAGCATAATATTCACCTGCAGAAAAAATACCGGGAAATTGAAGAGAAGGAAATACGGTACGAAGAGATCGAGTGTGATGATGCAGAATACTTGTTTATTGCCTATGGATCCAGTGCACGTATTGCCCAGAAATCCATTCAGATTGCCAGGGAAAAAGGCATCAAAGTAGGCTTGTTTAGGCTGATAACCTTGTTCCCATTCCCCAAAAAGGCTATCCTCGAACTGGCTGGCCGTGTTAAAGGCATACTTGCCGTGGAACTCAGCGCCGGACAGATGGTTGAAGATGTGCGGCTGGCTGTATGTCATAAAGTACCTGTAGAGCATTACGGGCGTATGGGCGGCATGCTGCCTTCTCCGGAAGAATTTGTCGAGAAATTAGAACAGAAAATTATAGGAGTATAGGTTATGGATGATAAATTATATAAAGAGATTGTACAGGAAGAAAACCTGGTTTACAAGAAAACCAGCCTGATGACAGATAAGGTGTTGAGTTACTGCCCGGGCTGCGGCCATGGGACAGCTCACAGGATCATCATGGAAGTAGTGGATGAAATGGAGCTCGGGCAGGATACCATCGGGATTGCACCTGTAGGTTGTTCAGTCCTGGCGTATGAATTTATGAATGTGGATATGATACAGGCTGCACACGGCAGGGCGCCTGCCGTTGCCACCGGCATCAAACGTTGCTGGCCTGAAAAATTTGTCTTTACCTACCAGGGCGATGGAGACCTCGCTGCCATCGGAACATCCGAAACCATCCATGCCTGTAACCGGGGAGAGAATTTCCTGATCGTCTTCATCAACAATGGTATCTATGGCATGACCGGAGGCCAGATGGCGCCCACTACCCTACCCGGTATGAAGACATCTACATCTCCTTATGGAAGAGATATTAGTATCATGGGGAATCCGTTGAAGATCACCGAGCTGGTAGCCCAGTTGCCGGGAACATATTTTGTCAGCCGGCAGGCTGTTCATACTCCGGCAAATGTCAGGAAAACAAAAAAGGCCATCCGGAAAGCTATTGAAAACCAGGTTAATAAAAAACCTGGGCTAAATTTTGTAGAGATCGTATCCAACTGCAACTCCGGCTGGAAAATGACACCGGTTCACTCAAACCAGTGGATGGCCGATAATATGTTCCCTTATTATCCCCTCGGAGATATTAAAGTTGATGGAATCATTATCAAAAAAGAATAACATTTTATAAAATGACAGAAGAAATAATCATTGCAGGTTTTGGCGGACAGGGAGTACTCTCGATGGGAAAAATACTGGCCTATTCGGGCATCATGCAGGATCAGGAAGTAAGCTGGATGCCATCTTACGGACCCGAGATGCGTGGCGGAACCGCCAACGTCACAGTCATCCTTAGTGACGAGAGGATCAGTTCTCCCATCCTGACAAAATACGACACAGCCATCATACTGAACCAGCAGTCAATGGATAAGTTTGAGCCGACTGTCAAACCCGGGGGCCTGCTGCTATATGACGGAAACGGCATCAGCCGGCACCCCGAAAGGAAAGACATTAATATCTTCCGGGTGGAGGCTGCTGATGAAGCGGCCCTTATGGGATTGGCTAAGATATTCAACATGATCGTGCTGGGTGCATACCTGAAGGTCAAACCTATCGTATCCCTTGAAAATATTGTGCTTGGACTGAAGAAATCGTTGCCGGTTAGATATCATCACCTCATTCCCGACAATGAAAAAGCCATAAACAGGGGCCTGGAGATTGTAAAGCCCGTACACATTCTGAAATAAGCCTCTTTAATTCATGAACCAAAGAGGAGTTAAAGGTTAAATGTTGAAAGTTGAAAGTTAAAAAGTTAGGTTATAATTAAGAATATTGTTATAAAAAAAATTATGATGATAGGTATTTAAATAATGCGTGTATTTTGCAAAATATGAACACTTTATGACTATATTAACTTTCAACTTTATAACTTTCAACTCTGCACGAATAATGCAGGTAAGGGTAAAACCTTTACTTATAGGAAAAGATTGTTAGCATGCCCGGTAAAAAATACAAAAAAGTTCCGCGCTATTTTGGATTAAGAATATACCTCTTGTCTACAATGATGTATTTTTTCATGGCTTTCCCTGTTGCCGGCATCCTTCTCTTTAAGTATATTCCTGATTATATGACGAGTAATAGAGAGAACATGATAGATAATACAGTTTCTCCTTTATCCAGGGCCAGTGAGAACTTCAGTCAGGATACACTCCTTTTAGACCATCCCGAATCCGATTTTATACATATCCGCATCTCTGACTCTATGCGGCAAAGCCTTGTCATTAACCCAGATACTTTGATAAGCCAGGAGGGCATACAGGAACCTGAAACAATAGGAATTTCAGAGGATAACAAAATCGGCGGGACAATGTCCTTATTGATACGCTTGCTATTGATAAGTTTCATCCTGGGTTTTGCTTTTAACCTGCCTTTTAAGATCTTCTTCAGAAAGAAGAGAAAAGGTAAACAAATCCCTCCTAAACTTCACAAGTACTGCAGGAAATTACTCTTGAAAACACCGCTGATCAATGCTGGCATCCTCTTCATTTCATATGGGATTACCATTTTCTATATGGTTTACATACTGCTATTTGAAGAAAACCTGGATGAGATCAACCGCCAGTTTTACAATCAGTTTTTCTTTATTTCGATCGTTTCTTCGATGCTCGCCCTTCTTTTTGTCTATTTCTGGCAGAAACACAGAGTTCATATTAAATACCTGGAGTATATTTTTGGCAAAGAAGAACTAAAGAGAAGAATCTTTAATATTAAGGCTGGGAGGATCAGAAACCGTTTATGGATATCTGCAAGCATGACCACACTCCTCCCACTCCTGATAGTCTTGTTTTATCTCTTCCTGACTGTTACAACGGTAAAAGATCTGAATATTGAAGAGTTAAATGATGATCATGTAAGTATTTTATTGGGGAAATATAATACTCTCGATATGGGCTTTGGCGGGAAAGCTATTGCAAATCTGTTTTATGTAAATGTCATCAACAGTCTTTTAATGTTTATCGGTATTGGAACAGGAATAGCTGTTGCCTTTATGTACCTGTTATTTTTCGTAAGGTGGACTACTGAAGACATCGTTTACCCGGTGAAAGAGCTCGTGAAGCATATGCAGAGTGCCGGGCAGGGAGATCTTGATAACTATAGCATAGTCAGAACAAACGACGAGATCGGGGAGCTTACGGAAGGATTTAATGAAATGTCGGAAAAACTAAAAGAGTACATTCAGAACATATTTGAAATCAACGAAGCCAATTCCCGTTTCGTGCCGAATCAGTTCCTCGAATATCTTGGAAAAAACAGTATTGCCGAGATCAAGCTAGGCGACCAGGTACAAAAAGAAATGACTGTTCTTTTTACAGATATAAGAGAGTTCACCAGTATCTCGGAACAAATGACACCCAAAGAGAACTTTGATTTCCTGAACAACTATCTCGGATATATGGAACCTGTGATCAGCAATAACAATGGTTTTATCGACAAGTTCATCGGGGATTCTATCATGGCATTATTTCCTGAAAAAGCTGAAGATGCACTCAATGCCGCTATAGAGATGAGAATCAAACTAACCGAATTCAATCATATTACCAGTCAGTTCGGAAAACCTCCTATAGACAGTGGAATCGGCATACATACAGGCACCCTGATGCTTGGGATTGTGGGTGGAGAAGGCCGGATGGATGGGACTGTGATCTCAGATGCGGTAAACCTTACATCCCGTGTGGAAGGCCTTACCAAACTATACGGAAGCTCTGTTATCATTACCGAAGACACACTCATCAAACTGAGCGACCCCAGCCTTTATAATTTCAGGTTCCTGGACATCGTACGGGTGAAAGGAAAAAAAGAAGCTGTTTATATCTTTGAACTGATAGACGGAGAGCCCGAGCATAATAAAAACCTGAAAATGCTAACGAAAGAGCAATTCGGAAAGGCTGTTCAATTATATAAGAAGAGAGATTTTGAAGAAGCTTTAAAGTTGTTTAATAAAATCATAACTCAGAATCCCGAGGATAAAACTATCAGCCTATACATCGAAAGATGCCGCAGATATATAAGAAACGGGGTTCCACCCGATTGGGATGGGACGGAGGAATTGGGCTTTAAGATTTAGGTTTTAGTCTGAATACTTGAATGATTGAATGATTAAATAAATGAAAAAGTAAGATTATGGATTTTGAAGGCGCAAAAAAGTTTATTCTGAAAAAACTTGAAAAAGAGCTTGATCCCAGGCTTACCTATCATAGTATTGAGCATACCCTGGATGTATATGATTCTGCCTTTCGCCTCGCAGACATGGAAGGCATTAATAACGACGAGGCTACCCTGCTTAAAACAGCATCATTTTATCATGACTGTGGCATGCTCAGAACTTATATCGGACACGAAGAAGCCAGTGCGGAGATAGTTGGGGAAATACTCCCTGGTTTCAATTATAGCCAGGGCGATATTCAGATCATACAAGATATGATCATCACTACCAAATTACCACAAAGCGCTAATACCCTTCTCGAAAAGATAATATGCGATGCAGATCTGGATTATCTGGGACGGCCGGATTTTTTCATGATCTCTTTGCGGCTTAAGTATGAATGGGATGTGTTAGGTATCAAACCCACTACGCTGAAAGAATGGTTTAAGATACAGATCGACTTTCTGACTTCACACAAATATTTCACGGTTTCTGCCCGTGCTTTGAGACAAAAAATGAAGGATGAGCATGTCAAACAGGTCAAAGATATATGTTCTCTTTGAATTGAATTTTCTTTTGAACCTGTTTTTTACAGGAATAATTACTATTTTTGTGACCCAAACAAAGAACTTATAACATTTCATATTTATGGAAGCTAACAATAGTAATATTTTTTTGGTACCTACTGATTTTTCAGAGGTTTGTGCCAACGCAGCAAAACGCGCTGCCTCAGCCGCAAAAGATCTTGATTACACAGTAGCTTTGCTTCATGTGATTGACAAGAACACCAAAGCGGAGCTTAAAAGTAAAGGCAAAGGATTAGAATTCATAATTGAGCAACTGAATGATCTTGCCAACACACTCATCAATGAATACGGCATTCAAGTGGAAACTATTGCCAGGGAAGGTGAAATCTTTACAGCCATTGCTGAAGTAGCACAGGACATCAAGGCCAATCTCATTTTCCTGGGAACACATGGCAAGGTGGGCATGCAGAAGCTTACCGGCAGCTTTGCCCTGAAGGTGATCACAAGTTCTGAAATACCCACAATCGTTGTTCAGAAAAGAGAGTATGAAGGGGGATTTCATAAAATTGTTGTCCCTATCACAAGTGATTCAGGCCCCTGGGTTAAAACCAAGTGGTCCGCCTATATTGCCAAAGAATACGGTGCGGAGATCCACCTGGTTCACCTCCCGACAGATGAACTGGAGGATGTGATGACAATGATCACCAATCATTTTAAGGTAAATGATGTAAATTACGTGGTAAAAACATCAGAACGGGGTGGTAATTTTACAAAACAGATAGTTGATTATGCAACTTCTATTAGTGCCAGCCTCATATTGATCATGACCAACCCTGAAAAAGGATTTAAAACATTTCTGCTCGGCAGTTATGACGAGGAAATTATTTTTAATACATCACAGATCCCTGTTATGTGTATTAATCCAAGAGACTTTAACTGGAAAAAAATTGTTCCCAGATAATCCTGTTGATAATAAGCAATATCATTTTCAGCATAAAATCAGGAATAATACCGCCGCAAGTGATGAATTAATAAACAGTTGCAGATCTTGTGTAAATGAACCTGCAACTTGAAACCTTCAACCTGAAACTTAAACAAATGACTGAAGAAAAAACATTGAACATACTGGTCCCTACCGATTTTTCAGATACTTGTCAGAATGCTATCAACCATGCCGTGAATCACGCAAAAATTAGCGGCCATCAGATAACAATACTGCATGTCATCAATAAAGAAACCAGATCGAAGCTTAAGAAAGAAGGGATGGGGCTGGAAACTGTTCTGGAAAAACTGCAAGACATAAAACAAGATATACTGGCAAATAATGATATCGGAGTTAATATTATGGCCAAAGAAGGAAGCATTTTTGATGTGATCCAGGAGGTTGCAAAAGAAATCCAGGCTAACCTGATGATATTGGGCACACATGGCAAAAAAGGTCTTCAATATCTGTTTGGCGGCTGGGCCAGAAAAGTAGTGGTGCAATCTCCCTGCCCTGTTCTTGTTGTGCAGGAAAAAACACCGATGTCGGACTATTCAAAAGTACTGTTCCCTGTCAACGTTTATACAGAACCCAGGCAGCAACTTCCAGCAGCCATAAGAGTTGCTGAGCAATATCATTCCACTTTCTATGTATATCTGCAAAAGTTCATTGAATCAATTGACAGTAGCAGGTTGGATGTTATCTCTGCACAAATTGAAGAAGAGTTTATAAAGCATGGTATCAAATTTAAAGTGGAATCAGCGGAAAAACAGCAAAACTTCACAGGCCAGTTGCTATCTTATGCCGGGCAGGAAAAAGTTGATATGATCATTATGATGACAGACGGCCGTATGGATGAACCTGATTTCAGCAATAGCGCCTGGAGTGAAAAACTGATTTACAACGAAGCTGCCATACCGGTATTGTGTATAAATCCGGTTTATTTAAGTAGCATTTACTACTTTTAGGAAACATCATGCAATCATTAAATATTGATAGCTATTTAGGTGTTATATATCATTCAAATATTTTTCTTCATATTAAATCCTAAGCACCAAATCCTAAATTCTAAATAAATTCAAAACTCAAATAACCAAATGTTCAAAACAAAGGAT
>DAOWEV010000041.1 GCA_030638325.1 Bacteroidales bacterium
AACAGTATGCCGCCTCGCTCTGTCCGGCTGAAAGTTAGGTAATCCTTGAACTGTTCCCTCATCAGTTATCAGTTATCAGTTATCAGTAATCAGTTATCAGTAATCAGTTATCAGTTATCAGTAATCAGTTATCAGTTGTCAGTTCATTGTTTACTGTTCACTGTGCCTTGTTTCCTGTTTCCTGTTAACTGTTAACTGTTCATTGTTCACAATTCACGACTCACGTTTCACATCTTCTGTCTCCGGACTTCGGACTCCGGACTTCATCCCTATTAATCCATAAAAAACAGAAATATACCCGCCTTGTTAATAAAAACAAAATATTTTTATACATTAGTGCGCTGAATCATCCTCGTGTTTGTTATTCTTATTTTTTAAATATGCTTTTAAGATATCTTAAGGTAGGGGCTTTCTTGATGATGGCTCTGATAACTACTGCACAGGACTCTCAGAAATATATTGACAGCCTTTTCCAGTCATTTATTGGGTGGCATCCTGAAGACATTGTCGATACCTTGAACAAATTGTCAAAAACCAATGTCGCCAACAATGCCCAAAAAGGATTTATGCTGGCTGAAAAGGCATTCGATGAAGCGACCCGGATAGGTTACCAAAAGGGGAGAGCCATTGCCATGAGCAACCTGGGTTATGCACACCTTTTTATGGGGAGACACGATGATGCCCTGCTGGATTATCAAAGATCGTATGATATCTATACAGATATAGAAGAGGAAGAAGGTAAAGCGAATATATTGTTTAGCCTGGGACAGGCATATTATTATAAAAGTGATTTTCATCATGCCCTGGAATATTATGATCAGGCGCTGGCAATTTATCAGGATCTTGGAGATACTTATGGGATTGCCAAAGCCTTATATGATATAGGATATATTTATTATGACCGGGGGAAATTTGATCTCGCATTTGAAAAATTTCAGCAGGGATTAAAAACGACTCAAGAAGAAACTCAATATGATAATATTAATAATTCGCTGTACAATGGGATCGGTCACGTGTTAAATGTATTGGGGAAATACGAAGAATCCATTAAATATTATACCAAGTCTCTGGAACTCAACAGGAGCCTCAACGATCAACATGGTATTGCGCATTCCATTAATAATATAGGCAATTGTTATTTCTATTGGGAAAAATATAATGAATCCCTGAAATTTTATGATAGTGCCCTGGTGATCTTTAATAAGGCAGGAAACAAATTGGGGGCTACAGTCGCACTGCATAACCTGGGACTGTCATGCGAGGCCCTGGAGGATTACGACAAAGCATTGGATTATCTTGGCCGGGACCTGGAACTTAGCGAGGAAATCGGGCACCCTGCAGGTGTTGCAGAATCATTGAATGATATTGGTGAACTTTATGTCAAGATAGGCAAACTGGACAAGGGTGAGGAATGTATCAATAAAAGCCTTCAAATGGCTCATCAATTGCAGCTTCAAGACCTGATCTACGAAAATTATCATGCACTTTCGGATATCCATCTGGAAAAAGGAGAAGATGCGGAGGCTCTGGTTGCCTACAAGAAATATGTGGATTACCGCGATTCTGTCCTGAGTTATGAAACACATGAAAAGGTGTTTACGTTACAGGCAGAATATGAGAAACAGAAGATTGTGGAACAAATGATGCTGCTTGAGAAAGAGAATGAACTAAATATGCTCAGGGTACATCAATCCCGTTACCTGATTGTTGGCATGATCATAATAGTGGCATTTCTTTTGTTGTTATTATTGTACCTGTACAGGGTTTATAAGCTCAAGGCAGAACGACAAATGCTTGTGCTGGAGCAAAAGCTGTTACGTTCCCAGATGAGTCCTCACTTTATTTTTAACTCTCTCATTAATATTCAGGGTTTTATTCTCACGAATGACCCGGAAAATGCAAATAAGTACATTACCAATTTTGCCCGGTTAATCAGGAATATTCTGGAATATTCCCGCCATGAATACGTATCCATAGAAGAAGAGCTCACCACAATTGAGAATTACCTGGAATTGCAAAAACTGCGTTTCGATAATAAATTTGATTATTCCATTGAGGTTGATGAAGCAGTTGACAGGAACAGGATCAGTATTCCCCCAATGCTGGCACAACCTTTTATTGAAAACTCCATTGAACATGGTATCAAGCCTAAAATGGAAAAAGGACATATTGCGATCAGGATCAGGCTAAATGATAATATGCTCCAACTGGAAATTGAAGATGATGGCGTTGGCCGTGAAAAGGCTGAACAGATTGAAATGAAGAAAAATATGAATCACAAATCACTGGCAACATCCATCACCCGTGAGCGGCTGGAAGCCATGAATAAAAAGTTAAAGCAAAAGATACAATTGAATATCTGTGATTTGAAAGACGAGTTAAACGAGGTGATTGGAACCAGGGTGGTTTTTAATATACCATACAGAAGCAAGGATTGAATTGTCAATTGTCAATTGTCAATTGCTAACCGTCAACCGTCAACCGCCAACCGTCAACTGCCAACCGTCAACCGTCAACCGTCAACCGTCAACCGTCAACCGTCCACTGCCAACCGTCAACCGTCAACCGCCAACCGTCAACCGTCAACCGCCAACCGTCAACCGTCAACCGTCAACCGCCTACTTAAACCTTTTAATCTCCCCGTTCTTAAGCTTTTTCCAGTAAGTATCCAGGTCGCGCCTTACCTCCGGGGCAAGGATGAGCAGGCCCAGAATATTCGGGAATGCCATGGAGAGGATCATCATATCTGAGAAATCGATTACTGATCCCAGATTGGATGCCGAACCGATAATAATGAAGATAAGGAATATAGAGAAGTAAACATATTTCGCGACATCTCTGGTTTTGAACAGTTTTTCTGAAAGGCCTCCGAGGAGGTAATCAAATCCCTTCAGGCCATAATATGACCACGAGATCATTGAAGAGAAAGCAAAAAGTAAGGTAGCGATGACCAGGATATACGGAAACCATGAAAACACACTGGCGAAAGCCTGTGAAGTGAGTTGCGTCCCCTCGAGTCCGCCCGGGTTCTCCCAAGTGCCTGTAAATATCAGTACCAAAGCTGTAAGAGTACAGATGATAACAGTGTCTACAAAAGGCCCTAAAAAAGCTACAAACCCTTCTTTGACGGGAGTGTCGGTTTTTACGGCTGAATGTGCAATGGAAGCTGAACCTACACCTGCTTCGTTTGAAAATGCAGCCCGCTGAAACCCAACTATCAGAACACCTATAAATCCTCCTTTAAGTGCATTGGCGCCAAAAGCGCCATCTATGATCAGTCGGAATGCTTCTCCGGTGTGTTCAATATTTATAAAAATAATGACAAGCGCAGTTCCGACATAAATGATCGCCATAAAAGGAACTATTTTACCAGTTATCCGGGCAATGCTTTTGATACCGCCGATGATGACTATCCCGACAAGTATGGCAAGTATCACACCGAACCATGCACCATAATCTGCAATATCGGGAGTGATGTAAACCAATTGCGAAAAAGCCTGATTTGCCTGGAACATATTGCCGCCTCCAAAAGACCCTCCGATAATAAGTATGGCAAAAAGGAAGGATGATACAATCCCAACCCATTTCAAACCTTTCTTTTTCAAGCCATCCCGCAGATAATACATGGCTCCCCCGGAAACAACACCATATTTGTCTATCTTCCTGTATTTCACCCCCAGTGTACATTCCGTAAATTTAGATGACATTCCCAGTATCCCTGCAATGATCAACCAAAAGGTAGCTCCGGGCCCCCCAATAGAAATGGCTATTGCCACGCCGGCAATATTTCCGAGTCCTACAGTAGCCGAAAGTGCTGTGGTGAGCGCTTGGAAATGAGTTACTTCTCCAGCATCAGCCGGGTTATCATATACGCCCCTGATGAGATTGATGGCATGTTTTACCCCTCGGAAATTAATGAAGCGCATAAAGATCGTAAACGTGACCGCTCCTAAAATTAACCATATAACAATTATGGGAATGGGCGATTCCCGTGTAACCCCATCGGCATCCTTCACCGGATCACCCTTTTCATCGTAGATCACAGGGTCGTGTAATCCTACAGTTTCAAAAGGGTCCCAAAACAAAAAGTCACCCAGTACTTCTACAATTGGACGGAAAGCATTATCGATCCTTTGGCTTAATGTCAGGTCTTCCGGGTATATTTCATCCTCATAAATAGCGCCTGCAGGTGCAATACTTATTGTATCCTGCGGACTTGTATTGATTGAGGTTGCATTTATTGAAATTACCGATAACATAAATACCAGTAAAACGGTAGCATTCTTTAGTGTTTTAATTAGTAT
>DAOWEV010000214.1 GCA_030638325.1 Bacteroidales bacterium
CATGTGGTTCCGCTTTGATAATAAAAATCACCACTGCCATCATCAAAGCTGCCGGTTGGTTCTGTGAAACTGACCAGCCCGCTGCACCATTGCGGTGAGCTAGTCATAAACTCGGCATACCAACCACTTGCTGTTCCACTGCCATCAGTTTCAAATACAATGCACATTTTGTTACCGGCGGTGATAGGATCCGGAACATTCGTGCCGGAGAATTCAGCCAGCAACGGATCACTTGTTGATTCGCCATCGTAGACCCTCATCATGTCCCCGCTTGCTGTTTCAAATTCACTGAATGTAAGTGTGATGCTTGTGATAGAATCTTCAACGGTTTGCGGATCGATGATCCACGTGGCTGTATTGTTGTTTATATAATCTTCGGAAGGGCCACTTCCGTCGGTAATAGAACCTGTTTTGTCAGTGATTATAATAGTTCCGGTATTGTGGTAAGGATAATCCGGTTCTGTTGGATAAAAATATCTTACGCAGGCCTGCCATTGGTTAAACCCTCCCACATTTGTCAGGGAAAAGTATCCATTCATGGAGCCGCTCCAGCCGAAATTGAAATGAAAGTTATCCCCCTGGTAACCGTCACAAACAAATGCATGACCTCCGCCAGTGGATTGCCCGGAATAATAAAGCGGGCGGTCGAGGTCGATTTCATCTTTCAGGATAGTGATCCATTGACTGGTGGAATAGCTGCTTTTCTGAAGATATTGAGCGCTATTATAACGGAAGTAGGCATTCAGGCTGCCCGGAACAAGATGACTGAATGAGCCTGAGCCGTTAGGACTGAAATTCATATTCACGGAAACAGCACAATGATATTGAAGTTCGGCGTTTGCAAACGGGTTTTTGCTGTCGATGCCGTTGATCATTCCTCCCCACTGATACTCAGTATTGCCAAAATAAGCACATTGCTGGCCGTAGGACAGGTTTCCGGGATAATAACAGTGCTGGCCTGTTCCCGTGAGAGGATATCTCCAGTAATACATGATCTGTGCCATGGCTGTTGCAACACAACCTACGTAGACATGTCCACCCGGACCAGCAGGATCGGCCGGACACAATGCATTGTATGGATTGTCCTGGTTCCACATTACTGCAAGCAGTGGGGCCACATCACGTCCATCCCGGTTGGTATTCAACTGTGCAATATTACCTGACCTGAGGCGATCCCATTCGGCAGTGATATTGTCTTCAGCCTGAATATTATTATCCCGGATGAACAGGATCTGGTCTTCAAAGTTCTTTATAAAACTCCTGATATTCTCCGGTGCATCGTCAATCCTGAAGGATCCTTCAAAAGAATAACCTATCACAGGCGTATATACATCATCGGCAGAGATGATGATAAACCCATTCTCAAGATCGAAGGCATAATATACAGCCTCCCCGTCAACTTCCTTCACATAAGTGTCAGTGAAATCTACAGTGTTGTAGTCCAGGCCTGTGCCATACTGATGCGACATTTCGTACAGGTAGTTGGCAGCTACTTTTCGGGCATCCTGTATGGGTACATTATCTGCCAGAAGAGAGAGTGAGAAACCCGTTAGGAGAACGGCGGAAAGTAAAATTTTTGCTTTCATAATAAATAAGAATGATTTAGTTAGTTGCGAAATAATGGGCGCAAAGATACAAAAAATTGTATATCTGCTTCGAATTTGCAGGTTTTTATTAATTTCGCTGATCTAAATTAACGTATGTGATAATATACTCATTATGAAGCTATTGATTATAAATATCAAAGAGCTTGTGCAGGTTGAGAGAAAACCTGTGAGACTGGTGGCGGGAAAAGAGATGTCAAAATTGGAAACCATCCGGGATGCTTACCTAATCATTGAAGATGGTAAAATAACTTCTTTCGGTACCATGAAAGATTACATGGTGGATTCGCATAAATATGAGGATTATAAGACGATCGATGCCTCCGGGAAAATGGTTTTCCCGGCCTGGTGCGATTCTCACACACACCTTGTTTTTCCTGCCAGCCGTGAAATAGAGTATATCGACAAGATCAGGGGATTATCTTATGAGGAGATAGCGAGGAGGGGAGGAGGCATACTGAACTCCGCAAAAAAGATGAACGAAGTCTCTGAAGATGAATTATTGTCTTCGGCTTTGAAACGGCTGGATGAGATCGCTTCATTCGGAACAGGAGCGGTTGAAATCAAAAGCGGTTACGGACTGAACACTGAAAATGAGCTGAAGATGCTGAGGGTCATAAAAAGGCTGAAGTCATTATCACC
>DAOWEV010000156.1 GCA_030638325.1 Bacteroidales bacterium
TATGGCTGTCACGATCTTATCTAAGCTTCCTTTAATGATGGTGATATCAGCGGTTTCAATGGTAATATCGGTTCCGGTGCCCATGGCAATACCGACATCGGCCTGGGCCAATGCCGGCGCATCGTTGATGCCATCACCGGCCATTGCAACAGTTATTCCACCATCCTGCAATAATTTCAGGTAGCTCAGCTTATCCAGCGGCGAAATGCCTGCACGGTAATGATCAATGCCAAGCTGGGCTGCTATATAAGCTGCCGGTCTTTCCCGGTCTCCGGTAAGCATGTGTACAGTAAGGCCCTCTTTTTTCATAGCAGCAATGGCATCCCGGGAGGATTCCTTTATGGTATCGGAAACTGCTAACACTGCCATCAGTTCATGATCTCTGACGATATACCCCAGAGAAGCAGTTGACTGCTTCACATCTTCCGAAAAAGCCCGGATCTTTTCAGGGATGAAATTGATATCAGCTTCTTTAAGAATGGTTTCATTACCGGCCATATACGTATGATCCCTGAAAACGGCCCTCACACCAATGCCTGTCAGGCTTTCAAATGCCACTTTATCAACTGCATGGATCCCCCGGTCTTTTAAAAATGAGACAATGGCTTCTGCCACCGGATGTTCCGAACGTGTCTCTGCGGCAAGAATAACCCCCAGCGTCTCTTTAATGTTTTCTTCAGCCTCTGCAAAAATGTAGCTGTTTACTGCCGGTCTTCCCTGTGTGATCGTACCTGTTTTGTCTAATACTATGGCTTTGACTTTACAGGCCCGTTCCAGGCTTTCAGCATCTTTTATAAGGATGCCTGCTTCTGCGGCTTTACCTATTCCTACCATGATGGCTGTGGGTGTGGCAAGCCCCAGGGCACATGGACATGCAATGATCAGTACCGTAACAGCCGTCAGAAATGCGTAAGTCAGGCGGGGTTCAGGACCCAGGAAAAACCAGGCAATAAATGTTATCATGGCAATGACAATGACTACCGGTACAAAAACTCCGGCCACTTTGTCGGCCAGCTTCTGAACCGGGGCCTTACTGCCCTGGGCTTCCCGGACACTCTTGATGATCCGGGCCAATATCGTATCCCTGCCCACCTTTTCGGCTGTCATCAGAAAACTGCCTGTTTTATTAATGGTAGCGCCTATTACCATATCTCCGGTTTTCTTAGTGGCTGGTAAAGGTTCTCCGGTGATCATGCTTTCATCCACAACAGAATAACCTTCGGTAATATTCCCATCCACAGGGATCTTCTCACCGGGCCGGATCCGGAGGATATCACCGGGCTTTACCTGGTCGACAGGTATTTTATCTTCCTTTCCCTGCCTGATCACAATAGCTTCTTTAACCCCCAGGCTCATGAGCTTTTTAATGGAAGATGAAGTTTTTAACCGCGCCTTTTGTTCAAGGTATCTGCCTAACAATATGAGTGAAACAATCATGGCGGCTGCCTCAAAGTAAACGTGGGCTTCCAGTCCCCTGGAATGAAATACGGCCGGAAAAAGGGTGTTGAAAGCGCTCCAAAGAAATGCCGTCCCGGCGCCCATAGCCACGAGGGTATCCATATTTGCTGAGAAGTGCCTGGTTTGCCTGAATGCGTTAATAAAAAACACTTTTCCAAAAACAAACAAAACAATGAAGCTGAGCGCCATCATGATCCAGTTGGCATAGGGCAGGCCGGGGAACAACATCGCGATCAGCATGACCGGAATGGCAATTAGAATGGCAGAAAATGCGTTCTTCCGTGACCTCTTAAATATTATTTCTTCATCCTTCTCTGATCCGGCATCTTCTTTAAGTCCATAGCCTGCACCCCCCACAGCTTTGGCCATTTTTGAAAACCCGGTCTCCCCGGGGTCAAAGCTCACCATGACCGTGGAATCTGAGAAATTTACGGCAGCACTTTTAATGCCCGGTTGTGACTGCAGTGCTTTTTCAACATTTGCAGCACACCCGGCACATGACAGGCCTTCAACTTTATAAGTTTCTTTTTTCATCTGCATTCTTAGAACGACACCCCAACCGACAGCACCGTCCCCCAGTCATTATTTGAAGCATTCTCACCTTGCGGTTTACTGTCATAATTATCATAAAGCGAAAGACTGATATAAAAGTCAGAGATGACTTCAAGTTTGGCATTGAAATTGAAGTTGAGCCTGTACCTGTCTTTCACGGAGAAGCTGGGGTAGAAGCCAATATATGTGGTAATATCCAGTTTCGGAATAAGGTATCTGAATACTTTGTGCTGTACATATACCAGGCCTTCATAATTGATTGTTGCCTCTTTAACCCCGTTTGCATATTCCCGGTTGACATTTGCTCCCAACGTAAAGAACAGCCGCTGCCGCATTGAACTAACAAGGTCATGACTAACCCCCAGGAGTGTCAGCAGTCTCAGGTCAAGGCCCAGTTCCGAATTGGTCTCTGCTGATAGTGCAATGTCCGCGTACCAGTTCCTGGCGAGGTAGCGTTGGAGACTAAGTGTCGTAGTCATATTTCTGGTTTCGCTGTCTTCATTCGGGTTGGTAAAAATGGTGCTGTTAGAGAAATCAATATGATATTTTTTAACCCGGTAGGTTAAGTTTCCGGAGAAGTTGAATTGTAAAATATTACTACCCTTGGTATAGCTGAACCCAAGATCCGCATCGCCGTCAATCCGTGCCCAGAATTTATTTCTGAGCCGGTAGATTTCTACGATCTGGTTTATACGAACCGGGATCCGGCCGTTCAGGATAACAATATTAGTGAGGCGGGGAAAACTTGATGTGTCAAGCGAGCCAAAATATTTCAAACCGTTATCCAGCCTGATCTCAAATGTTTTTTTGGATTTCATTGAGGATATCTTATCAACTTCTATATTTACTGTTCCCATGCCATCCATTTTATAAGTCAGGATGCCATATGTGAATTTTTTGATCTCCCCTGTAATTATATTTCCATTTATCAAAATGACCGTATCAGTCTTTTGATTAACCTTTTGTGCCAATGTAAGTATTGATGAAAAGCTTAATGCCAATATTAATATCCTCTGAAATATTTGAAATCTCTTCATCTTTGGGAACCCAAAAATAATATAATACGGTTATTTTGACAAGAATAGGGCAAAGGTAATAAGTAATTGTTATTAAGAATTTATTAATTTTGGTCATCCTGTAGAGGTATTATATCAATATAACATAAAGCATGAAATCATATAGACCCCCAAATATAAGAGGTGCAGTATTGAAAGTATTATTTCCCCTGATCTTATCATTTATCTTATTGAGCCCGGCTAATCTTTTTGCTCAGGCCGGCACTTCAACCACTGATACGGTTGCTGTGCAAAAGCCTGTGCCCATCCCGTTGACTCAAATAACCAATGGTGCGGAAGAGATTAGCATAAAATTCAACAAGATCAGTAAGGAACTTGAGCCAATAGCAGAAATTCATAGCATAGACTCCTTGTTGCCGGAGTTTACTGAATATCTGGCGAATGAGGGAAGGGAAATAGAAGCTGACAGGCTCATGCGTTCGTCACGGCAAATGCTTGAAAGCCTGTACCGGGAATGGCAAACATATAGCAATAAACTGAATGTAAGTAAAACTAAGCTGGATACCAGGTCTGAAAACTTGAATTCTATTATTAAGGATTTAAACAAAATCCTGATTATATGGAACCTCACAGCTGAAAACTTAAAATTGGAGGAGGAGACTCCACAAGAACTGTTAGATCGTGTTCAGTCAATCATAAAAGAAGCTGCTGACCTGCATGCAGAAGCCACCAGGCAACGTAGTGAAGTGGTGGTACTCGGAGACAAGGTCACCGAGCAAAACCTGTTGATTGATAAGAATCTTAATGATATCAGCAAGGCCCAGGCTGAATTCAGAAAAAACCTGTTTATTAAGGACAGTCCTTTTATATGGCAGGTCCGTATTAAAGATATTTCCTTTTCAGGGTTTAAAAACTCACTCATTGATACCTGGAATGAAGAGATCAGAAATCTAGGGGTGTACTTTTCTCTTCAGATCAGTACATTCTACAGATACTTAGCTGTTTTAATATTGCTCATAATCCTTTTACTGGTATTACGGTCCCGGTTTGACAAGCTTCATTTATCGCAGAATGACAGGCGAACGGCCCTTGCCAGATACGTAATCTCCCATCCTGTTATTGCATCTTTTGTATTGGCTTTTTTGTTGTTCTTTTTATTCTTTCCTTCCAGGCCTGTTCTTCTGACAGAGGTTCTGATGCTGGGTGCTTTAGTAACCGTAATAGTATTATTAAGAGGAATACTGGATAAGCATGTTTTGCCGTTTTTGATTTTCCTGCTGGGAATATTTGTTATAGATAAGAGTCAAACCTTTTTCTATACTCAGGATATTCTTCACCGCTACTATATTTTGTTCGAATCATTGATTGCTCTCCTTGCTTTTATCTGGTATTTCAGAAGGGAAGCAAAAGTTTATAGGGTTAATCTGGGATTTAATAACAAAGTCGTCAGATATACAGCCCTGGTGATCCATCTTTTAATGGGCATTTCATTCGTTGCAAATATCATCGGATATGTCAGTCTGGCCGGGATGTTAATAGGAGTGACGATAACAGGAATGGTAACTGCAGTTGTTATTTATGGTTCATTTATAGTGGGAAAATCATTGCTCATCACCTTATTGAGGATACGGGGAGCAGGTGACCTGTACATTGTCAAAAAGCATATTGAAATACTGGAGAAGAGGGTCATAAACCTCCTCGTTATTTTTGCGTATTTCCTATGGATTAAAGCTGTCCTGGATCAAATTGACCTGTTTCGTCCCTTTTTAAATTGGATTTATGGTCTGCTTGATCTGAAGTGGGAGATTGGGAAAAGCGAGATTTCTATGGCGAGTATTTTAGGATTTGTGCTGGTTTTAATAATCACTTATGCCCTTAGCAAGCTTATCTCATTGATCCTGGAAGATGAAATATTTGCCAGGATAAAGTTAAAAAAAGGCCTTCCGGAAGCCATATCCATGGTGGTGAAGGTCGTTATTGTCACTTTTGGGGTTTATATCGCCCTGATGGCTGCCGGATTTGATCTGAGTAAGTTCAGCTTGATGGCAGGTGCTCTCGGGGTAGGTATAGGCTTTGGCTTGCAGACCATCATTTACAATTTCGTGAGCGGGCTGATTCTTGTATTTGAAAGGCCGATCAATGTTGGCGATACTATTGAGGTTGAGAGTCTTGTAGGCATTGTGAAAAGGATTGGAATGCGTTCCAGCAATGTAAGGACCTATGATGGCGCTGAAGTTATCGTCCCCAATGGAAACCTGATCGCAAACCAGGTGATCAACTGGACCCTGTCAGATGAAAGAAGAAGACTTGAAATAAAAGTGGGAGCCGCCTATGGTAGCGACCCTAACGA
>DAOWEV010000094.1 GCA_030638325.1 Bacteroidales bacterium
ATCCCTGTATTTGGGAACCAGGTACTTGCCATATCGTTCTTCACTGGTCCCCTTTCCATAACTATGGGCCGTATCGAAGAACCGGATCCCTCCCTCAATGGCTGATTCGATCACCTCCTGCGCATCCTTTTCTGTTGTCCAACCGATATGGTATCCCCCCACCCCGAGCATGGTAATCTTCTCCCCGGTATTCCCGAGTTTACGCAATGGCAGTAATTCACCAAATTGGTCACTGGCCGGTCCTGCACTCCTGCATCCCCAGCCGATGGGCAGCATGACACCAGCAGTCAGACCTGCCATGGTCCTGAGAAATTCCCTGCGGTTTTCCATAGGATTGGTTTTTGAATATTACACAAGTAAGATAACACTTTTTATAGATTTTGGCCAGCATGTTCAGATCAATTACGAACGATTCCTTCAAAGAAATTGATGGTATGATCGATGGTATCACAAGATAGCAAAAACATTCATAGCTGATTTTATGTCAATATCTCTCCTATATTTCTCACCCAAATATTAGGTTGATTGCCATATCATTTCTTAAATTTCAAGATTAACCAAATAAATCCATGTTTAATTTAAACCTTAATCATTATGAAAAAACATTTACCAGTATTTCTTTGGCTATTTTTCATGCTGGCATATTCCGGATATGCACAAACAGAAGAACTGCTTATTGATCTCGACTTCCAGGACTGGGAGGCATCACCGGGCGTACAATCCGATCCACCTGATAGCTGTGAGGTGGGCGTGCCAAATATTACCGGCCCGGATACAGTAATAATAAATTATGAAACAGGGGGCAGTGGTGCGGTGACATTATGGAAATATTTTGTCAGTCCGCTCTGCAATACAAAATACGTAAACCGGGGTGACCAGGCAGAAAACAATATAGATGTCACCACAGGCTTCGTATCTCTTGGTAAAGCCCCGAATGAAGGAGACACAGTTGGTCAGTTTATTCTTCCAAAGCTTTCGAACGTAACAGTGATTGAATTTGCCTATTCCTGTACGGGATCCGGAAGAGGAGTCCGAATCTACAGTTCAATTGACGATGGTGAGACCTGGGAAGGTCCGATCGGCGGTGAACATATTCTGGCCGGCGTTCAGGGAGGTGAATTTGCCACAGAGGATATTAATTCTGACAATGTAATTCTAAAAATTACCTCCGGGCTCAAAGATGACGGTACATCACAGTATACCAGGATCCATAACATCCAGGTCTGGGGTGTACCAGGGGGTGTGGAAACCGGGTTGTCCGATATAAAGGCAAGTGGTATAACAGCATATTACGCTGCCAAAGAAGGACTTGTAATCAAGGGCGATGTAAAATCAGTTTTCATTTACGATATTACCGGAAGGCTTATGATTAAATCCCTTGAAGCAGGTAACCAGACAATAACCTTGTCATCCCTGTCTAATGGAATTTATTTTGTAAAAGCCAATGATCGGGAAAACAGGGTGTATACCCGGAAGTTTATCAAGAGATAATTAATTTCATTCCGGACTTTCCGCTTACAAAAGGAGGCATTTTCAAAAATTGTCTCCCTTTGTTTTTTCGGGATCCTTGAAACGGGAGACAGCGCATTTCCGGAGGATCCTTCAGATAGTTGCCAATAATGAATATCATGATTATCTGGTTTTAGCCTGTTTCCTGGAGGCATTACTGTTAATGTTGAAAGTCATTGTGTATGACAGATAAACTATAGTATTATAACAATTATTAAACATTTTATGACATCATGAAATATATATTGCATGATGTTATTCTGCTTAATATGTTAGACAATTTTAGCAAAACAAAAACAAATTCACGAAATTTATTGGCTATTCAAACAATAACTTAATCACTTAAATCCTATATTATGACAAAAGCTAACCGCAACCAAAAACTGCTCAGATCAATTTTTCTGATCCTGATCAGTTTTGTCATGATTTACACCGCAGATGCGCAGGGGAGGGAAATTTCCGGTATCGTATCGGATGCCCAGACCGGTGAATCATTGATCGGTGTAAACGTACAAATTCAAGGCACCACTATTGGTACAGTTACCAACGTTGAAGGCAGTTTCATAATTGATGCAGAGACCGGGCAAAGCCTGGTTTTTTCATATGTCGGTTATGAATCACAAACCGTAGAAATTACTGATCAGAATACATTGGAAATTTCCTTATCTGTCAGTTTTGAGACGCTGGATGAAGTAGTAGTAGTGGGCTATGGTACAATGAAGAGAAGCGATCTTACAGGTGCGGTATCCTCGGTTAAGGAGGAGGACATTGCTGCCGTAAAAGCAGCCAACGCAATTGAAGCATTGCAGGGTAAAGTATCAGGCATGGACATGGTTCGAAGCAGCGGACGTGCTGGTTCCGGATACAGCATATTGCTGAGAGGCGCCAGGTCCCTGACTGCTTCCAATGCCCCCCTTTATATTGTTGACGGGGTCCAGTTCGGCAGTAACATCAACATCAACCCGAATGACATCGTCTCGATGGAAGTTCTCAAGGACGCTTCTTCAACA
>DAOWEV010000118.1 GCA_030638325.1 Bacteroidales bacterium
CAGTTTACGGGTTCATCTGCTATTGTTCCCGCATCTTCCCAATCCTCAAAACCAGGGTTTTCAATCTGTTGCCCGGAAACTGCAACTGTTATGACGAAAAAAACCAGTGTAAAAAGTAATAATTGTTTCATAAGCGTTAAGATTAAAGATTAAAAATTAAAAATTAGCCTGATTAAAAATTATACAGGATAAAACTATTGACGGTTGTAAAAGTATAAAAAAAACAGAAAAACAGGAAAACTTATTACCTTTTTGATAGCAGAGGTATCCGGATGATATGAAAAAACTTGAATCCGGTCACTGTCAGGTAGAATGCAAATCAGCTATTCAATAACTTTCCTTTTGAGCAGGTCGGTTACAACGGCCTTTGCCACAGTTTCGGCAAAAATATTCAGCTCCGTGACATCTACTGATTCGGTTTGTGCCGACCACAATAACTTTTCATCAGGAAAACTGTACAGATTGCTTTCCAGGAAAACTGTGGCAGAAGAGGTTGTATACCCGGGGGCATAAAAAGTATTCTTCATCTGTCCGTAATAATCCCCAAAGGGGGCGTCGTTCCAGGGGTAATAATAATAGGTGCCGGATACATATGTTGTGTGCTCATTTATCCTGAGCAGGCTGATAGTCAGGACAGCATCTACACGTTCACTTTTGAGAAATCCGAAAAGTATCTCTTTTGATATATTTTCATAGCTGGCGTTAGGTGGCAGGAACTCCAGTCCGCCATCAGCATTGATGCCTTTGCTACGTAACAGGTCCTCGATTTTTTCTTCTACGATCTTTCTCCTTTCAGGTACTGCCGCGATCCCAATGATTGCGATCTTATCGAAATGATATGTCTTGTTGCTGTCAGCTTGCCATGAACCGATCACTTTAGTGGAAGTTCCGCATCCGACAATAAAAAGTGCCATTACCAGGAGGAACAGATTTAACAATCTCATATTTTAGGGTTGATTATTTGTTTATTTGATTATTTGATTATTTGTTTATTTGTTTATTCGTTTATTCGTTTAGGTCAACCGCCTACTATCCTCCCGCCCAATCGTCCAATCGTGCAATCGTCCAATCGTGCAATCGTCCAATCGTCCAATCGTGCAATCATCCTACCGTCTTACCGTCCTAATTGACAGATCATTTCCCAAACTTAATGATCAAGCCGGCAGTCAGGTCTCCCTGTACCAGCATGGAGTATGTGCTCACACCCACACCGCAATTTGCACCCCCTGTTCCTATCCCGCAATATGCGCCCGTGCCGCCAAAGTACATCGGCATGAGCAGGCGCCCCTGAAACCTGAACCCGATACGATCTGATTGAAAGGGAAATACCTTAATACCACCTCCAAGGGTGATGGAAAATTGCCAGACATCCCTAATGCCTGTTTCTTTGACATTGAAATAGGTGGCGCCAAGCGTAAAAACACCGAACCCCTTCACAATACCGGTGCCTATATCCGTCTGTTTGAGCATCCCTATCTGGAAATAATCCACACTCATATTCATGGCCGTGTCAGGAAATAGAATGCCATATCCGGAATAAGGGTTCCAACTGGCCTGTGATTCCATATGACTCCAGTACATCTCGAGGGAGGCAACACCCTGAAGAGGTATATCCATTGTGAGACCGTAATTGAGATTATCATCGATCTTCAATTTGCCTTCAATAAATTTCATGCTTCCGCCAAATTGGTAACCCACAAATGGTGTCAGCTCAACGCCCTGGCCTTTTATTAAGCCTGTGAACAGGGTGATCAGAATAATAGAAAGAGTAATTTTTTTCATGTTGATTAGAATTTTAAAATGACGGCAAAAATACTAATTTCTTTTTTATATGCTAATCATGTAAATTCCGAATAATTCATACTTTTGGAAACTTATAATAATTGAAACAGATCCCCAAAAAATAATAAGTTCCGGATGTGTGCATTTAATCGTAAAACCAATTTTTCTTTTCCTGTTTCCACCCTCGTGGGAAGCTCTCATCCAAATCTTAAGAAAGTAGTTAAAGGACGACGGATTGATAAAAAATTCCGTAAGAAATATCTGCTGACCAGTACCATCACACGGATTCTAGATATTTTCAGGTGGATGGAAGAAAGCCGGTATAATAGCAAGATTGAAAATTTTCAGATCACTGAAGCGCCAGTCTTTATCATCGGCTTTTGGAGGAGCGGTACCACACTCCTGCACAACCTGCTTTGCCAGCACCCTGACTACGGGTATGTAACTACTTATCAGGGAGTTTTTCCGAATCATTGCCTGATGCATCAATGGTGGTTAAGAAGGATAGCGCAGTTGATTATTCCTGAAAGAAGGCCGGGCGACAACCTGAAGCTGGATTTCAGTTATCCCCAGGAAGAGGATATTGCGCTTGGTAATATGCAGGCGATCAGTTTTTATTATTTCTTTTATTTTCCGGATGATTTTGATGAATTTCTTGAAAAGGGCCTGTTATTTCAGAATGTATCTGAAGAGGACCGGAAAAACTGGCAAGAAGCTTATATTAAGCTTGTTAAAACGGCATTGATAAATACCGGGAAGCATAGCTTTATCTCAAAAAATCCTCCCAACGGATTCAGGATCAAGCAAATTCTGGAATTATTCCCGGAAGCAAAGTTCATTTATATCCATCGGGATCCTTACCAGACCATTGTCTCTTTTCAAAACTTCGTGCACTTGATCCTGGATGGGATCAGACTTCAGGATTATGATAAAGAAGTGCTGAACATGAAACTGATCAGACTTTTTAAACTGTTTCAGGATAAATACTATGAAGATAAAAACCTGATCCCTGAAGGAAATCTTGCGGAGATCAGGTTTGAGGACTTCGAAAAAAATAAAATTGCAGGTATTGAGAGCATTTATAAAACATTGAATTTACCGGATTTTGAAAAATCATTGCCTTTGATGGAAAAATATCTTGAAGAGATAGGTGAATACGGGCGAAAGGAACATGAGATCCATGAGGGTATCAGGCAAATGATAAAGCGGGAGCTTGAAGGGAGCGATTGAAATTGTCAATTGTCAGTTGTCGATTGTCGATTGTCGATTTGCATTTAACATTTAACTGTCCACAGTCAGTAATGTGTAACCAACAACACCATGAAAAAAAACTTCGGTTCGGATAAAAAACCGGCTCTTGAAGCCAAGATGGAAGCTCAGAAACTCGCTTTTGCTCCCCTGATGTTTCAGGCGGCAAAGGCTTTACGTGATCTCGGTATTTTAGAAAGGCTGAAAGAGGGGAAAGGCGAAGGAGTAAGTGCTGCTGTAGTAGCGGCAGATCTGGAAATTCCGGAATACGGGGTGAAGGTATTGCTTGACGCCGGACTGAGTATTGGGATTGTGATGCTGCAGGATGAAAAGTATATCCTTACCAAAACCGGTTTTTTCATCCTGACGGATACCATGACCAGGGTCAATATGGATTTTGTGAATGATGTATGCTATAAGCCGGCATTCTGGTTGGAAGAATCTGTGAGGAAAGGCACTCCTGAAGGATTGAAAGAGTTTGGCGACTGGCCGACAGTTTATGAAGGATTATCGGAGCTGCCGGATAAGGTACAGGAAAGCTGGTTCAATTTTGACCATTATTATTCAGACCTTGTTTTTCCCGAAGCGCTGCCCATTGTATTTGATAATGCTCCTGGAAAGATCCTTGACGTGGGCGGCAATACCGGAAAGTGGGCAATACAATGCTGCCGGTTTGATGAGCAGGTGAAAGTCACTATAGTTGACTTGCCCGGGCAACTCAACGTAGCCTATTCACACATTCGGGCGCAAGGCTTAAAGGACAGGATTGATGGTTATGAAATGAATGTGCTGGACCCGGATGGATCTTTTCCGAAGGGTTATGACGTCATCTGGATGAGCCAGTTCCTGGATTGCTTTGCCGAAGACGAGATACTGCGGATTTTGGAAAAAGCAAAAGAAGCAATGGACAAAGGCAGTTGCCTGTACATTCTTGAAACATATTGGGACCGCCAGAAATACGAGGCTTCGACATATAGCCTCAACGCCACTTCACTCTATTTCACCTGTGTGGCTAATGGGAACAGCAGAATGTATCATTCGGAAGACATGAAAGCGTTGATCAGCCGGTCGGGACTTTATGTTGAGAAAGAATTTGAACTGCTGGGCGTTAGCCATTCGCTGTATAGATGTAGAAAAGCTTAGTGGTAGTTGGCGGTTGACAATTACCAAAGCAAGCCACCAGGCCTACCTGTAAGTTTCTTCCCAGCTTTTGATACTGTAATACTTTTGGGGTTTGTTGAATAACCCGAAATTCAACGAAAAATATATAACATTTGATTTCAAGCCTTCATAGAGTTTATGAGGCCCCAGATCAGGTTGGTACGGATCAGTGCCAACGTAATCCTGATTGTGGAAATTTGTTATGTAGTATTTTAATTTGATATTGAAACCGTATGGAAAGTTAAAGCCAACCATAAAACTATGTTGTATTTGTTCAGCACGGCTGCCAAACCAGTCAACAAAAACATCCCTCTTGGAATTATCAATAAATGTTTTTTCTTTATAATTAAAAGGGAACTCAATTTCATAGCCTCCGTATATGAAGAACCTATTCATATTGCCCAGTTTAATGCCTATTGGGATGCCTAGATTATAGGTACGGTACTTTTTCTTAATATTTGATCCGGGTTCTTTATAAATGAAACCGACATTCCTGACTGCAAGTCCTGTGAAAAAACCAACCGCTTTGGCAGGGTCAAAATTCAACATTCCCTGCAGGTTGAGAACAGGGGCCCACCGCATAATGTTTCCACCGGTATATATGTTTCCATCAGCCGGATCGGTATACTCTATTGTGGCAAATGAGAAGATCATTTCCGAACTTCCCGATACAAATACTTTATGATCCTGTGCAAAAAGCGAGTTCAGGGAAAAGGATAATCCCAGAATGCATAACAGTACAATTTTCTTCATAATTATTTTATTAAATCGGTATTACATCTTTAAGACTGAATTAGTATAGAAATTGTTACAAAAATAAAATATTTTTTTCAGATATTCTCTTATATCTTCCGCCGTCCGTCTTCTGCAACCGTCAACCGTCAACTGTCAACCGTCAACTGTCAACCGTCAACTGTCAACTGTCAACCGTCAACTGTTAACTGTTAACTGTTAATTGTCAACTGTCAACCGTCAACCGTCAATCGTCAACCG
>DAOWEV010000208.1 GCA_030638325.1 Bacteroidales bacterium
CCTGATGATCAGACAGGTTTCGCTATAACGGATAAATCAGAACTCTTAAAGACGCTTGATGCAGGATCTTCATGGGAGATTATCAACATAGCGTTTGATTCTACTTATTATTCAGATATTCAGTTTTTGGATGAAAATACAGGTTTTTTGTGTGCTACGCCTAACACCCTTTTAAAAACCGTTAATGGCGGTCAGGATTGGGAGGAATTTACATTTGATAACCTGAATTTCATCATGGCTGTGGATTTTCTTAACAGTGACGAAGGATGGATTATTGGCACTCCGGGATTTGTTGCCCATACAACCGATGGTTGTGTTACCTGGACAATTACTACACTTCCATCCAATGGTCTCATAGATGTCAATTTTGTAAATAAAACCACCGGATTCATCGTTTCTTTTTATGGTTCGGTTTTCAGGACTTCGAACGGCGGAACCACTTGGGAAGACCTGGGGCTTAACTTTAATCATCCAGAGAATATATTTTTCCATGATGCTTTGAATGGATGGATTACCGACAGATATAAAATTTATAGGACTTATGATGGGGGAGACTCCTGGTATGAAATGCTAGATGCCCAATGTTCAAATTTCCAGGACCAGATTACAGGGTTATGCGCAATGGATACCAATATGGTCTGGATCTGTACAATGGATGGAAGGGTATTTAATCTACTGGAGCCTTCCAATATTAACAATCTTGTCCGGAATGACCCAATCAATTATTATCCAAATCCAGTATCAGATCAATTAACTATAGAACTTAACCATCATCCACAGGATCCTCTGACCATAAACATATTCTCAATTGTTGGGAAGCTGATGGTGTCCAGGAATTATTCAGCTTCTCAAAGAAATAGCTTTACCCTGAATATGTCGGGATTAGCAAATGGGATTTATATACTGAATATCGAGGGATCAACAATATCTTGCTGTCATAAGATTGTTAAAAGGTAACGACCGACGGTTAATGACATACAGTTCTTTAACATAGTTTATCATTTGTAAAAATGACAAACGGCCACTCGCTTTTAGGCGATATTGAGCACCGGGCAGTTCATTCATTCTTAATGTTGGAAAACTGTATATGATTTTCATGTTTCTTGTCTTACATTGCACCCTCCATTGGCTTAATTGGTTTTTCTTGATTTTATTTCGTAACTTTATCATCCTGTAAACATAAGAATTTTCATATTCACCAATTGAACAGGCCATGAAACGGATCATCATTTTTCTCATTGCATTATGTACTTTTCATTTCGCATTTGCCCAATGGGAATGGCAGAATCCACTTCCCCAGGGGAATCGTCTGAATGATGTTTGTTTCATCAACCAGGATACGGGATGGGCAGTTGGCGACCGGGGAACTATTTTAAGATCAACCGATAGCGGCGATAACTGGGAGTTGCTTGATGCCCCAACTTATTTCATTTTAACTTCTGTAAGTTTTGTTACTGACCAGCAAGGATTCATTACAAGTTCTGAGGGTGAAATTCTGAAAACTACTGATGGAGGTAATGAATGGGTATTATGCTACAAAACTACTGGTTGGCCAATAATGGATATCTTTTCTGTTAATGCAGATACATTATGGACAGTTGGATTTGGTGGTAACATCCTTTATTCTTTTGATTCGGGTAATACTTGGAATTCTTGTTTGAGTGGAGTTAATAAACACCTGATAAGTGTTTTCTTTTATAATGAGAAATATGGTTGGGTAGCTGGAGGTGATTACTATGATATTGAAGATGGGATCATTCTTAATACTACTGATGGTGGCCAAAGTTGGAATACTGTATTTATGAATCAAGACATGGGATTTAATGCCATATTTTTTTCAGACTCACTATGTGGTTGGGCTTCAGGTGGTATTAAAGATCAAACAGAAACCGGATTACTTTTAAAATCTACTGATGGAGGAGTAACGTGGAGTGAAAACCAATCAAATCTTCACTATTATTTGACAGATATTTGGTTTTCCAATCTTGATACGGGATATTTATGTGGATATGGAATGTATTACCCGGAAGAAGGATTTATTATGAAAACATTGGATGCGGGTTTCAATTGGATAATTCAATCGGACAGTTCAACCAGAGGAATCTACAACATCCAGGGTGATAATTCAAACAGAGTTTGGACAGTCGGGCAATCTGGAAAAATTTGTAAGACAGATAATGGAGGTGAATCTTGGGAAGAGATAAGTCAAGGATGCACTAATACAATTAACGATATCACTATTCAAGACGAACTGCAAGGCTGGGCTGTAGGGAGTAACGGCACCATATTGCATACGGAAGATGGGGGGAATAACTGGCAGGATCAATTTGTTAATACAACCACAACATTTGAATCTGTTTTCTTCCAGGATACGATCATGGGATTTATTGCTGGTAATAGAGAGATCTATAAAACCATGGATGGTGGTGAGACATGGTACGCTGTTTCAGTAAACAATGACCAGGATCTTCATTCCATATATTTTGCAGACCCTTTAAAGGGATGGGCAGTGGGAAGTTCCGGGTATGTTCTCTATACACAGGATGCCGGGGAAACCTGGACCACTCAAGACATAGGAGCAAACAAGATACTACTCGATGTATCTTTTGTTAATCCTTTAACCGGGTGGATTGTTGGTTATGATGGATTGATACTCAACACACTGGATGGCGGTAGTACCTGGCAGGTGCAGGCTGATGGCCTTACTTATGCTTCCCTTCACGCTGTTGATTTCATGAATGTTTATGAGGGCTGGATTGTGGGTTGGTATAACTGTATTCTTCATACATCAGACGGGGGACTCAACTGGGAAATTCAAAATGGATTTAAAACAGATGAATTGTACTATACATTTGGCCTTTTGGATGTGTGTTTTACCGATCAGGACAATGGCTGGGCCACAGGCTATGGTAGTTCCGGCGGCCCTCCTACGGCTAGCCACCAGCAGATACTGATGCATACTCCCGACGGGGGAGAAACCTGGGAAGATGTCAGTTGTATTTCAAATAACAAACTCTTTGCTGTCTTCTTTATTGATAAAAACAATGGATGGATCGTGGGTGGCAGTGGGACTATTCTTCACACAAGTAATGGTGGTTTGGTTTGGGAGCCGGAATATACAATTCAAAATTCGGAACTTACCATTAGTTGCTATCCCAATCCGTTTCACCAGTTATCTATTATCGATTATCAATTATCGTTTAAGAGCAATGTTAGCATTGTTATTTACGATATGGCGGGAAAAATGATTCTTGTAGTGGTGGATGAGAATCAAGCTGAAGGCAGACACCGGGTTACGCTGGATGCTGAAAACCTGTCTTCCGGCATATACTTCTATCATGTGTCTGCAGGTAACCAATCTGCATCCGGTAAAATAATCGTGGTGAAATAGTTTCGATGTAATGTTCGATTGTTAATTGCCTGTCCGCCTGGGTGGATCAATTTACACTCACCACTTAAGCATTCTTACTGAAAGACAGCTTCCACAACCATGCGCAAAGACATCCTGTTCCTATAAAACCCATTACGTTTACCCACATTGGCAATGAATATCCTGCAATGATCACTGTAGCCCATGTCACTAATCTTAATAAATGAAGTAGTGAAACGATTCCGAAAATAGTACCTGCAACGCGTAGACCAAAAATTAAAGAGTTCATAATGAATATTATTTATGTGTTTCGGGTCAGTTAACTTAGATCTAAATTGAGTATAAAGTTAAGAAGTTTTTTTTCTAAATTTGATTTTTACCGGGTAATAATGATTGTTTTCCAAACAATATTCGTAACTTTGACAGTCTAATCCAAAAGTTATGAGAATCAAGCTGATAACCGGATTAATCTCATCACTACTACTGACTTGCTACGCTGCTTTCGGTCAAACCACTCAGAAAATGATCATCCATCCGTTGCAGGAGCCACAGCAGGTCCATAGCCTTATTGCTGATTCCCTTTGCGGGGGCGGCGGGGTGATCAGCAATGTTCAATACAATATCGATTATAACCTTGACGGGATCGGGAGCTTTGAAGAGGGTGCTGCTACCGTTGGATTTCAAAAAGGAATCGTTCTTTCAAACGGGTATGTTAAAACCCTTGAAGGTCCTAATACTACTGGCGCTGCCGTGAATGAAAGGGACCTTCTCGGTGACCGCATCGATGACCCCGACCTGAATAAAATGCTCACCCATATTTCGGGCAGTACCAAAGGCGACACGGTACATGATGCTTCTGTAATCACTTTCAAATTTAAGCCATTTTATACCGCTCTCCAAATAGAATACGTATTTGGATCCGAAGAGTATCTGTTCGAGGGTACTCAAGGTAAGCCCGATGTGAATATGACAGACTCCGTCAGATATGATGTTGGCGGTGTCTTTTACAATACCCATCCCGATAACTATGAACTTTATTCGATATTTTACGGCACGGGTGGCCCTACCCCGATGCCTGTGGCCCTCGGTTACATCAATGATCATAATTACAATATCTGGTATGAAGGGAATTCTTTGGAAAGGCCGCTGTGGACTGAATTAGACGGCATGACCAAACCTTTTCTAATATTTACATGGGTAACACCCTGCCAGGACATCTATTTCAAAATAGGTGTTGCTGACAATTACATTTACATGGAAAACCCGGAAACGAACGAACCCATCGGGGCCTACATCAATTCAGCCATTTTTTTGAAAGCCGGAAGCCTGATCAGTTGCACGCAAATGGGTTACGCCCCGGAATGGACGGTATCCGGTGAAAGCGATAATGCCAATTTTAATGTGGATGAGTTGGTAGAAGGCGGATGTTCTCGTATCATCATCACCCTGGAAAGGAATATACCGGGATTTTATGAGGATACATTGTTCATTGGTTTTAAGATCCAGGGTGCCAGTCCGGGAGAATATACGCTTACACCTGAGCCTTTCAATGATTCAATATTGGTTATCCTGCCAGAGAGCGAGATATACACCTACTTGCTGGAAGCCATCGATGATGGCATTCCCGAGAACCCTTCAGGTCCTGAAGAATGGGATTTCCGTTACCAGCAGGACCCCTGCGACCTGCCCAACCTGGGCGGCTTCGGGACCGGCTTTGAAGGGTACTCCGGAGTTATTCCATTGCGTGTATATGACTACGAGCCGATAAGCAGTGCCAACAAAACCTATGGCCCCAACCCCCAGAGTATTTATACCTGTGGTAATGATGTGACCGTTACCGTTGTTGACATCACTGAAGGCGGGATACCGCCATTGCATTATCTCTGGTCGCACCCGGCATCGGGAACTATCGGAAATGGTGCAGACTTCACTTTTCCCCTCTCCGGCAGCCCTGACGTAGCCTACTGCACTATATCCGACAAATGTTCGGGCATCGGGAACCATGAGCCGGTAAAAGACACCATCATCATACACAGCAGTCTTTCAGTCATTGGGAGCCCTGATTTCCAGCTCTGTGAAAACTTTGACTGGCCAATCACGATTGAAAATTGCAATGTTGGTGATGAATATAATATCGAGTGGTATTTCCAGGGTAACGTAATAAGCACCAATCACACCTATCTTGTTAAGTGGGAGGAATACGGCGATTATTTTATCGTGGAGGACAGCCTTGTGTTCGCGTATATTGTCATCGACAATTGCGGCAACACTGCCCAGGGGAACGTTACAGCTTTTGGGGATCCCATTGTGGAAATTGTAGGGGCAAATATCATTTGCCGGGGAGAACCGGCCGAATTCAGTTGTACACAAGGGCAGTCATATAGCTGGTCCCTTGATGGAAATGTCATTTTCGGGGCCAACGGGATGACCCTGCTAATGGATACAGACACTCTCTCCCCGGGTTTACATGAATTATGCGTGGATATCATCAATGCATGCAACATGCCGGCTTCCAGTTGTTTCCAGTTTGAGATTTCCGAACTGAATTGTGAAGTCACCCTAAACGGGTTGTCAGATTTTACAATTTGTCCTTTTTTTGAATTTGTGTTGCGTGAGATCAATGCAACCAGCGATTGGAACTGGTCATGGTATGACAATGGCGCTTACCACAGTGCCGTTGGACAAAACATCAGCCTATATCTCAAAGATGCGGGTACACACGATATTACTATTTCGGCCTACAACCAGCATGGCTGTTATGATCAGGTCACTTTTCAGGTGGATGTATATCCCTATACTTTGTTAAGCGCTTTTTCTCTTTATGATTCCGTATGTGTCGGGACATCCACAAGCTTGTGGGCCGAATATGACATCAACCCTGTGACTTATTACTGGGTATCTCTGCCCGAAGATATCTCGCTAACCGGACAGGAGACCAACCCCAGTCCGGTGGTTGCTCCCGGTGAACCGACATTATATACTTGTTATGTTGAAGATGAAAATGGCTGTCTCGACACTGCCCAGGTATTTGTGGATACAAGGCTGCCAATTGCAGGAAATATCATTGCCACGCCCCTGCCTGCCTGTACCAGCGAGCCCATAACCATCGATTTCAGTACTATGAGCCCGCTTGCCAATGTTGATTTTCAGTGGGGTTTTCAGGGGGGATCCCCGGCTAGCAGCACTGAAAAAGTTGTGGATGTCACCTGGGATGAGGCGGGATTACAAAGCATTACCCTCGACATTACCGAACCCGGCTGTGAATTCACCATGAATTATACCCTGGCCATCGACATTAAACCGCAGCCAATGATTGAAGCCATAAACGTTGCCGGCTGCGCACCACATGAAGTTTCTTTCCGTGACCTGTCATCACAGGTGGCAAGCCCGACCTATCTCTGGGATTTTGGTGACGGGCAAAGCTCGACAATGAAAGACCCCACGCACTTGTACGAATATCCGGGTACATATGATGTGACCCTGGCGGTCAGAAACGGGTCCGGGTGCGAAACCACTGAGACTTTCGAGTCATGGGTTGAGATTTACCCTCAGCCGGTTTCCGGTTTCGATGCAAATCCCATAACTGCTACCATTGACAATCCGAGAATTGAATTCACAGAACAGGTCGACGGGTATTACACTTTCATAGAATGGAATTTTGGCGATGGTACCTTCAGTAATGAAGACAATCCCGTATATTATTACACCCATACGGGCGAATATGACGTGATCCAGTATATTGAGAACGAACATGGCTGCTGGGATTCCGACACGCTCAGTGTTTTCATTTCGGAGGAACTAATTGTATTCATCCCCAATGCATTCTCACCTAACGGGGATGGCCTGAATGACTGCTTTTCTATAAACGGCACAACCGGCGATATTGTCGACAAATTCATGGTCAATATTTTCGACCGATGGGGCAAAATTCTGATCCATAGGAACATCGATTCACCTGATTGCCTGTGGGATGGAAGAGACGGAACCGGCAAGGTGGTTCCGGTCGGAAGCTACCCATATGTAATTATCGGGACTGATTTCCAGGGCAAGGATCACGTTTTCAAAGGTACTGTGACGATTGTGTTGTAGACTGAAAGCGTAACGCAATAAAAGGCAAGTCGGAAGTCCGAAGTCCGAAGTCGGAAGTCCGAAGTCGGAAGCTTTCGGGGGAAGCCGGAATTCGCAGAACTCACCACTTCGCTAAATCGTTAAATCGCTACATCGCCCAATCGTTCCATCGTTACATCATCCGACTATCCTCACGCAGTTTTAAGAAGCCTTGAATCCCGCCAATAATTGGACGGATTCTCCGGGTGGGTTCGATAACCGGGGCTTTTAATCCTTGACAAACAGGATTTATTTTCGTATCTTGCAGTGCGTCTTATTAAGTCATTATTTAACCAAATCCATCAGCCATGAAAAAGCTATTTTTAATTTTAATGATCTTTACTTTCAATTATTTGGCAGTGTACTCTCAATCACCGGATAATGTTAGCTGTAGCAATAAAACAGCTTAGGCTTGTTGCAATACAAGACCGCTATCAGCAATCTTTAATTAACAACTTTTCAACATCCCCCTTTTAATCAAAAGAAAAGCTTTAGTTTTAAGCCTTTTCTGAAAATCAAATTCTATTCACTTAACCAAAAAAAAATATGGGCGGCTTTTTCGGCACTATTTCCAAATCAGATTGCGTTAGCAACCTCTTCTATGGCACCGATTACAATTCACACCTCGGAACAAAAAGAGGTGGGATGGCAGTTTTGAATGATAAGGAATTCAAGAGGACTATCCACAACATCGAGAATTCATATTTCAGAACCAAATTTGAACCTGATCTTCACAAATTTCATGGCAATAGTGGTATAGGTGTCATCAGTGATACAGAATCCCAGCCCATCCGAATCAATTCACACCTGGGCGAATTTGCCGTGGTCACAATTAGCAAGATCAATAATATAGAAAAACTCACCAACAGGGCACTCAAACAATACCGGCATTTTTCAGAGACGAGCGACGGGGGCACCAACCCATCAGAACTCATCGCTATGTTGATCGATGAGGAGTCCTCTTTCGAGAAGGGGATTCAGAATGTATTCAACAATATAGAAGGGTCCTGTTCATTGCTGCTTCTTACCAAAAAAGGGATGTATACCGCAAGGGATAAATTGGGAAGGACACCAATTGTCATGGGCAAAAAAGATGGGGCTTTTGCTGTTAGTTCCGAGTCAAGTGCCTTTTCCAATCTTGGGTTTGAAATTGAAAAACACCTGGGCCCCGGGGAAATCGTATTGATAACAGCAGATGGCTATGAGCAGAAGAGGCCACCCAATGACAAGATGCAGATCTGTGCTTTTCTTTGGGTCTATTATGGGTATCCCAGTTCTGAATATGAAAACATCAACGTGGAAGAGTGCCGGTATCGCTGTGGTGCTGCATTAGCGAGGAACGATGACATTGAAGTCGATTTTGTATCAGGGATCCCGGATTCAGGGATTGCGCATGCAATCGGTTATTCAAACCATAAACAAATACCATATAAGCGGGCATATGTGAAATACACACCGACCTGGCCCAGGAGCTTCATGCCGCAAAACCAGGAGATAAGGGACCTGGTAGCCAAGATGAAGCTAATACCTGTCAGGTCGTTGATAAAAGGAAAAAAAATTGCCTTCTGTGACGATTCCATAGTAAGGGGAACCCAGTTCAAAGACAATGTTGAGATCTTGTTTGAGTATGGCGCCCGTGAAATACACGTGAGGCCTGCCTGCCCGACACTGATATATCCGTGTGAATTCCTGAACTTTTCAAGATCCCGTTCCACCCTCGACCTCGCTGGCAGAAAGGCTATCAATGAACTCGAAGGCAAAGACGACAGGCATCTGGACGAATATGCCAGGCCGGGCACCGACCGGTATTATGCCATGATTGAAAAGATCAGGGAGAAAATCGGAGTAACCTCCCTGAAATACCAGAAACTGGACGATCTGGTGGAAGCCATAGGACTGCCGAAAGAGAAGGTATGTACACATTGCTGGGACGGCTCGAGTTACTTCTGATCCGATAACTTTCGGTTATTCCACTACCAAAGACTGGTGTGATTGTCAATATTAGTGCTTCACAACCTTGATCGACTCTATTCCTGCATTAGTTCTGAGGACACAGAAATAAATACCGTTTGGCAAATCGGCCGCATCAAATACAGCCTGGTATTGGCCTTTTGGCCGGACTTCATCAACCAGAGTTGAAACAAGATGTCCATTAACATCAATAATTTCAAGCTTTACCGATGATCTCCAGGCAAGCTGATAAGTTATGGTCACATTATTTGAGAATGGGTTGGGGAATACACTCACATTTCCTGAAAAAGCTTCATTATTTTCCGATAGTCCTACCTGGGGAATAGTATCTCCCAATGCATAACCGATCCTGGAATACAGTGTGTCGTTTCTACCGTCATACCACATATAAAAACTTCCATCGTGGAATAATACTTCCGGAAGAAATGCGTAAAAAGAGTCCCATTCTCCAGGGGCTCCGACATCCAATACATGTTGACCATTGTTACCAACCGTCCAATTAACATAATCGGTGGTATATGCATAACCAATCCTTGCGTGATAATCCTGGTAGTAGCTGGAATCGTAACCGCTGATAAAGTTGTAAATTGTGTCACCTAATTTAACAAGAGGCCCTCCCAAAATCCGGGATTGATAAAAGGTTCCCGAGTCCGGTTCCAGCATTGGACTGTTATAGTAATCTTTGACCCAATTAATGCCGTCTTGTGAGGTTGCAAATCCAATCCTGCCCACGTAGTCGGCACCGACCCCGTCGTACCACATGCGATATACTGTTCCATCGTAATAAACCGAGCCGCCATACACATTATTTTCATCCCAATATCCGGGAGGCCCTTTCTCAAGTACAGGACCAGAGTGTAGATTCCATGCTATACCATTCAAAGACCAGGCATAACCAATTGAATAATTAGAGAAGTTTGGGGTTGCGATATACCACATTTTAAGTGTATCATTAGCACGTAATATTGTTCCTATAGATCTATACCTGTCCCAGGCCCCCGGCCATCCAACGGGTATTACCGGGTGCGGATGGATATTCCAGTTAATTCCATCGGTTGACCAGGCATATCCTATCTGGAACATCGCATTTGCATCGGGATAACCTCTAAACCACATTTTAAATGTATCCTGCTCAATAAGTATACTTGGATTTGAAACATCTTCATACCAGGTACCAGCTGCACCTGTCATGATGGGATTGTCGGGATGCTTTGTCCAGTTTGTCTGGGCATAGGAATTGAGCGTCATAAAAATGAGTAACGCCATTCCCGTAAACATGAAACTAACTTGTAATTTTTTTTTCATAACACCTCCTGTTTTAAATAATTGATAAGAATAAAGCTATCTATTGCTCATTTGTTACTTCTTCCGCACAGTGCTTATCTCAAATGGGTTTTTCTCAATGTCATATTTGAAATCATCTAAACTCTCAACCCTACTTAACTACTACTAGCTTCCCAAAATTCGACATTCGGTATTCGGTGTTCGATATTCGATATATATAAATGCCAGAAGGTAATTTTCTAGTGTCAAAGTTAACAACATGTTCCCCGGCTGGTTTTTGCTCATCCAAAAGGGTGGCTACTTCCCTGCCCTGTAAATCATAAATCTTCAATGTCACCCTTTGAACATCGACAATGCCGAATTGAAAATTGACAATTCCATTAGTGGGATTTGGGTAAACTACGCATCTCTCTTCAGGTACTTTCTCCGTGATTCCAAAAGTGCAAGCTTCCACCACTTCTTCCCGGCTGTTGCAGCCCACAGCATTACTGTCAATAGCCACCCACCCATCAAGACTTACCAGATAATCACAAATACTTTCTACATCACAAGTGGATAAGGAAGGGTTATTCTGAATAGATAATTCCTGTATGGTTGCTGCTTCTATGTTATCAATACCTTTTAAACTAACAAGAGTTTCATTGTCGCTTATGAAGATACCTCCTGTTTCATATTCTCCTCCAACCAAAGTCAGACTTTCCAGGCCGGTTAAATCAATTAAGGCATCATTGTCATGGATCTCTAATCCTCCTCCCCACCAGAACCACCCTGCGATAGCGGTCAGGTTGTCCAAACCTGTTAAGCTAGCCAATGCATCATTACCGGCAATACGAAGGGACGAACCTATAGTTTCAATTCCTTCAAGGCCTGAAAGGCTTGTCAGGGCGTCGTTATCTTCAATCGAAATATTCCATGAAAAAGCAATACCGGACAAGCCTGTCAGGTTTGTCAGGGCATGATTTCCCATAATTGTAAGTGACCCCCCGATGGCATTCAGATTGTGCAGTCCTGTTAGATTTGTCAGGGAATGGTTTTCTACAATCGTTAGTTCCCCACCTATGGAATCCAGATTATCCAGTCCTGTTAGATTTGTCAGGGAATGGTTTTCTACAATCGTAAGTGCCCCCCTCAGGGTATCCAGATTGTTCAGACCTGTCAAACTGGTCAGGGAAGGATTCCCACCCAGAGAATAATTTCCAATCTCGAGTCCCGCCTCTATAGAAGACAGGTTTTCCAGACCGGAAAGGCTTGCCAGGTTATCATTTCCGGCAATGATAAGATTTCTGTTTATGGATGTCACTTCACTCAAACCATCCAGATCAGTTATATCACTTCCGTTTACATATACACTTCCTTCCAATTCTGTGCATCCGGGGTACCAGGACCGGAAGCTGTCAACTTCGGCCTGGCTTGTAAAATAGTAGTCGCCATAGGGCAGACAGGGCATTGTAAATCCACATTCATTTGCTATTTCGCCGGGGCTGTTGCATCCGGGAGCATTATCATGAATGACTACTTTGCCGGCTGGTCCCGACAAGTAAGCACAAATGCATTGCACAGCGCAGGATGACAAAGAGCTGTTACTTGAGATGGTTAAGTTTGAGATGGAGCCGCCATCAACATTTTCCAATGATGTTATATCCGTCAGCGCCTCATTCTTTTCGATGATCAGGTCAGCACCAATTGCAATCAGGCTGTCCAGGCCGGTAAGGCTGGTCAAAGATTGGTTACCTGTCACAACCAGGGCTGAGCCGATGGAAGTCACATTTTCCAGTCCCGCAATACTTGTCAGAGCCAGGTTGTCATCAATGTAAAGATTATTCCCGATGGAAGTCAGTCCTTCCAGTCCTGCTAAACTGGCCAGGGAAGGGTTGCCATTCGATCCGCCCCCACAATAACCAATTGATAAGTCACCGTTAATGACGGTTACATTTTCAATTCCCATCAAACTGGTCAAAGAATTATTGCCATAAATATAGAGGTCATAACCGATGGAACTAACATTATCCAACCCGGATAAATCAGTCAGCGATTCGTTATATCCAATAACAAGGCCTCCCTCAATGGATGACACATTTTGCAACCCTGTTAAACCAGCCAGGACATCATTGTTATTAATACCCAAGCCTCCCCCGATGGACGTCAAACCCTCCAACCCTGTCAGGCTGGTTAACGCATCGTTGTCATTTATTGCCACTCCACTTATTGAGTTTAGCTTGATCAAAGCGGCCATATCAACCAGGGAAGCATTGCCGGAAATTTCAACAGATCCCCCTATGGAAGTCAAATTTTCAAGCCCGGTTAAGCCGGACAGGGTTTTATTATCAATAATATTCAGGTCTCCCCTGGTTGAGGTCAAATTGCTCAGGGCCTCTAAACTGGTCAGGGATGGATTACCGTAATAACCACTTAATCCTATATTGAGTGCTCCTACAGAATTCAGGTTCTCAAGGCCTGTCAAACTGGTCAGGGCTTCATTCTCCAGAATATACAGGTCATCCGCGATGGTTGTCACATTGTTCAGTCCCGTTAAATCAGTCAGCCCGTCATTATCAAAAATCGCATTGTATCCGCCTATGAACGTCAATCCCTCCATCCCGGTCAGACTTGTCAGGGCATCATTATCATAGACCATCAGGTTCCCGGCAACAGAAGATAAACCTCCCAGCCCCACTAAACTGGCCAGGGATGGGTTACCTCCGCCCCCTTCAATATAATCTCCAATTGTTAAATCACCCCCTGTGAAAGTCACATTATCCAATCCCGATAAACTGGTCAAGGCACCATTACCATATATTGAAATACCTCCTCCGATGGATGTCAGACTATCCAGTCCGGATAAATTGACCAGGAGATCATTAAATCCAATCTCCAGTTGCCCGCCAACGGAAGCCAGATTGACCAATCCTGTCAAACTGGCAAGGACCTCATTTTCATCCAACAAAAGGCTTTTTCCGATGGATGTCAAATTTTCAAACCCCGTCAAATTTGTCAGGGCATTATTGCCCGTTATCAAGAGGCTCCCCCAGATCGAGGTCACCTCGATAAATTCACTCAGATCAGTTATATCATCTCCGCTTATCAAAACATCACCTTTCAGTTCTGTACATCCGGGGTAATAAGACTGGAAACTGTCAATTTGCGACTGGCTCGTAAAATAGTAGTTCCCATAGGGCAGACAAGGCAGGGTAATACCACAGGCGCTGGCTATTTCAACGGGGTTGTTGCAGCCGGGAGCATTATCCCGAACAATGACCGTTCCTCCCGGGCCGGACAAATAATTGCATATGCCCTCTGCCTCACAAGATGACAAAGCACTGTTATTGAATATGCTTAAGTTATCGATAGATCCCGCTTCCAAATTGTCCAGGCCTGTCAAACTTGTAAGCTCTTCGTTTTCCTCAATCCAAAGGTCTCCCTCAATGTACGTTAAATTATCCAAGCCCGTTAAATTTGTGAGGGCACTGTTTCCAAAAAGGCTAAAGTTCCCCCCGATGGTATTCAGATGCTCAAGGCCTGTAAAGCTGGTCAGAGCATCAGCGCCTGAAATACTAAATCCTCCAATTGAGGCCAGATTCTCCAATCCTGTAAAATCTTTTAGGTTTATGCTGTTTATATTGAGACTCCCCTCAACTGAGCTTAAATTATCCAGCCCAACCAGATCAGTCAACTCACAAGATGAACCGATTGTAAGATCATCATTTAAATGGGTTATATTATTCAAGCCGTTCAGACTATTTAAGTTTGGAGTATAGTCAATACGCAGGGATCCACCGATGGCTACCAACACACTTAATCCATTCAGATTGGTGATATCATCCCCGGTGATGTAAACATCCCCTCCAATTGCAGAGCAATTGGGGTAATTGATCTGAAAACTGTCGATCTGAACCTGGCTGTCGAAAACTATGCCATCATGCAGACAGGGAATAGAGTCTAAACCACACAACCAACCTACCTCATAAAAATCGTTACAGCCACTGGCATTATTAGAGATATTATATGATGCACCGGGAGCAGACAGATAATCACACACACTTTGCACATCGCATATTGATAATGAGTAGTTGTCGTATATTATTAATTCACTTATAGATGCCGCTGATATATTGTCTATCCCTGCCAGACTGAAAAGCACCAGATTATTAGATATCCAAAGAATCCCTCCTATGGAAGTCAGGTTGTCCAGTCCTGTTAAACTGGACAGTGCAGCGTTGCTATAAATACTAAGGCCTCCTCCAATGGTAGCCAGGTTGTTCAAACCTGCAAAGTTGGCCAGGGAAGGATTATCGGATATCTTAAGATATCCTTCAACAGTATTCAGATTACCCAATCCTGATAAATTGGTTAAAGCTTCGTTGTGTTCTATTGTCAGGTAATTCCCAATGGAAGAAAGCTTGTCTAAACCTGTTAAGCTTATCAGGGAAGTGTTTCCTGATATCTTAATATATCCTCCTATGGAAGTCAGGCTGTCTAAACCTGCAAAACTGGCCAGGGCATCATTCTGGTAAATCCTCAGGTAATCCCCTATGGAGGATAGGTTGTCACAACCGGTCAGGCTGGTGAGGGAATCATTTTGCATTATCATCAGAGACCCCCCAATGGCAGCCAGGTTGTTCAAACCTGTTAGACTGCTAAGGGCAGGGTTTTCATAAAAAGAAAGATTTCCGCCGATATAACTCAAACTTTCCAGACCTGTCAGAGTTATCAGGCTGTCATTGCCTTGAACCTGCATATGACTCCCTACGTAAGTCAGGCTGTTTAATCCGGCAACGTTGGCCAGGGAGTCATTTTCGGTTAACAATAGAGATCCCCCGATGGTAGCCAGATTATCCAATCCGGACAGGTTGGTTAAGGCTTCGTTATGTTCTATTTTCAGGTAGGACCCAACGGAAGAAAGATTGTCCAAACCTGATAAGCTGGTCAGGGAAGTGTTTTTTGATATCTTTACGTACCCTCCTGTGGAATCCAGATTGTCCAGGCCGGATAAACCGGTTAGCAATTCGTTTTGATCTATTGTCAGGTATTCACTGATATAAGAAAGCTTGTCTAAGCCTTCCAGGCTCGTCAGGGAAGCATTTTTGTAAATCATCAGGTTTTTTCCGATCGTTGCCAGATTGCTCAAACCCGATAAACCGGTCAGGGCAGCATTGAAGTATATACGAAGACGTCCTCCGATGGAAGTCACATTATCCAATCCTGTCAGGCTTGTAAGAGCCGGGTTGTTAGTTATCCAAAGGTCTCCCTGGAATTCCGTAAGAATATACAGGGAATCTAAGTTACTGATGTTATCTCCGTCAATTATAACATTCCCTTCTATTTCAGTACAGTTGGGGTTAATAATTTGGAAACTGTCGATTTGAGCCTGGGAATTAAAAGTAATACCTTCCGGCAGGCAGGGCTGTGACCAGGCTGTTGCCTGGATGAAGATGGAAACAAACAGTAAGATGGTTAATTTTTTCATAGTATGGTTTTTTTAAAAATTTCAAATGTTCAATGTCATATTTAAAATCATCTCAACTCTCCCTCAGTCCCTCAGTCCCTTAGTCCCTTAGTCCCTTAGTCGCCCTTTCGCCCCTTCGCTCCCTCGCTCCCTCAACACTACCTCACTACCACCAGTGTTAAAAAAAGGCCACCAGATACTCATGATGGCCTTTAACTTAGAATTGGTTAATATTCCGCAATCATTTAACCAGAATGATTCTTTCCATTTCGCTATTAGTAAATGCACTAAAAACCATGAATATACAAATAATTACACGAATATTTTTCCCAGATGACCCAACGCCGGGATGTTTTTACCTAAAGGGGGATGGGGCAGGATTATCGTTATGGATAAAGATACCCTCTTGCAAAGGATACTGTTTTTGGGAATTATCTTAAAGGAGCATAGATATAAATCCTAAATCCTAATTTCTAAATTCTAAACAATTTCAAAATTCAAATGTTTCAGAGTTCAATACAAAGAATCGATATTTCAAACTCAGATTGGAACATAGAACATCACTTTTTGATCATTTGAATTTATATCATTAAATATTGTTTAGAATTTAGAAATTAGGATTTAGAGTTTGAACGAATAGTGAAGCCCTCAACGGGTTTGCTAAAGAAACATAACAATACCCATAGGACGCAGTTTATCAAAGTAAAATAAATGTCAGAATTTATCGAATAACTCGAGCAAGCTGCCCTTTTTCCGCTCGGCAACCGGCAGTGATGTGCCATCAGTTAAAATGACATATCCTCCGTGGGATTTATCATAGGCCTCAACAAAAGACAGGTTTACCATATGGGATTTGTGCACACGGAAAAAGCCCTGCTCGACCAGCATATCCTCAAAATCCTTCAACGGATAGGAGACAATGATCTTTTTCCCTTTGGCTAAGAAAAACATAGAATAATTGCGTTCAGCTTTGCAGTGCATAATATCCTGGGCCGGGATCAGGTGAAGTTTTTCAGCGGTACGTAAGACAATGCGCTTATTATTAATTGATTGAAGATTCATGGATAATTCAGCCAGCTGTACATGGAGGTCTTTAATGATCTGTGTTTCTGCTTTTGCAATGGCGGATTTTAATTCCTGAAGGGATACCGGCTTTAGAAGATAATCCAGTGCGCTGAATTTGATGGCTTTTAAGGCATACTCTTCATAGGCTGTTATAAAAATAATCTTAAAATCAACCTCCCCTAATTGGTCCAGCAGGTCAAAAGCCACCCCATCTTCCATCCTGATATCGAGTAAAACAAGATCGGGAGAAAGGCGGTTTATTGATTCAAGCCCGGCTTTAACACTATCTGCTTCACCAATAACTGTTACATTACGGAAGTGCTCTTGCAGTAAATCGGCGATTATCTGCCGGTTGCTGGCCTCGTCGTCGATGATTAAGGTGCGGATCATAAGCTTTGTTCAATACAAACATAATAAATATTCTTGACAATACATATATGGTTCTTCACAGAAATGCGTACTTCTATTAGTTGAATAAGTGTTTATGCGTGTTGAAATACACCTCATCCCCTAGCCCCTTCTCCTCCAGGAGAAGGGGTATGCCGCTGATTGTAAACAATTTAACAAGACATTTAATGTGAAATAGAAATTCACCTTCTTAGAGGGTGGATCTTCACTTATGGCTTTTCCCGGTAAAACATTTTATCACTTGTTGCACTTAGGGGCGGATGAGGATACTTTCAATACTGCAAGGTATTTACCTAAGCTTCAAACCCTACCCCTATCCCCACCCCCATCCCACTTCTCCTGGAGGAGAAGGGGTTAGGGGTTGAGGTGTTTTGAATAGCATGGGGGAAAAGTAAAGACGCACGATTGTGCGCCTCATCTTTATGATGAACCACATATATAAAATCAGTCAATCAAATAAGGAAGATCAAGCACTACCTTAGTGCCTGACGGAAGGTTGTTTTCTGTTTTCAAATCAATGATGCTTAAATGTATCTTATTTTTGAGTTTTTTGTTCAGTGACTGGATCCTTTCCATAATGATCTCTGTGGCAAGTGATTTATGGGTTTTTCGCACCTGGTATTTGGCTTTGGCTGCTATTACCCTGCCTACTCCGTCGTCTTCTACTTCGCAGATAACTTTTTTCTGTACCAGTCTGAAACGGATATAAATGTGTCCTTTACCGGCTTTGTCCTTTATTCCATGGTCAATGGAATTTTCAACGAAAGGCTGGATAAGCATGGGTGGGATAATGGCATTCTCCAGGTCAATATGTTCGTCAACATCAATCGAAAATTCAAATTTATCTGTATATCTTAACGCTTGTAGATTCAGGTAATATCTAAGGCTGTTGATCTCCTCTTCCAGGTGAATGTAGTCTTCCCTTGAACTTTCAAGCGTGCTGCGCAACAGGTGTGAAAAACTTGTCAGGTAGTCCGTCGCCTTGTCCAGGTCTTTCCTGTTGATAAAGTTAAGGATGTTCGAAAGGGCATTAAATATAAAGTGGGGGTTCATTTGCAGGCGCAAAAGTTTTTGTTCAAGGGCAACAGATCTGTGTTCGGCCCGGATCTTATTCTGCCGAATGAACAAAAAAGCCATAAAGATAAAAATGACCAGGAACGCACCCATGGCAAACATGTAGAACCTGGATTGTCGAATTATCAAATTCTGTACCTCGTTTTCCTTTTCCAGCATGGTAATCTGGTTGTGGCTGATCTCCGTTTCATGCTGCCCCTGTATCATAGCGACCTTTTTCCAGTTCTGGTCGTTTGAAACACTGTCTCTCCAGGCCGTGGCCAGCATATAATGTTGCAAGGCAGCATCTTTGTCCTGTATAGTGGAATCGAGCCTGTAATAAAGCCGGTATATCTTTTCCATGAAAGCTTTCAGGAAGATATCATATTCCAGCTTATTATTGAGCGATACATACATTTGATGGTTATGTTTCGACAGGAAGGTCTGGCACATTTCAAGGGAAAGATCAAGATATTCCCTGGCTTTATCAAGCCTGCCTGTATGGTAATATAATTCCGCCAATCCTTTACACAATCTCAATTGATCCTGTCCGCCACCGATGGCGGCTATTAAGATATGATAGCTTTTTAAATAATTTTCTTCCGCTTCGCTGTAGTGTTCAGGTCCGGAGGCATAGCAGGCTTCAGCCATCTTCAGGTAGGTTATTCCCAGCTGGGGCCAGTCAAGGGTATCCCAGATTTTCCGGGCTTCGGCAAAATAAAACAATGATGAGTCCAATGAACGTCCCTGGTAACTCTCACCCAATGCCTCATTAGCATTTCCCTGCGCCCTGATGTTTTCACTTTCCTTTGCTAATGACAGTTTGTTTTGAAAAGCCTTCAGCACCTGACTGGTATCCCCCGCTTGCAGGTATACATTTCCGAGGTAATCCAATGTAAGGAGAATGGACCCGGTATCCCGAAGAGCTTCAAATACCTCCAGTGCCTGCTGATGGTACCTGGAAGCGACGTCATAAGATCCGGAATAGCTGTGTATACTGGCAATTTGCGATAATAAATTTCCGGCCTCATGCTGCATGCCCAGGGAATCGAAGATCCGTAGGGCAGCCAATTGGCTGGCAAGTGCCTCAGAATAGTTATCAAGGACATACTGGCTGTTACCGATACTATATAAAGCCATGGCCCTGCCTTTTGGATAAGCATCCTTTTTAGCCAATTCAAGCGCCTTTTCCGCATAAAAATAGCTTTTCACATAATCATTCAACGAATAAGCCAGTGCCAGCTTATTGCAGGCATCGATCCAGGCTGTGCCGGTTAGCTCAGGAAGAATACGGATTAAACTATCCACTTTAATGAACTCCAGCTTGTTAAATAACTGCACCCTGACCTCTCTTTGCTGACCAGGGATCCCTGCTATATCCCACTTACCGGCCTCATCCGCTGATGTGGTAGCATATCCCATTTTGGTGTGGATATTATCATTTCCCCAGTACCACATACAGTAAACAGAATCGATGATCAAAACACTTGATACGACAACCATTGCTGCATCCCAACTTCCAACTTCACCGGTTTTC
>DAOWEV010000077.1 GCA_030638325.1 Bacteroidales bacterium
GCAGGTTTTTTCTTTCCGCTGTCTTTTATTTCTTCGCCCGGGATATATTTTTCATCCGCATAAGGCCTTTTTCCAAAGATTTTCTCAAGGTCTTCACTGAAGATCACTTCTTTTTCCAGAAGAATGGCAGCCAGTTTATTAAGCTTATCTCTATTCTCGTTAAGGATTTTGAGGGCTCTTTGGTAGGCATTCTCAACCAGTTTTTTAATTTCCTGGTCGATGATCTCAGCAGTCTTTTCGCTAAAAGGTTTATGGAAAGAATATTCCTGCTGGCCGGTAGAGTCATAATAACTGATATTTCCAATCTTATCATTCAATCCAAAGAAGACCACCATACTGTAGGCTTGCTTGGTCACTTTTTCAAGGTCGTTCAGGGCGCCCGTGGATATTTTGCCGAAAGCTATTTTTTCGGCAGCTCTTCCACCCAGTGCGGCAGTCATTTCATCAAACATTTGATCAAATGTTGTGATCTGCCTTTCTTCAGGAAGGTACCAGGCCGCGCCAAGTGCTTTGCCTCTCGGCACTATGGTTACCTTGACCAACGGATGGGCATGTTCGGTCAACCATGAGATGGATGCATGTCCTGCTTCATGGAAGGCGATCACCTTCTTTTCTTTAGGGGAAATGATCTTATTTCTTTTCTCAAGTCCACCTATGATCCGGTCGATGGCATCCATGAAATCCTGCCGGTCTATGATCTTTTTGCCATTTCTGGCTGCAATGAGGGCTGACTCATTACAGACGTTGGCAATATCAGCGCCCGAAAATCCAGGCGTTTGCCTGGCCAGAAACTCAAGATTTACACTTTCTTTGTTCATCTTAAGTTCTTTGGCATGAACTTCAAATATGGCCTTGCGCTCTTTCAGGTCGGGAAGTTCAACCTGTATCTGCCGGTCGAATCTGCCGGCCCTTAAAAGGGCCATATCCAGAATGTCGGCCCTGTTGGTGGCAGCCATGATGATCACACCGGAGTTGGTGGAAAAGCCATCCATCTCCGTCAGCAGCTGGTTGAGGGTATTTTCTCTTTCGTCGTTAGCGCCTGTTATTGCATTACGGCCCCTGGCCCTGCCAATTGCGTCAATCTCATCGATAAAGATGATGCAAGGTGATTTTTCCTTGGCCTGCTTAAACAGATCACGTACCCTGGAAGCCCCGACACCTACGAACATCTCAACAAAATCCGAACCGGAAATAGAGAAGAAAGGAACCTGTGCTTCTCCGGCCACAGCTTTGGCCAGTAATGTCTTACCAGTTCCCGGAGGCCCTACCAGTAACACCCCTTTGGGGATCTTTCCGCCGAGTTGTGTGTATTTTCCCGGGCTTTTCAGGAAATCCACCACTTCTTTAACTTCGATCTTTGCCTCTTCCAGACCCGCAACATCGGTAAAATTGATATTAATGCTGGCACTTTTATCATAAAGTTGAGCCTTCGACTTGCCAATATTAAAGATCTGGCCTCCGGCACCGCCAGCGCCTCTGCTCATCATTCGCATGATGAATATCCATACGACCACCAATATCAGGATCGGTACTACCCATCCCAATATATCTCCTGTCCAGTTTCTCCTGATCTCATTTTCAATATAAACCGGATCATCCAGGTTTTCCTGCGTTGCTTCAACCCTGTTCTCAAAAGTCTCCGGAGAAGACGGGTTGTAGATATATTGCGGGGTGGACTTTCCCATGCCCTGTTTATCCAAACCTTCATACTTTGGTTTGCTGTACTTTTCCTCCTTGATAAAAATTTCAGCGGTTTCTTTATTCACGAGGATAATTCGTGCTATGTCATCGTCCTCCAGCATTATCTTCAGTTCGCCCCAGGTAACCTTATCCGGGCTTCCTTCAAAATTTATCAGATAGGTTGCAAAAAAAACAACAGCCAAAATACCGTAAATCCAGTAAAAATTGAATTTGCTTTTATTGCTCTTCCCCTTCGGATTTTCTGGTGTCAGTTTATTTTTGATATTTTTATTGTCTTCTGCCATTATGTCTTGTTCACTAAATTACAATTTACCTGTTACTCTTCGCTCTCATAAGTCTCTACTGTTGCATCAGCCCACAGTTTTTCAAGCTGAAAGAACAAACGGGTTTCTTCCTGAAAGATGTGTACAACCACATCCACATAGTCTAACAAAATCCATTCCGCATTTTCCCGGCCTTCCTTATGCCAGGGGTCAATCCCTGTTTCCTTATCTACTGTTTCCAGCACAGCTTTTGTGATCGCGTCTACCTGAGGCCTTGACGTTCCATGACAAATGATAAAATACTCAGCAACAGAATTTTCAATGTTTTTCAGGTTCAGACTTATGATTCGTTTCCCTTTTTTTTCCTGCATCCCTTTGATGACGAACTTTGACAGGGATTCTGAGTTGTTTTTTTTCTTTGCCATTCAAATCATTTTGATCAGAATGCAAAATTAATCAAAATGTTCGATATACCTGAGCTTTAGAACATTTATGATTCATATATAATAAATCCTTACATTAGCCCCAAAAAATACACGGAAACAATTGACTATAGGAAGCCATATCATTGAGCTGAAGAGCACTGCATCCACCAACATACATGCAGTAAAAATACTGGAGGATGAAAGGCCTGAAGAAGGTACTGTTATCATCACTGATGAGCAAACAGCCGGCACAGGAACAGATGTTAATTTATGGGAGAGTGAACCTGGTAAAAACCTGACATTCAGTCTTATAATTTACCCGGATTCACTCCATCCAGAGAAGCAATTCTATCTTAATAAGGTGTTTTCATTGGGGCTGCACGACAGCCTGAAAGAAATTTTACCGAAAGCAGGGATATCTGTCAAATGGCCCAATGATATTTATATTGAGGATAAAAAAGTTGCCGGGATCCTGATCCGGAACAGTATCCGTGATAATACCTTTAATTATTCAGTGATAGGCATTGGGGTCAATGTGAATCAGGAAATATTCAGAAGTGATGCTCCCAATCCGGTCTCACTAAAGCCTTACACAGGCCATGACCTTGATTTGAAAATGGTATTGCAACATGTTTGCAACAGATGCAACGAAAGGCTGTTATCCTTATATAAAAAAGATTTTCACAAGCTTGATTGGGATTATTTGCGTGCCCAATACCGTTTTGGGGAACATGCTGAATATATTTTTCAGGGAAATAAGATCATGGCCACTATTCGTGGGGTCAATGAATTCGGGAAACTGATATTGGAATTATCCGGCGGGCGATTGCTGGAATGCGACCTGAAAGAAGTTGAGTTTGTCCTTTGAAAGTTTTGGCATTAACCCAGTTCTTCCCCTAATTTCTCTGCCATGATATTAACGAGGTTACGCAGCGGGTTGGAAGCCATCATCTTGAATATCGGGCTCAGATCTGCATTCAGTTCGATAAATACTTCGGTTGAAGATTCAGATAAAGTTTTAAGCTTACAGTTTAGTTCAAAGTTAAAAGGTACTTTTCCATCGGAAACTAATGATACCTGCTGGTTTGGTGTCCTTTTTTCAACTTTCAGGCCGATCGTTGCCATGTTTTTGATCGTGAAGTTGCAATGATCTGTGGTTGATTGCCAGTCAACCACCTGGTCAGGCATCATTTTTTCAAAATTACTCAGGTCTGACAAAAACGCAAAAGTTTCAGCCACAGGCCTGTTAATGCAGACTTTATCACTGTTAAATTTTACCGTCCCCATTTCTTCGGATTTTCGCGCCACGCGATCAACGCTTCAATGTCTTTTTTACTTATGAAGTTTTCTTCTGCTGCTCTTTGGACAAGTATATTATAGTCGGACAGCGTGATGAGCTTGCAGTCATGTTTTTTGAAATTTTCGCGGGAAATATCAAGGTCATAGGAAAATATGGCTACCATGCCTTTTACATTGCATCCCGCCTCCCGGAGAGCATCTACGGCAGCCAGGCTGCTCTTTCCTGTGGATACAAGATCTTCGATCACTACCACCGATTTACCAGCTTCAATCCTCCCTTCAATCTTGTTCTCCATGCCATGTTGTTTCTGGGTCGACCTGACATAAACAAACGGCAGGCCCAACTCCTGTGCTACCAGGGCTCCCTGTGCAATGCCTGCGGTGGCCACCCCGGCGATCAGGTCAACGATCCCAAATTCTTCCATGATAATTTGGGCAAACTGCTGTCGTATATAGGTTCTGATAGTTGGGAACGACAGTGTGATCCGGTTATCGCAGTAAATAGGTGAGATGATCCCGGATGTCCAGGTAAAGGGTTTGTCAGGGTTCAGCTTCACAGCCTTGATTTGCAATAAAAACTTGGCAGTAGTATTGGCAATGTCCTCGTTAAATATCATGCTGCAAAGGTATATAATTTGAGAGATTGAAATGTCTCTTAATTTATATTTCAACAAGTTATTATCAACGGGCGTGCCGGCAACTACCAAAATAAAACCTATTTTTGTAGAAAAACTTCCATGGATAAAATTGCTGTGTTTCCGGGTTCTTTTGATCCCATCACTAAGGGTCATGAATCCATTATCAAAAGGGCGCTTCCATTGTTTGATAAGATCATCGTTGCCATTGGTGTGAATGCAGAAAAGCAACACTTCTTTCCCATTCAGAAGCGTATGAAATGGATTCAGCAAGTATTTCAGGATGAACCGAAAATAGTGGTGGATAAGTATTCCGGGATGACGGTGGATTATTGCCGGAAAATGAATGCCGGTTTTATCCTGAGAGGGCTCAGAACCTCTGCCGATTTTGAATTTGAAAGAAGTATCGGGCAGATCAATAAAAAACTTTATCCGGAGATCGAAACAATATTTTTATTAACAACGCCCGAGCTCACAGCCCTGAACTCATCCATCATAAGAGATATTATCAGGCATGGTGGTGATGCCAGCCCATTTGTCCCCGAATCTATTGATCTTTTTGATTAAATTTTAATGAAAAAAAGAGTCAAACTTACTGTTCCCAGCGATATAGAATACCTGCCAATAGTGCTGAATTCAGTTAAGGAAATGGCCGGTATCATGGGTTTTGAACAGGAGGATATATACAATCTGGAGATGGGCACAGAAGAAGCTGTGTCCAACGTCATTAAATATGCTTTTGAAAAAGATGAAGATGCCAGTTTTGAGATTATTCTGGAACCCCAGACGCTTGGATTGAGCATTATCATCAAGGAAAAAGGAATTCCCTTTGATCCTTCACTCGTTCATGAATATTCGATAGATACGCTAAAAAAAGACCTGGATCAGAAAGGCCTTGGAACGTTCCTCATGAAACAGATCCTGGATGAGGTATCATTTCAGAACCTGGGTAAGGAAGGCAAGCAGACCATCCTTTTTAAACATTTGAATAACAAGCAAATACATGAGCTGCTCTCCAAAAAAGAGTTGGTTGAAGCTGAACATGAAAAGAACGAAGAAGCGCTCCCTAAAGGATCAGTCAGGTATACGGTCCGCAGAATGAAACCGGAAGAAGCTGTGGAGGTATCAAAAGGAGCCTATAGCTCTTATGGCTATACATATGTCCATGAAGATGTCTATTATCCTGACAGGGTCAGGGAACTCAATAAAACCGGTAAGCTGATCTCCTTTATAGCCATTACAGATAATAATGAAATCATTGCACACAATGCTATAGAATGTGAAGATGATGACTTGCCTCCGGAAAAAGGTGTGGCCTTTACGAAACCGAAATACAGGGGACAGGGTTGTTTAAGCAAGCTAAGCATCGCAATTCTTGAAGAAGCAAAGAAACGCCGGTTTACTGGTATTTATGCCCGTGCAATCACAACACATTCATTCTCTCAAAAAAACGTTATAAAATTTGGCTTTAAGGAATGCGCAATTTTTATCTCAAGCGGAATCGAGAGAGTTTACAAAGGAATTGACCAGAAAAAACCACAACGTGAAAGTGTCGTCATTATGTTTCTTTATATCAATCCCCCGGCGCTTCACAAGGTCTACCCTCCAACTCGCCACAGGAAAATGATAGAATCCATATACCGTCACCTTGGAGTGAATCCTGAAATCACCAGCCCGGGTGAAATTGCCGAACTGCCAGCCGAAGCTACAACTACCAGGGTGAAAACCGATCATAATAGCCTGACTGCCCATATCTCGGTATTGAACTATGGTAAAAATGCAGTAGCAGAGGTTCATAAAAACTTAAAGTCCCTTTGTTTGCAGAGACTTGAAACCATTTATTTATATTTGAGACTGGATGATGAATATACGGCGATGCTGACAAGCGAATTTGAAAAACTGGGATTCTTCTTCTCCGGTATCATGCCCGGTAACAAAGGCAATGATGAGTTGGTTCTGCAATACCTCAATAATTATGTGATCAATTATGATCAATTACAAATCGCTTCGGAAAAAGGAAAAGAACTACTGGAATATATCAGGAAACTCGATCCGGATCAATTATCTGTTGGTATTGATTAACGATTTGAGATTTCAGATTTTTTTTCACACTAATCGTTTACTTAGTGAAATAAATCCTAAGCACCAAATCCTAATCCCGATAGATATCGGGAAAACAAATTCAAAACTCAAATAACCAAATATTCAAAACAAAGGATTTTCTATAGAATATACGGTTTTGAATTTTGTGCTTTTCCTGTTTTGTGCAATGCATGACCCAAAATAAAAACCAACTCTAATAAAATAAATGGTTACAGAGAGAATTTTTAACACATGCGAAAAACAGGAGATGTAGTTAGATATTGTATTTGATTTTTCAGACCGGATTGTTTTCCGAAAGTCCCGTTAGGGACTACATATCGGTAGAAAATAGATCCCATTGTTAACATCAAGTGCTGTCAGGCACGAAATAATTTGTATCAACAGGTTTAAAAAGGTAGTTATCGTTATAATCAATCCCAAATTGTTGTAATAGTTCAATATATTCTTCTTTCCATCTGCTATGAACAATACAAGACCTGTTTTAAACTGAAAAAAC
>DAOWEV010000119.1 GCA_030638325.1 Bacteroidales bacterium
ATATGAACCTTATACCTATATTTGGAGTACCGGGGATACCACAACTTCCATTACTGTTAGTCCGCTTATTACAACCACATACTATATTACTGTTTTAGCGCTTTGTGATTCAGCGGCTACGGATAGCGTAACCGTATATGTTGACGGGCCGGAGGCAAATGCCGGCATCGATCAATCTATACCTTACGGTACGCCGGCAACTTTGGAGGGCTCTGCCAGCCAGGGATCCGGTAACTATACTTTTGCCTGGGAACCGGCTGAATTGCTTGATGATCCAAGCAGCCCCACACCCACTACAGTACTCCTGGACCTCACAACCATCTTTACTTTAACGGTTACCGATCTGGCAGGCGGCTGTCAGGATGCAGATGAAATGGTCGTTTATATAACAGGTGGCCCCTTAGGAGCTAACCCTTATGCTGATCCGGATGAGATTTGTTTAGGCGGAACAACCCAGTTATTTGCATTTCCATCAGGCGGTTCTGAAGATTATACCTTTACATGGACCTCTGATCCTCCGGGTTTTAATTCCGACCTGGAAAATCCGTATGTTAGTCCGGTGGAAAATACTACTTACTATCTTAGCCTGTTTGATGGGTATAATACAGCGAATGCACAGGTGGAAGTTGAAGTGTTGCCACTACCTATTCCAAATGCAGGTGAAGATGAATCTATTCCGTATGGGATTTATACCACCCTGAATGGAAGCGGCAGCAATGGAACAGGTGATTATGTCTATTTATGGGAGCCGGTTGAGAAACTTATAAACCCCTATGCATCGAATCCAACAACGGTTAAGTTATATGAAACAACCATATTTACATTAAATATTGTTGATCTTATTACATCCTGTGAAGGTGATGAAGCAGATATGGTAGTTATTACAGTTGAGGGTGGCCCTTTGAATGTTACTGCTATCGCTGACGACCCTCTCATTTGTGATGGCGCCGGCACACATTTGCATGCTTATGGAGGAGGAGGAGATACAACCGGCATTTATACCTATACCTGGACCTCTGATCCTCATATGTCCGGTTTTCCAACCAATAACCAGGATCCTTTTGTGAATCCTATTGTGAATACTGTTTTTACTGTTGAAGTTGATGATGGTTTTAATACTGCTCAGCATTTCACGCAGGTTAGTGTATCATATGCCCCGGAAACCAACCTTGGTCAGGATATTTCAGCCTGTCCGTATGATTCAGTTGTACTGACTGCCAATGTTCCGGGTATGGACTATTACTGGTCGAACGGTTCCATCGAAGAAAGCATCAAGGTGGGCACCACCGGTATAGGGTTTGATATCAGGGAAATCTGGCTTGAAATAACAAACGCGGATGATTGCGTAGGCAGGGATGATGTTACCATCACATTCGATTTTTCCTATTGCTTTGGTATTAATGAACTCAATAGTGATGTTACCATCGAGATTTATCCGAATCCTTCAAATGGCTTGTTCAATCTGACCATAGATGGGGTTGATGGGAACCTGCAAGTTGCTGTATTTAATATTCATGGACAGGAGACCTTCAGTTATAATACATACGTGCGAGAAGGTGATGTGCATGCAAAACAATTCGATATGAGTGCGAGCCCTAAAGGTATTTATTTCATTAAAGTGGTCAATGATGATGAAGTATATCTCGGTAAGATCATGGTTAACTGAACCTATTTATAATAATTACAGATATAAGAAACACCATGCTTTTGTGTGGTGTTTTTTAATTTCATTACATCAAATTTTTTAATTTTGGGTCTTTGTTTCTAAATTCAGGAAAAATGTCAAAAATTCGCGTTGCGATTAATGGTTTTGGGAGGATCGGAAGAATCACATTGAGAAGGCTGCTGCTCAATCCCGGGATGGATGTGGTAGCCGTTAATGATCTGGCAGATTCCGCGATACTGGCTCATTTAATGAAATACGATTCCGTTCATGGCCGTTTTGATGGAGATGTTCAAAATAATGGAGATCATATCCTGGTGAATGGTCATAAGATCATTGTGTTGCAGGAGGAAGATCCTGGGAAATTGCCATGGAAAAAGTTGAATATAGATGTTGTTCTTGAGTCGACAGGTAAGTTTGTTAAAAAGGAAGATGCCTTAAAGCATGTGGAAAAGTCGGGGGCCCGGAAGGTGATCATTTCAGCCCCGGCGGAGGATGAAGGAGATGATGTCAAATATATTGTTTTAGGCGTAAATGATCACATCATTGACCGGAATGAAGTCATCATATCAAATTCTTCGTGTACAACAAACAATGTAGCGATACTGGTTCAGATACTGGATGAATATTGGGGCATCGAAAAAGCGTTTATAACCACTGTGCATTCATATACCAAGGACCAGAATCTGCTGGATGCACCTCATCAGGACCTGAGAAGAGCCAGGGCTGCCGGGTGTTCCATAGTACCGACAACAACAGGAGCTGCAAAGGCAGTCACCAGAATATTCCCGCATCTGAAAGAAAACCTCGGAGGTGCGGGGATTAGGGTACCGGTACCTGATGCATCCCTCACGGACTTAACATGTACCCTCGCAAGATCAGCCAGTATCAATGAGATCAACAATAAATTCAGGGAAGCAGCAGAGGGAAGACTGAAAGGTATCCTGGAGTATACCGAAGACCCGATAGTATCCGTCGATGTTATTGGGAATACCCATTCTGCGATCTTTGATGCAGGACTTACAGCAGTAATTGGAAGCAAACATAAACTGGTGAAGGTCATTGCCTGGTACGATAACGAAATGGGGTATGCATCCAGACTTGTGGAGCTTATTGAAAAATTTGCATAATATGTACCAATTTTATTTTTCCTTATGTTTTTTATCATTTAAGCTGTTCTCATGAACACTGCCTATCTTTTACTCGGAAGCAATATGAACCACAGGGAGCTTATGCTTACAAAAGCAAAGCAAATGATCTCCGGCAGGATAGGAACGATTTCAGGTTTTTCTTCAATTTATGAAACTGAACCCTGGGGTTTCGAGGCAAAAGAACTGTTCCTGAACCAGGTAGTGATGACAGAGACATCCATGGCCCCTGTGGAGCTTCTCACAACAATCCATTCAATTGAAGAGTTTTTGGGCAGGCGAAATATAAATTCAACCAGCTATGCCTCAAGGCCAATTGATATTGATATCTTGTTTTATAATAACCATATTTTAAACCTGGCCGGGTTGATCATACCACACCCGGGAATTCAGGATAGAAAATTTACATTGCTGCCATTAAGCGAACTTGACGATAAATATATTCATCCAATTCATAAGAAAACCGTTGGGAAATTGCTTGATGAGTGCAATGATAAAAGTTTATACATTAGGAGGCTAATCAGTACTTAAAGTGAACTAAAGTGCCTATTTTATTTCAAAGCAAGTGTTGAACTAAAACTACCTTTGGTGGGAATTAATTAACTGTTGCATGTTACAGGTTGCAGGTTACGGGTTGCAAGTTGAGAACCTGCAACCTGCAACTTGCAACCTGCATCAGAAAAATAGACAACATGTTGGTAAAAGTTGCACCATAAGTGCCTAAAATACTTAAAGTGGATTATAATTTTATTGCAATTGAAGGAAACATTGGGGCAGGGAAAACCAGCCTGGCAAAGAAAATTGCGGATCAATACAATGCTAAACTAATCCTGGAACAATTTGAAGATAATTCTTTTCTGCCAAAATTCTACAGGGAGCCTGATAAATATGCTTTTCCTCTGGAGATGTCATTTCTCGCAGAGAGATATCAGCAGTTAAAAGAACAGCTTACCTCCCGCGACCTTTTCAAATCATTCACAATCTCCGATTATTTTATCGACAAGTCACTGATTTTTGCCAGGAATAACCTGGAGGGTGATGAATTTGCATTATATGACA
>DAOWEV010000187.1 GCA_030638325.1 Bacteroidales bacterium
CCTTTATACCCTTATTCCCCCTATACCTTTATACCCTTATTCCCCCTATACCTTTATACCCTTATTCCCCCTATACCTTTATACCCTTATTCCCCCTATACCATATTCAAAATCTATCCTCAATCCCGATAGCTATCGGAAAATAAGAACTGATTAGTTACAATATTGCTATCTTTGCAGTATAACTTTATAGTTTTTTCCTTTTAATTCTATTGATTACAAAGTTTTATCCATATGAAAAGAGAAGTCATTATCGAGACCATTGGAACTATTGAGAAAAAAGAATCACTTGTACCAGTCAAATACAAATATCTTGTACTTGAAACATTATCACCCTATCCGGGATATCATGGCACCACTGTGCCGGACAGCAACAAACCGAGTTCACTGTTTTTCATAACAAGGTCGAGGTATATGGAAGAAAAGGTGATCAGGATCACACAGAAGATAAAAAAGGAAAGAAAAATGACTTTTGACGGGTCTCCGGGCATGGTGAATCTCTATAATATGCTGAATCCCTGTATCAGGATCAAGGGTGTTGAGAGTTATGCTAAAGCAGAGGATATATTGAATGCATATATTGAAGAGGGCATCGAGTTTATGAACTATCGTAAGGTCGAGCCCTATTCAGGTATTATCCGTGTGAAGAAATATTTCATACTGGAAGCTGTTACCGATTGTACTTATGATGATGTCGAAGATAAAGCCATGCATTATTTTACCATACAAATGCCACTCAGGTGGAACCAGTTTGAGAAGATTACCCTGGAGATTAAAAGAAACCTGGAGAACCCCAATTTTGATGCGGCCCTTGGATCATTTTACAGGAAAACCGGTCTGGTGGATGTCATCAGGATCTATGATGAAAAATGTTCCCCGGAAAGGCTTAAAACCATCAGGACAAAATACGCGCATGCGATCAAAAAACTGATTAAATAATGAGTTCAGTTCTCTAAAAGCTATCCGAAACATTCCGGTCTGAAAACAGGAATCCCAAAAATTAAACACAAATAAATTTCAATAACCGAAAGTTCAATGTACGAATCAGCAAACGGAAAGTTACTCGAATGGTTGACTGCTGCAGGTTTTTCTGATAATGTAGCACTCATAACCACACAATTATTCTGGTTTATTCTGCTAATCATCCTGGCAGTCATCGTATTTTATATCGCCAGAAAAGTACTGATAAGAGCTATTAAGTTCCTAACATTAAAATCCAAAACCGATTGGGACGATAAACTTCTTGAAAAAAAGGTTTTCCACCGCCTGGCTTACCTCGCCCCTGCCCTTGTCATATATTATATTGTACCATTGATCATTCCTGAAAGAGAATTTCTTATTTCTGTCATTGAAACTTTGACGGGAGTTTATATGCTTACCATATTCCTTTTGGTTATCTCTGCCGTGCTGGATACTATCAATAGCATTTACATGGGATATTCCATCTCTAAAGCAAGGCCCATTAAAAGCTTCCTGCAGGTAATCAAGATCTTTATCGTGATTGTATATATCGTCTTGTTAATCACTATTTTATTTATACATGACGGTAACTTCGGATGGCTGGCCGGCCTGGGTGCATTTTCTGCAGTCCTGCTCCTGGTTTTCAAAGATCCGATCATGGGGTTTGTGGGTGGACTTCAACTGGCGGCCAATGATATGCTACGTATTGGCGACTGGATCGAGATGCCCAGGTATGGGGCTGACGGAACGGTTATTGATATCGGTATAACCACTGTTAAAGTACAGAACTGGAATAAAACGATCAGTACAATCCCAACGTATTCCCTTGTCGGCGATTCATATAAAAACTGGAGAGGCATGGAAGATTCGGGTGGTCGCCGGATAAAACGATCCATTGAACTTGATATGAACAGCATCAAATTTTGCACTCCTGAAATGCTGGAACGCTTTGAAAAAGTTGAGCATGTATCTGAATATGTTAAAAAGACTGAATCGGAAGTCAAAGCCTATAATGAACAATACCATATTGATAATTCAATCCTGGTAAACGGCCGCAGGCAAACTAATATAGGCATTTTCAGAGCCTATCTAAAGGGTTACCTTCATCATCATCCTAAAATCAACCAGGACATGACTTTCCTTATCAGGCAATTACAACCATCCGAAAAAGGATTGCCTATTGAAATTTACGTTTTCAGCAAAGTGCAGGCATGGGCTGATTATGAGGATATTCAATCGGATATTTTTGATCATGTGCTGGCGGTGATCCCCGAATTTGAGCTGAAGGTATTTCAGAATCCTACCGGCCGGGATTTTAATAAATTACTTTTTGCCGGTGAGGAACAGGCCATTAAAGAGTAAAACTTGCCAACATGTTGTCTGTTTTTTTGTTGCATGATACGGGTTACGGGTTGCAAGTTGATAACCTGTAACATGCAACCTGCAACCTGCAACTTGTAACAGCTAATTAATTTCCACCAAAGGTGGTTTTATTATAAACCAATTAGAAATATGGACTTTATTGATTATTACAGTATATTGGGTGTGCCAAAAGATGCCTCCGAAAATGATATTAAAAAAGCTTATCGTAAGCTGGCCAGGAAGCACCACCCCGACCTTAATCCCAACGATAAAGAAGCACATTCCACGTTTCAAAAGATAAATGAAGCCAATGAGGTGCTCAGTGACCCTGAAAACAGAAAGAAGTATGATAAATACGGCAAAGACTGGAAACATGCCGATGAGTATGAAAAAGCGGCTCAGGCGGGACAGAAACAGCCTTTTACATACAGTCATGCCCGGCATGCCGGGGATATGTTTGAGGGAGGTGATTTCTCTGATTTCTTCCAGTCGATATTCGGAGCCGGGGCTCAAGGCAGACAATATAGTAGCCGTCGCCCTGCCGGTTTAAAAGGACAGGATTATAAAACCGAATTACACCTCGAGCTCAGGGATGTATATAAAACCCATAAAAGAACCCTGGATATCAATGGGAAAAAGATCCGGATAACAATCCCGGCCGGCATAGAAAATGGTCAGACTATCAAAATCAAAGGCCATGGCGGTCCGGGAATAAATGGAGGCCAGCATGGAGATCTCTATATTACCTTTCATATTTTGAGTGATCATGAATTTAAAAGAGTTAAAAATAACTTATATAAAACAGCTGATATTGACCTTTTTACTGCTGTTCTCGGAGGTGAAATCTTGATTGATACTTTGGATGGAAAGGTTAAGCTAAAGATCAAGCCAGAGACACAAAACGCAAGCAGGGTAAAGTTAAAAGGAAAAGGGTTTCCTGTCTATAAGCAAGCGGGCAAATTTGGAGATCTGTATGTGACTTATAACATTAAAATGCCCATTAAGCTTAATAAAAAGCAAAAAGAACTATTCACTGAATTGTCTGAAATTAAATAAAAGCCTTTAGATATGAATGCCGGGAATATAATATCATGTCAGGAATTTTGTAGTTTTCATAAAATAGAAAGCTCATTCTTAATAAACCTCCAGGAATACGGTTTGATCGAGATCCAATCTGTTGAAGGAGAGGATTACATTGATAATGATATACTCGATGATGTAGAAAGAATGTTGCGATTACATTACGAGCTTGAGATCAACATGCCAGGTATAGAGGCTATTGGCCATATGCTCAAAAGGGTCGACGAACTGCAAAACAAGATGCAAATTCTTGAGAACAGGTTACGGGAGTATGAAGACTTTTCAGAACTCTGACTAAGTTGAAATTTGAGAATTCATAACGCACTAAAGGGCAAGTTGGAAGTCGGAAGTCGGATGTCAGAAGTCCGAAGACCGAAAACCGGAGACGGGAGTCCAAAGCAATTTTACTTTTGGCTTTGAGAAAAAATTGCTAAAAAAACAAGCTTTTCAGGGTAATGGCATAATCTACTGACTACTATCTATTTACTTCAATATTCTAAATTTATTTCAAAAAAAGCTTGACAAATGACTTTTTTTGTTTTACTTTTGACCGGACGTTCATTCAATATTTCATTTTAGCTACATGTACTGATATTAAGAACCTGTATGTTGACTGGTCAGTCAACCGTAATATTTACAAGATGCCGCGTACTAAACAACAATTTGAAGAAATCCGGGAGAAAAAGAAAACCCTTATACTCGACACAGCATTGAAACTGTTCGCAACGGAAGGGTATCATACAACTTCAATCAGCAAGATTGCAACCAAAGCAAAAATTTCAAAAGGTTTACTTTACAACTACTTTAAAAGCAAGGACGATCTCATCATTGAAATTGTGAACACCGGCATGAATAAATTGATGCAGAGCTTCGATCCGGATCATGACAGCAAACTTACCGATGAAGAATTTATTTTTTTTATTCATGAGAACTTCCGGATACTGGAAAATAACCTGCATTACTGGAAGCTATATTTCTCAATATTTACCCAGCCCCAGGTCTATGATCTGGTGAAAGACAATGTCAATAACCTCATTAATAATTTAATGTTTGTTCTGGTCAGTTATTACAAGCGTAAAGGTGCAGAAAAGCCTGAGTTGGAAGCACTGCTTTTCGGTGCATTGATGGATGGGATCAGCCTTCAATACGTGATGGACCCGGATAACTTTCCATTGGATGAAGTGAAACAAATGATCATTGAAAAGTACAGTTACAATAATGTGAAGCGATAAGTGTTGAGTGTTATGAATGAAAAATAAATTGATAAAAATAATAAGCAGATGAAAAATCTAAAACTAATTAGCATCTTACTGTTGATGGCTCTTATGTATACGTCTTTTACTGGACTGGCCCAGGAATTGACAGCGGTTCAGATCGTGAAAAAAGCGGATGAAAAAAACAGGGGCCTGACCAGCCAGGGTGTAATGACCATGACGATCGTGAGGCCAAAATGGGAGCGTTCTGTGAGTATGAAAAGCTGGTCGAAGGGAAATGACTATTTTTTGATTTACATCACCGACCCGGTCAAAGAAAAAGGCCAGGTATTCCTTAAGAGGGAAAAAGAAATGTGGAACTGGGTACCATCCATAGCGAGGATGATCAAGATACCGCCTTCCATGATGATGCAATCGTGGATGGGATCCGATTTCACAAACGACGATCTTGTTAAACAGTCATCTATTGTTGTAGATTATACGCATAAATTACTGGAGGATGAAACTGTGCGGGAACAGCTATGTTATAAAATTGAGCTCATTCCCAAACCGGATGCACCCGTAGTCTGGGGAAAAATAATCAGCTGGATAACAAAAGAAGGATTTAATCTCTGGAGATCTGAGTATTATGATGAAGACGGATACCTGCAGAATGTAGAAAATTCCTATGACATTAAAAAAATGGACGACCGGGAAATTCCCACCAGGATGGAAATGATACCGGCTGATGAGGAAGGTAAGAAGACAGTGCTGGAATTTAGTAACATGAAGTTCAATATACCTATTGATGAAAGCTTTTTCACAAAGCAAAATATGAAGAAGGTTAGATGATGACTTACTTCAAAATAGCATGGAGAAACTTGTGGAGGAACAAGCGCAGAACCCTCATCACGTCGGCTTCCATTTTCTTTGGGGTTTTCTTTGCAATTTTCATGTCTTCCGTGCAACAAGGGACCATGCAAAACATGGTTGATAACATGGTCAGTTTTTACACCGGATATTTACAAATCCAGGAAGAGCAATTCAATGAAAACAGAAGCATTAACAATAGTTTTATACCAAATGAATATCTTATAAATTCCATCAACTCTCACAATGCAATCACCCAATATGCCCAACGCCTTGAATCTTTTGCCCTTGCTGCATCAGAATTGAATAGTTTCGGGAGTATGATACTTGGTATTCAGCCGGAGAAGGAAGATGCAATTTCGGGGCTTTCCAAATGGATCATTAAAGGCAACTTTATCACTCCAGGATCAAAAGATGTGTTATTGGGTAAAGTTCTGGCTGAAAACCTTAAACTTGTTTTAAATGATACTGTAGTCCTCATAGGCCAGGGATACCACGGTGTTAGTGCAGCCGGAAAATACCGGGTAGCAGGCCTTCTCGACTTTCCGCTGGCCGAATTGAGCAGACAAGTGGTTTATATGGATATTTCCAATTGCCAGGAATTATTCTCTTTGCCAGGCCACCTTACCTCTATTGTGCTGATGGTCTCAAATCCTGACGAAGTTCAGGGCGCTGCCACATTAATAAACCAGGATCTTCCGGATGAACTTCGCATTTACAGATGGGACGAACTGCAACCGGAGCTGGTAAACCTTATCGAAGGAAAGCTGGCTTCAGGAAAAATTATAAAAGGCCTGCTGTTCATGATCATCGGTTTTGGAGTTTGGGGAACCATTATCATGCTAATGTCGGAACGCAAAAGGGAACTCGGCGTACTGATCGCCCTGGGGATGCGAAAAACCAGGCTCACAATCATGATTATCATCGAATCGGCATATATCGGGATATTGGGGATTTTATTAGGTGTTGTTGTAAGCCTGCCATTGGTGTGGCATTTGTTCATTAATCCTTTGCGGGTTGGTGGCAAAATAGGAGAAACCTATACAAAAATGGGATTTGAGCCCATTATTGCTTTCAGCATGCAGCCGGAAGTTTTCTATTCTCCCGCAATTACGATTTTTATCATGTTTGCCATAATATCCATTTATGAGATATGGTATATTGCAAAACTTAAAGCTGTTATAGCCTTACGGGCCTAGTTTAATATCAGTAAAGATTTACCCTTTATGAAGGTGTCGCTGAATAATGGAATGATGGAAGGGTGGAAGAATGGAAATTCCAACATTCCAACCATCAAAGAAAGTGGATTTCTAATTCAAATTAAAAAATAAATCGCAAATGAACAACTTAAAGATGGCATGGCGAAATTTATGGAGGAACTCCCGAAGGACTGTCATCACATCGGCATCTGTTTTCTTCGGTGTTATTCTTTCAGCAATTATGACATCTATGCAATATGGTTCTTACGATGCCATGATCAATAATGTAGTTAAATTTTATTCCGGGTATATCCAGATCTTCACAGAAGATTATCATGAAAACAAAACCATCAATAATACTTTCATATGGTCTGATTCTCTTGCTCAGATTATAGAGGACATTCCTGAGGTAACCAGTTTTTCACCCCGCCTTGAATATTTTGCCCTGGCATCCTCACAGGAGTTCACTAAAGGAACTGTAGTTGTCGGGGTTGACCCTGTTCAGGAGAACAATATAACAGGCGTTAAGAAATGGGTGAATCAAGGCCGGTACTTAGATCCCGATGACGACGGTATTTTAATTGCGATCGATCTGGCGAATTATCTCCAAATAGCGGTGGATGATACACTGGTTTTATATGGACAGGGTTACCATGGGGTAATGGCAGCAGGGAAATTTCCGGTGAGGGGCATACTGAAATTCCCGTTGCCGGAATTGAATAAACAGATTGTTTATATGGAAATGAAAACCTGTCAACAATTTTTCTCAGCCGATCATCATGTGACTTCACTTGTATTGATGGTAAAAGATCATTATAAACTCCCGAAAGCCATGCGGCACTTGAAAGCACAGATCAAATCCCCTTTTATGGTCATGTCATGGGATGAATTGCAACCTGAACTCGTTCAAATGATCGAAGCCGACCGTGCCGGGGGACTGTTTATGAAAGCCCTTCTTTATATAATAATAGGGTTTGGGATTTTTGGCACCGTAATGATGATGGTCTCAGAAAGGACAAGAGAATTAGGTGTACTGTTAGCCATCGGGATGCAGCGTTCTAAAATGGCTGTCATTCTATTTCTGGAAACCTGCCTGATCGGCCTGATTGGAACAATCGCCGGAGTAGCCGGCAGCATTCCGGTCATCATTTATTACTTTCACAATCCGATCCCGCTTACAGGTGATGCCGGACAAACAATGGTTGATATGGGTATTGAGCCACTCTTATACTTCTCATGGAGGCCCTCGGTTTTCTATAACCAGGCCATCATTGTTTTCATAATCACCCTGATTGTTGCCGCATACCCGGTATACAGGGCTTACAGCTTGAGGGTTTACCAGGCTTTAAGGGCGTAACGCATTAAATGCTAAATTTTAAATGTTAAATTTTAAATGTAATCAAAATTTATAATCATGATATTCTCAATCTCGTGGCGAAACATCTGGCGTAACAAAGTGAGGAGCCTTGTGGTCATCTCAGCAATTGCACTGGGTATATTCGCCGGTGTTTTTTCGGCCGCCTTTTTCAAAGGCATGGCCGACCAGCGGATCAACAAGGTGATCAATACGGAACTTTCATATATCCAGGTCCATGACCAGGGTTTCAGGCAAACTTCTGATTTTACCTTATTTATCCCGGATGCTAATGAATTAACGGATAGAATCAGGCAAATACCACATGTTACAGGTGTAAGCAGCAGGATGGTCGTTCAATCGATGATAGCCTCCGCCGAAACTGCTTCAGGTGTTCTGATAACAGGTGTAGACCCTGTAAATGAGATGAAGGTCACAAACCTGAATACAAAGATCATCGATGGGGCCTATTTTGAAAATATCAGCAAAAATCCTGTTGTTATTGGAAGAAAGTTAGCTGAAAAACTTAATGTAAAAGTACGCTCAAAAATTGTGATCACCATACAGGATTTGCAAAACAATATTACTTCCGGAGCCTTTCGCGTGGCCGGCATATATTCAACGGAAAACAATATGTATGATGAATCTCACATTTTTGTTCGCTTTTCAGACCTGAGCACCCTGTCCGGGTTTCCTGAAAACGGTTCCCATGAAATAGCAGTTAATATTGATGACAGCGAAAATCTTCCGGCTGTCGAACAGCAGATAAAAGAAAGTGCGCCGGAGTATGAGGTGATGAACTGGAAAGAGTTAAGCCCTGAAATGAACTACCTGACAGAAGCAATGGACCTGTATATGTATATTTTTATTATCATCATCCTGCTGGCACTTTTATTTGGCATCATCAACACTATGCTAATGGTGGTTATGGAGCGCACCAAAGAACTTGGGATGCTGATGGCCATTGGCATGAATAAAGTCAGGATATTCTTTATGATCGTATTGGAGTCTGTTATGCTTTCACTCGTTGGCGGTGTAGCGGGCATTATCATTGGAGCCATCACTTCCAAAATCGGAGAAACACATCCGATTGATCTTTCACTATGGGCGGAAGGATACAGGCAGCTGGGTTACGATGCTTTTGTGTATACCAGCCTTCAGCCGGAACTGTTGGTAAATATTACTTTGCTGGTTATGTTTACAGGAGTTATTGCAGCCCTGTATCCGGCTTATAAAGCATTGAAAAATGATCCGGCGGACGCGTTGAGGACTGAGTGATTTAGAGCTGAGATTTGAGAGCTGAGAGTTGAGAGAAAGTCCGAAGTCGGAAGTCGGAAGTCGGAAGACCGAAGTCCGAAGATGGGAACAGTTGAGAGTTGAGAGTTGAGAGCTGAGAGAAAGTCCGAAGTCCGAAGTCCGAAGTCGGAAGTCGGAAGACCGAAGAAGGGACTGGGAGACTTAGGGACTTAGGGACGGAGGGACTTAGAGAGAGATGAGAGATTAGATGACAATTTGGATAAAAAATTAAGCATAATAAAATACTTACAAGATGAAAGTAATTGAGATAAAAAACCTCGTAAAGATTTACAATGGCAGTGAAATTGAAGTTAAAGCCGTTAATGGTATTGACCTGAACTTTGAAGAAGGAGAATTTGCCGCAATAGTTGGGCCTTCCGGTTCGGGCAAGACAACCTTTTTAAACATGCTGGGTGGATTGGACCGCCCCACTTCAGGTGAAGTAAATATCGGAGGCATCAACATCTGGGGGCTCAGCTCAAGGAAACTGATTGATTTCAGAATGAACAATATAGGCTTTGTTTTCCAGGCCTATAACCTGATCCCGGTACTCACGGCAGGAGAAAATATAGAGTTGATCATGCACCTGCAGGGAAGACCCAAAAAGGAGCGTGAGGAACGGACTAAAGAGTTGCTTGATGCCGTTGGGTTGATCGACAGGCTTAAAAGCCGTCCCAATAAGTTGTCAGGAGGACAACAGCAACGCGTTGCAGTAGCCAGGGCATTGGCTTCAAAGCCCAAATTCATCCTGGCAGATGAACCCACTGCCAACCTGGACTCAAAATCCACTACCGGCTTGTTAGATATCATGGCAGAAATGAACCGTAAATACAATACCACCTTCATTTTTGCCACCCACGACAAACGTGTTATGGACAAGGCCAAACGGATTGTGACAATAGATGACGGGAAAGTGGTGGAGGATAAATGGCAGTAGGCAGCCGATAGTTGGTACCTGAACACATGAGCACTTGTACACATGAACACCTGATCAAAGTGATGAAATACCACCTCAAATTTATAACCATTATTGTACTACTGTTGAGTGAGTTGAATGGGTTGGGGCAGGCGAAGGAGCGGAACTGGATGTTGAACGGCCACCTGGAATATATGGAAACTGTCTGGAACCAGCCCGGGAGTATCCCCTGGATGACTATGGGAAAGGTTGATAACAGGCTTGATTTTAAATGGTATCCGGGAGATATGTTTTCATTTCACATCGGCGGAAGAAACATCTTTAACTACGGCCAGATGGTCTATGAAGCTTATCCGTCTTTTGCTGATTTCAGCTCCATGGATGTCGGTTTTTTGAACCTCACCAAGCTCTGGGTCAGTGACTCGTCCTATTTTTTCTATACCAACATCGACCGGGCAAACGTGCAGTTCTCGAAAGGCAATTTTGAAACAAAACTGGGCCGGCAAAGGATCAACTGGGGCATCAACCTGATATGGACACCCAATGATATTTTCAACTCTTTTAATTACTTTGACTTTGATTATGTGGAACGGCCCGGCAGTGATGCCATCTTCATGGAATATTATACCGGAATGATCTCTTCTGTTCAGTTTGCCTTTAAAATTGACAGCGCTGAGAAGATCACTTCCGCACTGATGTACAGGTTTAATTTATGGAACTATGATTTTCAGACTTTTGCAGGGGTTATGACTGATGATTATGTGGCCGGGCTGGGGTGGTCGGGTGATATTAAAGGGGCGGGATTTACCGGAGAGGCGTCTTATTTTATCGACCGGGATAAATTCCCGGACACCAATGGCGTTTTGGTTGCGTCTGCAAGTATCAACTATACTTTCAGGAGCAGTATTTTTATACAGGGGTCTTATCTTTTCAACAGTGCGGGAACTACCGGCAAGGCAGGATGGGGCAGCAGTTTATTCCTTATTATAGATGTTTCTCCGAAAGTATTCACACTCGCAAAGCACTCCATCTTCGGGCAGGTATCCTATCCTATCACACCCCTGATCAAAGGAGATTTATCCTCCATATGGAACCCCAATGATAAATCAGGCTATGTGGGGCCATCCATCGATATTTCACTGACCGGCAATATAGGGTTGCTCCTGACCGGCCAGATGTTCTGGGGAGAAGGCGGAAGCGAGTTCGGAGATTATGGTTCGCTCTATTATTTGCGGATTAAATGGAGTTTTTGAGGGCTGAATATTATTTTGATGTGCTGACTTAAAAAATGTATCTTTGATAGAATCCTGAAAGGATTCAAGGTATAAGCTCAGGGCGAAGTGGAACGAAGCCCTGAGATATATGATGTTAATTTTAAATTAGGGCTGAAAGCCCGACAGGTAATTGATTTTGATGAACGTTATGTATGGGATTAACAATTCTTTATGTATTAGGTGCCGCCCTTTCAGGGCTTGTGTAAAATGTTAATCTATTAACTCAGGGTTTCGCTTCGCTTCACCCTGAGCTATTACATTAAGGGGCGTTGCCCCTTGGAACGTGAGCCAGCATATCAAAATAACATTCAGCCCTTTTGAGATTCGTGGCAATCAGGCACTTAAAATGTCAAACTTACCATCCAACTGAGGTGTGAAGAGTGAGGTGTGAAGAGTGAGATGTGAAGCGTGAAACGTGAGAGATAAGAGCTGAGAGTTGTGAGTGAGTTGTGGAGCGTGAAGGGTGAAGCGTGAGTTGAGATTTAAGAGTTGAGACGGGATTCAGGTACAAAGGCTAAGAGAAAATAACAAAACTTATCATCCACTTGGGCGATTCAAATTGGATGTTGTCGAAATTCAATTTCCGCATAGCGGTTTCAATTCGTAATTCCTAATTCCTAATTCCTAATTGATTTAGTAACTGGTAGTCAGTAGTTGTCAGTTGAATCCTACTATTTATTGCAATAAATATAAAAAAACCATATATTTGTCATCAAATTGAAACCTCAAATAAATTACCATGAGAACCAAATTAACTATTTCAATTGCATTTCTGTTTTTATTTAACATTTGTGGTATGACACAGGTTGTTGACCCAGTTGACAAAACCCACGATAAGGGGGTCCAGAAAACCAATGATGCTATAAATGAAGGAATAAACAAACTTTTTGGTAAAAAGAAGAAAACGAAAACAGAAAAAACAGAAACCAAAGAACAAACAACAGAAAAAATATCAGAACAGGCATCAGAAGCCAACGCTGAAGAACAACAATCTCAAAAAACAGAGGAAGCGCCTCAACTCAAATGGTCAAAATATGATTTTGTACCAGGAGATAAAGTGATCTTTGAAGATGACCTGCTTGGTGAAGAAAACGGGGAATTCCCATCACGATGGGATTTAATGGAAGGAAATGTTGAGATTGCAGAATTCGGTGGTGAGAACGTGATCATGTTCAGGGATGGCGCCCCGACCATCATGCCTTACTTTAAAGATGTTTCGAAAGACTACTTGCCGGATGTATTTACTATTGAGTTTGACCTTTATTGCGGGCGAAACAACTTTCTTGCATACCTGTACGACAGGAAGAACCAGAAGTCTGGCAGCCCCTCTGGTTATACTGACCTTCAAATAAATTATTATCAAATGAAATTCGAACGTTCATCGAGCAGGCATCCAGACGAACAAAACCTTGCACAAAGAAGATGGATACATGTTGCGATAGCTTATAACAATGGAAAATTGAAAGCCTATATGGATGAAACAAGGCTTATTAATATACCCAGGATTGATTTTGACCCCAAAGGATTGTCTCTACATGTTTACCACGCCAGGAACGACAATCTTTATTATGTGAAAAACATTCGTATTGCCGAAGGTGGTGTAAAATACTACGACCGTGTTATGCAGGACGGTAAGATCATTGCCACAGGTATCAGGTTCAATGTCGGAAAAGCCACTTTAAAACCTGAATCGATGGGGATAATAAACAAGATAGTTGATATGATGCAGGACCATCCCGACCTTAAATTTAGTATTGAAGGCCATACCGACAGCGATGGTAATGATGCAAGCAACTTGAAGCTGTCAGAAGAAAGAGCTAAAACCGTGATGGATACCATGGTGAAACTGGGCATATCAGCCGATAGGTTAAGCACAAAGGGATTTGGCGAGAGTGCTCCTTTAGATACCAACAACACTCCTGAAGGCAAAGCAAACAACCGCAGGGTGGAATTCGTAAAAATATAATCATAGAATGTCATTGATTCAGATATGTTAAACTTTAATGGTTTTAAAACTCCATTTCAGGTTTTAATAACCAATTTTGAATTGTATATTGCCGCACCTGGGAGTTGAATCCACCCCTGAAAAAATAAAAGTAATAATTTTGCTATTCCAATAAAATAATCTATTTTTGCAGGCTCAAAATTTAAAATCACAAAAGAAGACAAGAAAACATGTATCTGACAACGGATAAGAAACAAGATATCTTTAAAGAATACGGGAAATCAGAGTTTGATACTGGTTCTGCAGAAGGCCAGATCGCCCTGTTTACATTCAGGATCAAACACCTCACAGAGCACCTCAAACCCAGGAAAAAAGACAATCAGACCAGAAGGTCGCTGGTCTTGCTGGTAGGTAAAAGAAGAAGATTGCTGGATTATCTGAAGAAAACGGATATAGAAAGATACCGGGCTATCATTAAAAAGCTCAGTCTCAGAAAATAATAAAATCCAAAAAAAGGCAATTTGAAATTGCCTTTTTTTGTGTAATTGACAATCAAATAAACAGAAGAAGAAATGAATGAAAAAGGAATTATCAAAAAATTAGATTTAGGAGATGGCAGAGAGATAACTATAGAAACCGGCTGGTTGGCGAAGCAGGCTAACGGTGCGGTTGTTGTTAAACTGGATGATACCATGCTCCTTGCTACCGTCGTAGCGAATGAAAAACCAAGGGAAGATGTAGACTTCCTGCCATTGACAGTCGAGTACAAAGAAAAATATGCAGCCACTGGAAAATTTCCGGGAGGGTTCTTTAAAAGGGAAGCCCGCCCTTCAGAATATGAGATCTTAATTTCAAGACTGGTTGACCGGGCACTCAGGCCTTTGTTCCCGGATAACTATCACCATGACACCCAGGTTCAGATCAGCCTTATCTCAGGCGACAAGAAAAATGCTCCCGATGCGCTTGCAGCACTGGCAGCATCTGCCGCTATAACTGTTTCGGATTTGCCTTTTAATGGCCCCATATCAGAAGTAAGGGTGGCCAGGTTCAATGGAGATTTTGTGATCAATCCCCACATCTCCAGACTGGAAGAAGCAGAACTTAACATTATGGTGGCAGCCACATTGGATAGTATAGTGATGGTTGAAGGTGAAATGAAAGAAGTTTCAGAAGCAGAAATGCTGGAAGCCATCAAAGTGGCCCATGAAGCCGTCAAAATACAATGCCAGGCACAGCTTGACCTGGCCGGTATGCTGAAAGAAAAGGTTCAGAAATGGGAAATCGAAGAAAGCGATGCAGATGCCGACCTGGAAAAATCCGTCAGAAAACATGCTTATGACAAACTTTATAAGATAGTCGGGCAGGGCATCACCAACAAACACCTCCGGAAAGAATCTATGGAGGCAACCAGGGAGTCTTTTCTGGAGACACTCGAAGAAGATGAAAGAGAAGAGAAGGAAAGCCTTGTAAAAGGATATTTTCATGATATTGAAAAGGATGCTGTCAGGGATTATGTATTGAATGAACGGAAACGCATTGACGGACGTAAGTTGGATGAGATCAGGCCAATCTGGTGTGAAATAGACTACCTCCCTGCAGCTCATGGCTCTGCTGTCTTCACCAGGGGTGAAACACAGGCGCTTGTTTCCGTTACACTTGGTACCAAACTGGACCAACAAACGATCGACGGAGTAGTGTTTGAAGGTACCAGCGACTTCCTGTTACATTATAATTTCCCGGGTTTTGCTACCGGAGAGGCCAAGCCTATCAGGGGTACCAGCCGCAGGGAAGTCGGACACGGGAACCTGGCGCTGCGTGCACTGAAGCCTGTGATCCCCGGCGATGAAGAAAATCCGTATACCATTCGTATTGTCTCCGATATCCTGGAATCCAACGGTTCTTCTTCCATGGCAACTGTCTGTGGCGGAACCCTGGCATTGATGGATGCCGGAGTGCAGATATTCAAACCGGTTTCAGGAATCGCTATGGGACTTATTTCCGACAGTGAATCCGGAAAATATGCTGTATTGTCAGATATTCTTGGTGATGAAGACCACCTCGGCGATATGGACTTCAAGATAACCGGAACAAAAGATGGCATCACCGCCTGCCAGATGGATATCAAGATCAAAGGATTGACTTACCAGATCCTTGAGGAAGCTCTTATGCAAGCACGTAATGGCAGAATGCACATCCTGGAAGAAATGGAGAAAACCATTGCATTCCCAAGAGAAGATTACAAACCACATGTGCCAAGGATCGAAAAGCTTACCGTCAACAAGGAGTTCATCGGAGCGATCATCGGACCGGGAGGCAAGATCATCCAGGAAATACAAAATACAACCAATTCAACCATCATCATTGAAGAGGTGGGCGATTATGGAATAATCGATATTTTCTCCAACAATAAGGAATCTATCGAAGCGGCCAAAGATTGGATCAAGAGGATCACAGCTCTTCCGGAAGTTGGAGAAGTATATAAAGGGAAAGTCAAAAGTATAGTTCCTTTCGGCGCTTTCATCGAGATCCTGCCTGGCAAGGAAGGCCTTCTTCATATTTCAGAGATCGCCTGGTACAGGGTGGAAAATATTGAAAAAGAATTTAAAGAA
>DAOWEV010000086.1 GCA_030638325.1 Bacteroidales bacterium
GGATATTGGGCCTGGGCATAAAAGAGAGCTACCCGTTCGGCACATAAACCGGACGGATAGGCAACATTTTCCTGGTTGTTTCCGGTGATGATCTCTCCATTCTCCAGCAACAGGGCTGCGCCGACCTGATAGCCGGAATAAGGTGCATAGGCAATGTTTATGGATTGTTGAGCCCGCTCAAGTAAGTGTTGTTCTTCACGGGTAAGCCCGGAAATGTCTTCATATTCTTCGTAAACAAGATTCAGTTTTAACCGTTTCATTTAGATAGAAGCATTTTCTGCAATATACGACATTTAGGGAAAATGGTTATTATATTAACATTTAAAGTACTTAAAGTTGCAGGTTGCAGGTTGCAAGTTACAGGTTACAGCTACTCTCAACTCTCTTAATCATTTTACTCACTTTTTCCCTTCTTCCGTTTCCCCTCTTCGGTCTTCCGACTTCGGACTTCTCTCAACTCTCAACTCTCAACTCTCAACTCTCACGTCCTACTTCTCATCATTTTCAAATTCCTTTTCGTAAGTGCCATCCAGGATAGCCGCATAGGTGTTTTCTGCTTCCAGTAATTCGATGGCTGTGGCAATACTTTCATCAGTTTCAAGCGAATTGATGACCCTGCCCTGCTGGTAATAATAACGGGCTACGATCTCTTCCTGCAAGAACTCCTTGATCTGCTTAGCATGTTTCCGGAGATCTTCTTTTTTATCATGCATTAGTTTCTTTTGAAGCTTATCATAATCCTCTTCGATAGCTTCAAAATAATGTTCTTTTTCAGTGCTTTTTTTCAGTTTTTCCAGGGCTGTTTCACTATCGGTTTTGTATTTATAGTCCTTGTCCTCCAGAAAAAGGATAAAATCATCATAGATATCATCAGTTACTACGAACTCTTCTGCAGGAAGAATTTCATCATGTTTAGAGGCATAATAATTAGCATAGTCAAAAACCAGGAACTTGGTGATAAGCACCTTTGAGATCTTGCTAAGCTTAAAGGCATCCGATTTAATATCTGGTTCGATGCCCCCGCCGTCAAAGACCTGTCGTCCGTTTCTGGTGCTGAAGTCGGTGATCAATGAATCGGGGATCTGTTTTGAATCGCCGTTTTCATCCTTATGGAAATAGTCAATGGCCTGGATACATCTGCCGCTGGGAATATAATATTTGGCTACTGTGATCTTGACTTGTGTACCATAAGCAAGCGGTACCACATTCTGAACCAGTCCCTTGCCATAAGTAGACTGTCCGAGTATCACACCCCGGTCAATATCCTGTATGGCCCCTGCCACGATCTCTGATGCCGAGGCGCTGCCTTTATCAACCACGACAGCGAGAGGTATTTCGGTGTCATTGGGTGCAAAACGAGTCTTATGATCATGATTTTTAGCCGCCAGTTTTCCCTTGGTCGAGACTATTAGCTGGCCCTTATCTACAAAGATATTCGTAAGGTTAACTGCTTCGTTGAGAAGTCCACCGCCATTGCCCCTGAGGTCGATGATAATGCCCTTCAGATCATTATTGTTCTTCAAATCCAGAAAAGCTTGCTTCACTTCGTTGCCTGCATTCTTCGTAAAGTTGGTCAGTTTAATATAACCGATATTTTCGTTCACCATACCATAATAGGGAACATTGGGGATCCTGATCTTTTCACGGGTTACCTCTTTTATAACCGGTTCATCATCCCCATAGGATTGGATGAGGAGCTCCAGTTTCACACCCGGCTGTCCTTTAAGAATATCGCTGACATCGCTGGAGGATTTATCTTTTGCTGATTCGCCGTTGATTTCCAGGATCTTGTCGCCGGCTTTCAGTCCTGCCTTATAGGCCGGGAATCCTTTGTAGGGTTCTGAGATCACCACATAATCACCCTGTTTATGGATAAGTGCACCAATGCCACCATACTGACCGGTTGTAAGCATTTTGAAATCCTCCGCCCTCGATTCCGGTACAAACACCGTATAGGGGTCCAGGGTTTCCAGCATGGATCCAATAGCCGCTTCAGTAAGGTCCTCAGGATTGATCTCTTCCGCATAATTCTTGTCCAGTTCTTTCAACAAGGTGGAATAGATATCAAGGCTCTTGGATATTTCAAAGTTATGTCCGCCCTGTGCGCTAACCTGAGATGATATAATTATAGATACCGCTATTATAGTGGTAAAAAAGAGATGGCTTACTTTATTCATTTTATCAGGATTTAGTTTTTTCCAATTCATTTATCAAACGGGGTAATATCAGTTTTATTTTTTTCTCAAGCAGGGCAGATGAAACCATTGTATTGCCAACAAAGATAAAGGCTACAGCACATTGCTTTTCATGTATTGTTAAAAAATCATAAAATTGATGTTTGTGCTGTCGCCAGACTTCCCTGATCTGTCGTTTTATCCTGTTTCTTCCCACTGCTTTTTTGATCTTTCTGTGGCTGACGGTGATCAGGGTTTGCGCCGGGTAAATGCTATCCAGTTCTCCTTCCAGCCAGATCACTTTAATCGGAAAAACTGTAAATGATGAGCCTCTTTTAAAAAGCCTGGTAATTATCTTTTTTTTGTTTAATCTTTCGGCTTTCTTAAAGGTGTACATAAGAAGAGATAGCTATTTTTCTTCAATGTCCGGACAGCTTGCCTCCGGTTATAGGACCACAAAACCTGATTTCCCTGTACCGGCTTTGTAATGATTTATTTCTTTTTACCGTCTTTGGTTTTTTGAAAATACTGCTCTATGGCCATCGTCATTGAAGGCGCTGTTTTCGTGGGCGCTCCAATGTCAAGGGTCAGACCGGCTTCTATGACAGCTTTCGATGTAGTTGGCCCAAAAGCGGCAATCAGTGTACTGTTCTGCTGGAATTTGGGAAAGTTTTTAAAAAGTGATTTTACACCTGTGGGACTGAAAAAAATGAGCATGTCATAATTTTCAATTTCAATATGAGAAAGATCACTGGCCAGGGTCTTATAAAAGATTCCCTTGTCAAAATGGATGTTGTGTTTATCCAGCACCTTGGTCATACTTACCTTGTGGATGTCGGAACATGGCAGCAGGTATCTTTCATCCTTGTGTTTTCTAATGATCTCTACCAGATCATCAAAACTTTGTTTGCCATGGAAGATTTTCCTCTTCCTGTATTGTACATATTTCTGAAGATAAAAAGCTGTAGATTCAGAAATACAAAAATACTTCAAAGAGTTAGGTATTTCAACACGTAAATCCTTGGCTAACCTGAAAAAATGGTCCACTGCATTCCTGCTGGTGAAAATAATGGCAGTGTAGTCGAGAATATTGATACGTGACTGTCTTAACTCTTTTGCTTCAACCCCTTCGATCTTAATGAATTTTTGAAAATCTATATTGATGCCAAATTTTCTTGATAAGGCTCCGTAAGGTGATTTTTCAAGATCTGCTGGTTGTGGTTGGGAAACCAGAATGTTTTTCACTTTCACTTTTCTTCAGTTTTGGTTCAACTTCCTAAGCTGTTGTCTTTTCACGCCCCTGTGAACATGACATCAGTGATCATTTTAGTTACCACAATGATGGGTAAAATTTCGAGGCTGCAAAGATACAAAAATAAATGTAATACAGAAAAATTTCTATCAGTAAATCCGATCATCATACCGCGAATAAATCTGTATACATAAACTATTAACAGGAAACCCAATGAAATATACAGGAACAATTCTGTATCGGTATATACCATAAGAAGCATTAGCGGAATTAAGACAATGCCTGTAAAAATATTGAAAATAAACATGTTATGGATATATTCGGTACTAAGAGTCTGGTTTCGAAAAATCCATCCTGATATCTGCACCAGGAATATTTTCAAGAGAAAAAATGAGAAATAAAAACCCGAAATAATCCCAAATAATGCCATCGGAGTATGGTTAAAAGTACCGGGATCTTTATAATAATTAAAGATCAGGAACAGAAAAGTTGAAAAGGAGATCAGGAAAACCAGAAAAAGAGGCAGCAAGATCCTGTCGCGAAAAATAGACTCCTCTTTGAGCAACTTACTTGTTCCGGATTTAGAGAATACTGCCTGAAAAACCACAGCAAATTTCTTTCCCCGGTAGTACCTTACAGATGTGATGATCAGAAGCACGAGTAAAAGCATCCCAAATACCCAGTCTGTCTGTCTGCCCAACCTCACATTTTCAACCATCGGGCCAGGTTTCATAAGGTGCTCACCAAACAGCGACCGGGCTTGATTATAGCTGGTAACAGTATCAGCATCAGCACTATCATCCATGGAGGGATCAATAATCGCAACAGTATCCCGCCGGACTGAAATAGTATCCGCAAATTCAAATGGTACATTTTTCCCGGGAGGCTGTCTGGTATGCATAGAAGAAAGAATTTCATGCGGAAAACAGAACTTGTCTTCCCTTTATTAAGACCATACAAAAATAAGCATTATTTGGTTCTACCACGAATTTAATGGGTTATTGATTGAATGCTTAAATGCTTAAATGCTTAAATGATTGAATGATTGAATGATTGAATGACAAATAACATTTAAGTATTTAAGCATTTAAGCATTTCCACTAAAATAACAGTAGAACCCATTATTTTTTAGCCATTGGTATTGCGGAACTATGATATTTACTAAATTTACGGCCTGTTTTTATGCAGCTACAAGCTACTGCAAACGACAAACAATCAGTAACAAATAAAAAAAATACACGGAAAATGTTTAATTTCATAATGTTTGGCCCTCCAGGATCGGGCAAGGGAACACAATCCATCAAGATCGCTGAAAAATATGGACTGGTACATATTTCTACCGGTGATATCTTCAGAAGCGAGATCAGGAATAAGACCGTTTTAGGACTTAAAGTACAAAGCATAATTGAAAAAGGGGAGTTAGTTCCGGATGAGCTTTTGGTTGATATACTCAGATCGGCCATGCATCGATACCCGAACCCGGATGGATTTGTGTTCGATGGCTTTCCGAGAACCCTCAGGCAGGCAAATGATCTGGACCAGTTAATGCAGGAAGAAGGATCGGCAATGTCGCTGGTTGTGGCGCTGGAAGTCCATGACCAGGAGATCATCGGCCGTTTGTTGAAAAGAGCCGAACTGGAAGGCCGTAAAGATGATACGGAAGATGTGATCCGGAACAGGCTTGATATTTACCTGGGTCAGACGAAGCCGTTGATAGAGTTTTATATCGAGCAGGATAAGTTTGCTGCAGTAGATGGCGTAGGGTCTGTTGATGAGATCTTTAATAGTATTTGCGAGATCATCGATCAAAAGAAATAAGCACTTAGCCTCAATAATCCATAACGCCCTAAAGGACAAGTCGGAAGTCCGAAGTCCGAAGTCGGAAGTCCGAAGTCCGAAGTCGGAAGTCCGAAGACCGGCCAGGCAAATCAAATTCAATTCCCGCATAGCGGTTTCAATTCCTAATTCGTAATTCCTAATTCCTAACCTGGACAAGCCAGAATCAAGAAGATAA
>DAOWEV010000157.1 GCA_030638325.1 Bacteroidales bacterium
CCGCTGTTCAGCTAAACCCCGGGCAAACGGAAATTTTCCTTACGGATTTTTTCCCGGATGCAAGCATCATCGATTCGGTTTTTATTGAAGGAAAACCGGTGAGACGATCCCCGGATAATGCCCGGATATCTTACAGTGCACCGCGTGATTCCGGCCCGCTGATTGAAATGCAGCTATGGTCAGGGGGATCTCCATACTCCGTTCTTCTCAAGAGATCAGGGAAACAAACCATTAACATAGAATTTGATCCTCAGGATAAACTATATGAACAAGTTCAACTGGCCGGGGAGTTCAACGGATGGACCCCGGGCAAGACACCGCTTGAATACAAGGATGGCAGATGGGAAACGGCCTTGTTGCTGAATCCGGGCAAGTACCAGTATCAATTTGTCATCGACGGTCAATGGAGCCTGGATCCTGCCAATCCCGATTCAATGGATAATAATGCCGGGGGGTATAATTCTGTGCTTACTGCCGGTAAAGAGAATTATGGCTTCAAGCCATTCCTTTTCACTGATGAAATAGAAATTGATGAAGTGGAAATTGGGTTTATCAACGAGGTGGATGAGTTCTTTGTCTTTTGGCAGAACTTCAGGTTGGATGATTCATTTATTGAGATCGATGACGATGATATCGAGATATCCATACCGGCAGAAGCAAGGGATATGCAAAGATCATTTATCCGGGTATGGGCATATAACAGTTACGGGGTATCCAACGATATCCTGGTGCCCCTTTCTTATGGCAGGGTAATTGAATCTTCGGATAGCCTGAACGTTCAGGACCATCAGGCTTTAATTCTTTACAACATTTTTGTAGACCGGTTTTATAATGATGATGTCACCAATGATGCCCCTGTTGACGATCCCGGGATATTGCCACGAGCCAATTACCATGGAGGCGATATCCGGGGTATTCTTAAGAAAGTAAAGGAAGCTTATTTCGACAGCCTGGGCGTAAATACGATCTGGATTTCGCCGCTGGTACTGAATCCTGAGGGGGCTTATGGCCTCTGGACAGAGCCACGTTCGAAATTTTCAGGATATCACGGTTACTGGCCGGTATCATTCACTCAGATCGACCCCCGTTTTGGCACAAGCGATGAGCTGCACGAACTGGTACAAGTGGCGCATCAGAAGAATATGAATGTGTTGCTTGATTTTGTTGCAAATCACGTGCATGAGCTTCACCCCGTTTACCAACAGCACCCCGACTGGGCTACAGACCTTTACCTGCCCGACGGTTCACTCAATACTGAACGATGGGATGAATACAGGTTAACCACCTGGTTCGACGTGTTCCTCCCAACCTTGGACCTGGAACGGCCCGAGGTCACCGGGATGCTTTCCGACTCGGCGGTATGGTGGATCCGGGAATATCATCTTGATGGATTTCGCCACGATGCCACCAAGCATATCCCGGAGTTTTTCTGGAGGACACTCACCCGGAAGCTCAGGGAACAGGTTGAAATACCTGAAAACCGTCTTGTCTATCAGATCGGGGAAACCTATGGAAGTCCTGAACTGATCTCCGGCTATGTCGGATCAGGTATGCTGGACGGACAGTTTGATTTTAATGTATACGATGCCGCTTTAGGAGCATTCGCCAGGCCAGATGACTCTTTTGAGAGCTTGCATGGCAGGTTGTTGGAAAGCCTGAGCTACTACGGTAACCATAATCTTATGGGATACATCACCGGCAACCAGGACAGGGGGCGTTTTATTTCATATGCCGGGGGTGACCTGGGATTTGACGAAGATGCCAAGCTGGCGGGCTGGACCCGGGAGATCGGGGTAGGCGATGAGGTGGGTTATAAAAAATTGCAGTCGTTGATAGCGTTCAATATGACTATTCCCGGAGTCCCGGTGATCTATTATGGAGATGAATTCGGTATGCCCGGAGGCAATGACCCCGATAATAGGCGCATGATGAAATTTACCGGCCTGGCAGAAAAAGAACTCGAAACACGCGAGATCACTTCATACCTGGCAAAGTTAAGACGGGATAACCTGGCTTTGATTTATGGCGACTTCGTGCCCCTGGTATCAGGAGAAAAGCATTATGCATTTGCCAGGAAATATTTTGATCAGGCGGTCATAGTGGTTTTTAACAAATCCCTGAAACCCCTGGAAATAAAATTAGCATTACCTGATTTCCTGGAGATTGAAGAACTTAATAGCCATTTCGGGCATCCTCACTCTTTTAACGATTCGGGATTAAGTATAAATTTACCCCCAAATTCATTTGAAATTCTGACAAATAAATAAAAAAATGAAAAAACTTATGCAGATATTTTCAATCCAAACCTTGTATACATTACTCCTGATAATTCCTCTAATTGCGATTTTCTTCCTGATCTCTTGCCGGAATACCGGATCGGGCAAGCCCCGGAAAGGCATTCCCGTTGGATATGTTAAACACCCGGAATGGTCAAAAAATGCCAATATTTATGAGGTGAACATCCGGCAATACACCCCGGAAGGTACTTTTACCGCCTTTGAAAAACATCTTCCAAGACTGAAAGAGATGGGGGTTGACATCTTGTGGTTTATGCCGGTACATCCCATCGGTGAAAAAAACCGGAAAGGCACGCTGGGCAGTTACTATTCGGTAAAGGATTACAAAGCGGTAAATCCCGAGTTTGGCACCCTGGATGACTTTAAGTCCGTTGTAGAGGAGGCTCATGCCCTGGGTATGTACGTGATCATCGACTGGGTGGCCAATCACACTGCCTGGGATAACCCATGGATCTACGAACATCCGGGATGGTACACCAAAGATTCTGCCGGGAATTTTGTTTCTCCCTTCGACTGGTCTGATGTTGTGGATCTGAATTTTGATAACAAAGAATTGTGGAAAGCCATGCAAGATGCCCTGGATTATTGGGTGACAGAAGCTGATATTGACGGATACCGCTGTGATGTGGCAGGCATGGTACCGGTGGAATTCTGGAATGAAACCAGGATGAGGTTAGACAAGATCAAGCCGGTGTTTATGCTGGCAGAAGCGGAAGAACCTGAACATCATCTGTACGCTTTTGATATGTCTTATGGCTGGGAGTTTCATCATATCATGAACCAGATAGCCAATGGCAAGATGAATGCCAATGCTATAGACAGCTATTTTAAAAAACAGGATACTTTGTACCCTGCCAATGCCTATCGCATGTATTTCACCTCCAATCATGATGAGAACTCCTGGAATGGTACGGAGTTTGAACGTATGGGTGACGGAGCCAGGACCTTTGCCTTGTTGTCTGCAACCATCCCCGGCATGCCCTTAATATACAGCGGCCAGGAAGCGGCCTTTAATAAAAGACTGGAATTTTTTGAGAAAGATCAAATAGAATGGGATGATTATCCTTATCAGGATTTCTATAGTTCTTTACTCAAATTGAAACATCAGAACCAGGCTTTGTGGAATGGTGATTCCGGAGGCACATCCCAACGGATCAAAACCAGTGATAACAAATCAGTATATGCATTTATAAGAGAAAAAGAAGGGAATAAGATACTGATATTGCTGAATTTATCCGGTAAAAATGTGGAAACAACCCTGAAAGGGACAAAGTTCATTGGAAATTCTAAGGAATGGTTCACCGGCGAACACAAAACCTTAAATAAGAATGAAAGTATCTTATTAGAGCCCTGGGGGTACCTTGTTTTTGTTTCAGTAGAGACGCAAAATATTGCGTCTCTACTAGTTATTCTGAGTAAGGTTCGGGTTGACATCAATTTCCCTCTGAGGGATTTTAAACATCAGCTCGTACGCATTATACAGAAATTTAATGTCATTATTCGGATTGGGGTCTTTGATAGTTTTTTCCAGCCTTCTTTTATTGTGGAAGTCATCTCCTTCGTAAAACAATTCTTTTTGTCTTTCCACATAAATGCTGGTGGGGTTTATATCAAATGTGATATTATTTAACTGATATGGAAATGGTTTGATGTCGGCGCGCTCTCTGATGACGTTTAAATCTTCCCTCGCTCCGGAAATATCTCCCATGATATAACGGGATTCTCCCCTGGTCAGGTACATTTCTGCCAGCCTGATGAGTGGCACACTCATGAACCTGTCGTTGAATTTAACTGCATAGGCTTTTCCTTCCTGTACCATTACAAGTTGTTTATACCGTTTGTCAACAATCGTAGTATAGCCGGAAGTAAACAAAAACAGGTCCTGCAATTTATCAGAAAGGATAAATTTCGGAGCGCTCCCGGGAACTTTACGGTAGAAACCGTTGAGAGTACCCGAAGTGGCATCACCAACCCGCCCCATCACGGCAAAGATGATTTCATTGGACAGGGCTGACATATAATTGTACATTAAGCTGTCGGTGGTCAATGAAAACGGGCCATTATCAATAACTTCAGAAGCCATATCACGAGCCTGTTCGTATTCCTCCTGATAGAAGTACACTCTTGACAACAAGGCTTTGGCGGCCCAGGATGTAGCCCTGTCATTATTCGAAGCGGGCAACAGATCCGCGGCCTGTGTCAGGTCGTCAATAACCTGGGCATACACATCTTCCATGCTGGCTCGTGCAGGTTGATCTGTAATGGTAGTGGTGGCTATAAGCAAAGGAATGGCTTCACCGCTATTTATATTCTCAAAGTACCGCATCATGTCAAAATGTATAAGAGCCCTCAGA
>DAOWEV010000045.1 GCA_030638325.1 Bacteroidales bacterium
ATATAAACGTTTAATTTTATTACAAGCTTCAGGCAATCCCGCAAACCAAATACTTTTCAGTTTTCCACCGTCTTTTACCAACATTTTCTTTGATTCCAATTGGTACATGAGTTTTTGGAATATCAGTACTGCATCATCAACATTCAGACGGTAACTAAAGCCCAAAGCTTTAATATTATTTTTTATAATCCATTCTTCGATTAATGATGAATTGTAAATATTTTGTGGATTTGTAATTGCTTTTGATACTTCAGAGTTTGCAACGACAACTTTAAATCCACATTCAGTAAGAAATCCTTTAATTGTAGCCACACCGAGAGTATGGGCGTCAAAATCTGTTTTTGCTAAACCAATGTTATCGTCTAATGTAATAGTGTTATTCATATTCTATAAAATCCCTGGACTTATTTATTGATTCAATTTGCAACTTTTTTCCCACTAAATGTTGCATCCCATAAATCTGAAATTAGGTTATCAGTTGAAAGACCCAATTTGTACAAAGTTCTGCCCTCTGAACGAAAATTAATATTTAATAATTTACTGCCTTGTTCTATAAAATAATCAATCGTTGGTGTTGAAATTCCCAGATTTTTACCAAATAAAGACATGGGCACTAATCCTGTTGGAATATCTTCACAAATATATCTGTGATTTATTGTTGTAGGAGCCAATATATCTTTATATGTAGGATTAGATTTTATCATTTTATAAACAGAAGTTTTAGGAAGTCCATATCTTGAATTTAACCAATCAATTACTGAAAGAGAATTTATTCCAATTGCAGTTGCAATTAATTTGAATTCAAAATCTACTTTTTCAATATATTCAGCAACCTGCTTAGTAACACCATTAGTATAAAAATTAAATTTTTCTTTTCGTAGGATTCTTTCTTTATTTGAAAGAAAAATAATCGGATGAAATATAGCACCTATATTACTAAAGCTCGTTTCTAGAAATGAATCTGCTTTGGTTATATTAGGAAAAATATCTGACAGAACATTTACCACATAATCATTATCCCTGGAATGTAATGCCGAAACCGAAACTTCGTTCTTAATTCCTTTGATTTCAATTAAATCAGGTAGCTTAAGTCTTGCAGCAAAAAATAAAGTATTTGCTTCGGCAATTATTACATTTGCCTTACATCCTGCTTTTTTTAGTATTTTGTTGAACAACAAAACGCCACATGTTCTACCGGGGGCAAGTAAAATTACTTGACCATTTTCCAGATAAGGAGCAATTTTTTCAGCAATATCACTATGTCCGTTTGCAGTTATTACTACAATTATAACATCACTATCACATAGAGCTTCTGAGAGATTATTGCCCATATGATTTAACCTGATTTTATCCGATTTATCACCGAACTGTATTGTATAACCATGGTTTTTAATATATTTAATCCGCTCTTCAGATCTATTATATAAAAAAACCTCGTATCCTTTTAGAAAAATATTCCCTGCAGTTACCAATCCTCCATTTCCTGCTCCAATTACAGTATATTTCTTTTTTCTCATTTTATATCCTTCTAAAATTTCTTCTGCCATATATATCTTTAGCCTGCCTTGCTTACACATAACATACTATTAAGCGGTGAATATCCGCACAATAAACTTAATATTCACGCAAAAACGGTTTCCGTATAACGTTGCAGCTCAGCGGCGCGGTGCAGCCGCCTCCGACTGTAGCCGCGGGTTAGCGATCAAGCAGGAAATCCAGGGCTTTTAATTAATCAGCTGCCAATATCGGCAACACTCCAAATATACAACATATTATACCAGAAGTCAAGAAAAATATATACCCGCAGCAGAAAGGACGGGCCTCGTGCCCGTCCTTTCTGTCGCCAAATCATCTGTTTCAGGTAGATTAATGTGGGTCATCCGAATCATTCAGACATCCACAAAACGTCTACAAAGGACGCCCGCAAGGGGCGTCCCTGACTCTGCACTCCGACCCGGCCATATGCTCGGTATCTCACCATAGCCGAACATATTGTTGACTCGTAACCCGTAACTCGTAACTCGTAACCCGTAACAAAAAAAATCCTGTTTGGAACTGACTACCCTGTAACGAAGTTGTACAGGTGTTTGTTTGTTAGGTGTCCAATAATTTTAAGTAAAAAATGAAATGGAAATATAAAATATTACTTTAAAGTTATGTATATATATTATTAAGCTATGCTTTATATTCAGGTGTATTACGTCATAATTGCCAAACTTAGATATAAATTCTTTTCTTTTACCATGAGCTTTTTTTCGATAAATTCATCAAGAATAATTTTTATTTGATCTTCATCCAAATCCTGATTATTATTATTCTTAAGCCATGTCTTAATTTGTCTGATACTTCTCATATCATCACAGTATTCATAAATATATCGTTGGATATCATATAAAAACATCTGTTTCGCAGTTGCCAGGGGACGATTATCAAAAATGACCAGTTTATCATTAAATCGTTGGGAATAACATTGAAATTGATAATTCTTCCAAAGTTTCATGTGGTTTTCAAGAAGTAGATGATAGCCACCATCATCGATCGGCTTTTGATAATCATAATCAAAATGATAAACCAGATCGAATAGAATCTCATTATCAAATGGATAGATGTATTTATAAGTTTTCTCGGGTCTGATATTAATTAAACCCAGTTCATCTGCATTATCAAAAGTACGACTAAATCTATCCATACGAAAGGGTCCGACACACGAGGGAGGATGTAAATGGATTATTAATTGTGACAACTCAAGAATTTTTGCGTAATCTTGTGAAACTTCCCCTGGAAAACCATAGATAATATTCCAACCTACGTTGACACCATATTGTTTACACCATTTAAGCAACCTGATATTATGAAGTGGGGTTGTACCCTTTCGCATCAATTTTAGAATATGTAGACTTAAATTTTCTATGCCGGCTTGAAGAATGGTACTACCGGCATCTGCTAACATTTTAACCTGTTCTTTTTCGAGTGTTGGTCGAATTTCAAAATAGAATTTTGCATTCATGTTCATTTTCGCGATTTCAGGCAGCACATCATCGAAATAGCTATGATTTAACACATTGTCAACGACTTGAATAAATTCTATTTGATAATACCGTTGAGACAAGTAGGATACTTCATCGATAATACGAGCAGCACTTTTACTACGGAAAGTAATATTTTTTCCACTCAATCCGCAAAATGTACATTTTACTTTTTCACCCCACCAACACCCGCGTGATGTTTCAAAAAGCAGAAATGGCTGAAAATGTCGAGATAGGTGATTATTGGATAGGCGTTTAAAATAGTCGTCGTAGTCTGGATATGGTAGCGTATCCATGTCATGAGTCTTCGTAGAGTCACCCGTATCAATGGATTTACCATGTTCCCTATAAACAAGGCCCGGTATATCATGAACAGAATCACCACGAGAAAGACGTTTCACTAATTCAGGGAACGTATCGTCAGCTTCTCCTGTAAAGAGATAGTCAATACAATTAAAATGTTTATGAAGTGTTAATCCCATAATATCTTCACAATTTGAACCTCCAAACACGATAATTTTATCAGGGAAATACTTTTTTATTTGATACGCCATTGTCAGACTGGGAATATTTTGCTCAAAAAGACAGGTAAATCCAATAACATCGTAAGAATGCCAGGGGATATGTTCCAAACAGTGGGAAAGGAAGGGAATAACCTGGGACTTCATCTGAACCAATCGATCATGAAAAGCCGAACCTGCTTGTGATAAAATATCGGCGTAATAGGTTGTATCATCGGGTATGGAGTTCCCAAACAGAACACGGGAAAACATCTGTTCACCTGCAAATATACCCGACATTTCAATGATGGAATTATAATTTTCCCATCCCACCATTTCGGCAAGCAGGATATTTAAATGTTCCACATGACATGGGATCCCTTCTTTTTGAAACCTGGATTTAAATAATCCCAGGGCAATTGGAGGAAATGCAATTGTAACGAACGGCATATTGATCAATAAAACACGTTTCATTCTAATTATATCACTCATAATCATCTCTTTTGTTAGATCAATGACCGGAAAACTTATTAGTCTATTGCTGATAAGTATTTTGCAACAGCCAGTGCGATTGGTTGTCCAGTATTATTCTCATAATAACTGAATGCGGGACTGGGATTCACTTCAAGACAGTAAGTTCTGTTGTCTGGCGTTATTATTAGGTCGATACCGGCAAAGTCTAACTCCAGCGCTTCTGAAAGATTGATACATTTTTCGGTTAGTTCGCCAGGGAGTTTCATTTCTTTTAAAGTTTCCTCTTCTCCCTGCATATAGGAATAGCGATAATCTGTGGCACCAGCATGAATTGATGTAGCAAAAGCTTTTCTGCCGATTGTGTGTACTCGTACATTTACGCCATCAATAAATTCCTGAAACTGAACCGGACACAGACGAATGAGATTGAGTCGTGTAATATCTTTCTCTTCTAATGTTTGTACAATGGAACGAATACTACAGATCGATTTATAAATCACCTTCTTGTGGTGTTTAAAAAATTCATAGACCAGGTAGGGATCGTTGCTTATAAGCGTTTCCGGAATTAAAAAACCATGCTTGCGAATGAGTTGTGATTGAAACGGTTTGGAGTAGTTCGACCCCATGGGTGCTGGTCGGTTAACAACACGAGCAGGTGCTATCTCACACCACCTTACTAATGCATCGTGTTGAATACGGCAGTATTCGAGTTTTGCAGAGCCTGGTGGTTCACTCTCTAATTCTGGTAAAAACCGAAAATCCATCAATCTACTATAAATTGCAATAAACTGTTCCAAACGATAGTATTGCCCATCATATTTCATCCAACCGGACGCTTTTCCATTCTGTAATCCGAACTCCAGTTTCATACTATCATAATGTCGCTGATTAAATACAAGATAAGGCACACCAAGTTTATTGAGCTGTTCAAATACCATTCCCAGAGATGGTTCAGAAGGAATACCACAAAGTAATATCATTCGTCTAACTTCAGTTTGTTTATCAACACCATTGCAAAAGTATCTAATAATGCCTGTCCGCCCAGTCTTATATCGGGAAATGGTGTAGCTCCGGCAAACGTCCACGTGTCATTTGGACCAATTGCGAACTTAATTCCAAGCAATGCAGTCTTAGAAAGTTCCGCTAACCGTAAGCAAGCTTTTTGTAAATTGGGAGGAGTTAATTCACCGACAAAATGATTTCCTACAACAAAAACGTTATGAACCGATGACAAATACCCACTATCAATATCCAAGAAGTCATTATCAGAGTAAACATAATTCGGCGTGGGCAATCCCGCCTGGGCGGCAAGCCAGATCCATTCGGAAATATGTCGTGAATAGCCGGATAAACCTTGTGGTGTTGGTCGGTTTAATACAGGTTTTGGAAGAGCATAGAGCCAACTGACGAAAAATGCTATCAGTTCATGTATGACATAATTACGATCGGAAGGATGAAATAATATCAAGTTTTCGTTTGGTACATTTTGGAGTCGATTTATCACTCCTTGTATCTCTCTATTATTTATCCGTCGACCGTCAGATAATTTAATATCAATGGTTACATTGTCCGATCCCAGTCGATGTTCCCAAGTAATACCATAATTCAGTGCATCCACATTCACCATTTCAAGCGGTGTAAATCCTCTGTCTCTTAAGCCTTCATATACCCACAACGCAGCCAGATCATTCGTTTCACACAAGATGAGCCACATGAATATGTCCTTATTTAATCAGGACAATTAAAGGGGACGGTGTTATCATAATTCTTTTATAACTAAACAGTCATGCTTCCCGTCCCCTAAATGTCCTATTTGGTAATTTTAACCCTTATTTATTTTTCTTCTACAATATTAATAGTTTCTGTTTTGTATTAGCCTCAATCAGATTCATTGTGGAGCGATCCCTTGCTCAGATCAGGACGAAATTCAGAACTGATGAAGTGTTGCATCTGAGAAATTGCAGCTTCGATTCGTGCTAACCGTTCTTCAACTGTACCAGAGCTATCAGACATAAAAGGCTCCCTTGGCATCATAGGCTCCCTTGGCATCATAGGCTCCCTTGGCATCATAGGCTCCCTTGGCATCATAGGCTCCCTTGGTATCATAGGATCTCTTGGTACCATAGGATCTCTTTTAAATTGTTCATGCTTAAATTGTTCATGTTTATAATGCTCTGGCTTGTATTGTTCATGTTTATATTGCTCAGGTTTATATTTTTCTGGCTTGTATTGTTCATGTTTAAATTGCTCATGTTTATATTGCTCTGGCTTGTATTTCTCTATCTTATATTGCTCTGGCTTATATTGCTCAACGTCACTTCCCCATTCCTTTTCAATTTTCTTCAATGGAATGCATAAACTTACATTGAGTGCAGTAAGCACTGCCTGGATAGGATTTGCAACACCGTAAGTTCCAGTCGAATCACCGGCAAAGTATAAGCCAACCACTTTGCGAGCACCATCGACAACAACCGAACCTGAATCGCCACCTTCACCAAACTTTGCACTTTGCGCCGGATCTACATCGATCCCGATCTGATTGGTAAGGGTTACCGATCCCAAGCCATTGCAATAATCAATGTTCACCGAGAGATCAACGGTATCAACGGTGCCGTATGTTAATCCCGATGTGCGACCCCGTTTGCGAACTGCCATGCCAACAGTGGCCGCAGTAGTTGCTGTAACATCGCCAATATCAATAATTGAGCAGTTATAGCCCCGTGCCGTGTGATTAGCAACCGCGCAATCCACCTGACCGCCAAGAGATGCACGTTGCAACGCACCCACCACGTCAGCCGGACAGTTACCACCATCCACTCTGCTGGGTTGAGCTATCGTGTCGCCTACGCTCCATCCATCGTCAACGCACATCACATGAAAGTTGCTGAGCATCATCTCAGCATTGGTTGCATTGTCCCTGACGAAAGCGCCCAAAGTACCAACAAATGTATACCAACCAGCCCCTGAAGCCCCATGGCATGCCGCTTCGGCTGCGTTTAAATATATTGAGCGGCACGGACCAATACTAATACCACCTTTCAAAGGATCATAGTTGCCCGTATCCGCCTTAAGTTCTATATCAGCAACTCGAACCAGTAATGGGTGCAGAATAAACTTTCGTTGAATAACATCAGTTTTCACACCCTGTATTTTTTTGGCTATTCTTTCTTTTTCTGGAACATCTTTCTTTTCTTCCACATACACACGGATAGAAAGTTCGTCGGTTTTTTCCCCCTTAACAATCTTATTACCAATATCCACACCCGTGACACCTTTTCCTTTCAACAGATCTGCCTCAACAGATTGTTTGATTTGCCTGATTTCACTTATTGTTTTCATATTATTTCTCCTTTAATTTTTTGATAGTATAAAAATACATGGTTTAAATACTCTTAAAGTGCAATTAATAAATTCCACAAATTTTGCACTTAAGAACCAATTCCCTACCGGAGTGGAAGTTGAATAATTTCCCATCAATTAAAAAGAATGTAATTTAAAGCTTTGCTCAATTACATCTGTTGGAACTCCCTGGATTTCTTCAGGTATGATATGCTTTTTTAACACATCCTTTTTCCTCTTGACGAGAATGCGAATTGCTAATATATCAGTCTTTTTACCTCCGATATATTTATAACCTATATCCACTCCGGTTACGCCAGGCAACTTTAACAATTCCCCCTCAACTTCTGCTTTGATACGACGAATTTCGTCGATACTTTTCATAATTACCTCCTAACTCATAAATCCTGTTAAAATAATTAAATTGGGTTTAATTTAATTGTTAAGCTTTCTTAAAGTGGCAAACCTATTATTAAGCAGCTAATATACGTATAATAAACATAAAATGCAAGCAAAAACGTTTTCCGTTTAATACTGTAAGCAGTACTTAAACCCGATAGCTATCGGGTGAGCTAATCCCGTCCCGATAAAAATCGGGATCGGGAAAAGTACTTAAGACACCTGCCTACCTATGGCGCTGGAACATATTTCACTCCCACGACCTCAACGTATCGCGGCCAGTGGAGGTAATTGTGCCTGCCGTCAGTCGAACGGGATACCGACCAGAGTTCGATGGAAACTGCAACAAAATCAACTCCTGCTGCGATCTCTGCAGCTGTGAATAACTCACCGCCATTAGGCATGTTCACAGTTTTCCATCCGTCCCAGGTACTCGCCGGATCGTCAATGGTTCCATAAAAGTATAAAGGAAAACCAGCGTCATAAACCTCGCTGTAATGATTGCCGCCAATTTGGTTGTTGTGGCACTTCCAGAGCCTGAAGTAATATTTGAACAGATGTCCTTCAGCATCACTAACCCTGAATGTTAACGGAAACGTGCCATTCGGATCATTGATCTCAATGAATCCGCATCCGGCGCCAGCGCCTGATCCGGCGGTGATCGGTTCAATTTCCGGAACTGGGGCAACATTATCGACCCTTACCACAAACTCATCTACTGCGGCGGTAACGACCGATCCACCTGAGTTCAAACCCTGGATCTTAATATGGAGATCACCGGTTTCCATCAGCCCGGTTTTGAGCGCCCTGGTGTTAATGTATGCTTTGTACTGCCTGCCGAACGGATGTGAATATGCGTAATTGTCACGCATGATGGGGTAGGCATCTGCAGGCACACCCGGGAAAACAACAGGTCCCGGCCCCACAGTGATAAGATCAAAGTTAGCATCGTAGTATTTGAGGGGTGTCAGCAAGGTGGTCTCGCTGATATTTCCATCCGGGTTATCTGTGGTCCAGTATGTAATCCGGTAAGACTTCACAGAAGCGTAGTCGTGAAAACTCCCTTTCAGGTAAAGTACCCCGCCAAATGGCGCTTTGATCACTGAAACCAGGTCACCTGACTGACTGGTGCCGTGGCCTCGTTCCGAACCTGACTGGGTGATGCGTACCACCGGCAGGTTACCCACATACTGGAAGATACGGGTAGGAGTAACAATATCGTCAGCCGGAATTTCATTTACCAGGTGGCCTGGTATGCAGAAATCCTTGCGATACAGCTTATCAATATTCCAGCTAATCCTGGACTCCAGTGTTACCGAAGGTATTCCTTCTTCATCAACTTGCATGAACTGAAGCAGGATATCCGGTTTCAGAAGGCCTGTATCCGGGTAGGGCCAGGTGAAACAGAAAATATAGTATCCATAGTCATCAGTTATAACATGACCTAAGATCTCTTTGTCGCCTGTATCGGCAAACAACTGACCTGTCGATTCACCAGGGCCGGGATCGTAATCAATCACCCGGATGACAGCACCGGGAACAGGCTCCACATGACACCTGCGTTTCAGCTTACCGATAATACTTTCCGCCATAATATCACCAACCCCGGCAACCACTGATTCAGCAGCTTTGTATGTTTCAGCTCCGGGATTAGAGAGCGACATGATACCAGGTGCACGAAATGCACCACGCCTGGAAACAGGCCCTGAAGCATAAACCAGTTCCTGTGCCAGAACCGGTGGAATCTCCACCCGGAGTGCCCTATAGTCCCATGGTGGGTATGGGGGTGGGTCCTGGAACGGTGGAAGCTCAGGGAGTATCGGCTCAACTTTGGCAGCAAAATCCTTAGGAAACCGGTGGGCAAAATGCAGCCAGTCGTCAATAACTAACCTCGGGAAAAGACAAGGATTGAAGAAGCATCCTGAATACTTTTTGATCTGACCCCAGACACACCACTCGTTGTCTCCGACGGTTTTTGTGGCTTCCAGGATCAAGTCGTTGAAGTCTAAATCTCCGGAACCGACATTGTCATCCGATTTAATATCGACTTGAACATTTGTAGCAGATCGGGATACGTTCCCAAGGCGCATCAAAGAATTGTGCCACGTTCCGCCCTTCTTATATTGGATCTGGATCCCAAAACTCCCCTTCAGGGTCTTGGTTCCAAAGCTGGCATGCGGAAACACCCCGTCTTTTCCATTGGTTGTACCGGAAATAACTACCCGTTGATCGAAGGCTGCGGATTTTGATTTTACCGAAACCTTCCATTGTCCACTCAGTTTGATAGACATAATTTACCTCCATTTCATTAATTAAATTTAAACTTTGATTAATAAACACTTGAGGATGGAGGTGTTTTCAGATCACTATCTAACTTTCTTCTTTATCTTTACAACCATCTCTTAATGACCATCAAGAAAATGTTGTCTAACAAATATTCTACTGCCAACATCGGCAATACGACAAATATACAACATCTTTCGCCGAAAGTCAAGGAAAAAATATATTTATTCGCAGAAACATTTCAGCTACAGTACAACTTTCAACTTTCAACTCCTCATTAACTCATGAATTAAAGAGGCTAAGAAGCCTTATACCGGTTTAGCCGGAACGCCACTGATCATCATCCAGGTCAACGATCCTGGTTCTTTTCTTCTTCTTTTTCGCGTCCCAATCAATCTTGACCATTAGATACGCAAAACAAGTGCCTTTGGATATTTGGACTGTCGTTGCGCCGGAGCCTGACACACCACCGCCTACCTTGGCCTCAAGACCTTTGATTCCAGCAGAGAGTTCCACATTAACGTTTTTTTCAAACTGATTCGCCAAAGAGGCTTCTATCACGACAAACACCTGGTGTACGATCCGGGCATCTTTACCCCATTCGATCAGGGTTTGTAGCTTTTCAGGCGAATTGTTCGCCTTTTTCATCATGTCGTTATTTAAAACGCTGAACTTCACGAGTTTGAGTTCGCCAGACTTCATCTTTTCAAAGCTTGCGTCGCCATCTAACTCTGCAGGAACGCCTTTGATAATAGCTGAAACCATTACATTGAAGGCACTCTTTGAAGTCTTGGTGAAGTCGATGTTGACCACCGTGGCTTTGACCACATTAATCTCGGGTACCTGGATCCGGTCCTTTACTTCAAGATAATTCTGTTTTAAGAGGGGTGTCCGCTTTTCTCCAATACTTCCAATTTCTATTTCCTCGGCGTGTCCCCTGAAGTACGTTACTCCTCCGAAAGTGAGGTGATTTTCTTTTACAACAACATTTGCCATATCTAATCTCCTTTTTTATTAATTAACCGCCTCCGGGTTCAACAGGCCTTCACATGGCGGTATATCTGAAGGCCTGATATTTTATTTAGCTGCTAATATACGTATAATAAACTAAATCAATTAGGAATTAGGAATTACGAATTAGGAATTAGGAATTGAAACCGCTATGCGGGAAGTGAATTTGATCCACCCAGGCGGATGGTTAGCTTGACTTTTTAAGA
>DAOWEV010000222.1 GCA_030638325.1 Bacteroidales bacterium
GACCGAAGTCCGAAGACCGAAGTCCGAAGACCGAAGTCCGAAGACCGAAGTCCGAAGACCGAAGACCGAAGTCGGAAGATGGGAACAGTTGATAGTTGACGGTTGACAGTTGGCGGTTGAGAGTTGAGAGCTTAGAACTTAATTTTCCTGACTGGCTCGCTGCCACTACCATCCGGCCCATGGTAGTATTCCATAGCTTCCGGCATCCTTTCGTTGATCTTTCTGATCCTGGTCTCATCGGATGGATGTGTGCTTAAAAACTCAGGTATTTGTTGTCCGCCTTTCATCTGGCTCATTCTTTCCCAAAATTCTAAAGCCGTATGTGGGTCGTAACCGGCCATAGCCATGAATATCAGGCCCAGATGATCGGCTTCGCTCTCGTGAAGACGGCTATAGGGCAGCATAGCCCCATATTGAGCACCCACAGCATAAGCCATTAACCAGAGTTGTTGTGTCTCCTCAGGCTTTTCCTGAAGAGCTATAGTAAGAGTCATACCTCCCATTTGAGCAATCAAGGCCTGGCTCATACGTTCATTGCCATGCTTGGCAATGGCATGAGCAATTTCGTGTCCCATGACAACAGCCAGACCAGCCTCATCTTTGGTAACCGGCAAAATACCAGTGTAAACCACTACTTTTCCACCGGGCATGCACCAGGCGTTCGCATCCTTGTCATCCACAAGATTGAACTGCCAGGCGTAACCTTGTAATTCGTCAGAAATTTTATGTTGCGAAAAATATTGTTCCACGGCCCCCTGTATCTTGCTGCCAACAGATTTGACCATCCGGGTTTGTTGAGGATTGTTACTGAGCTTGTTCTCCTTCAGAAATTGATCATATTGCTGAAAACTCATCTCCAGCATAGAGGCATTCGGGATCAGATCCAACTGCTTCCTGCCTGTCAGTGGAACCGTATGGCAGGAAGCGATAAAGAGAATTAATAATACAAGGCTGATGGATTTTCTGAAAGGCTTTATCATGATTTCTAGTAATTATTTAGCAATGCTCTATTCTTGTCTCTTTCGTCATTTGCTTCGCTGTCATTCTATTGTCATTTGCTTCGCTGTCATTCTATTGTCATTTGCTTCGTTCTCAATTGAATGACCATTGAATGACCATTGAATGATTGACGATTTTCTTCTCACCTATCCCGTAACCCGTATCGCGTATCACATCTCAATTCTCCCTCCGTCCCTCAGTCCCTCAGTCCCTCAGTCTCTCGCCCCATCGCCCCATCGCCACACACATCTCAACTCTCAACTCTCAACTCTTCTCCCTCACGCTTCACTTTGAATCTTTAATCTTAAAGTGCAGGTGATAATCCCCCCCGGTCAGAATGGTCAGTTCTTTATCTTCAATAAGATAATATTCTGATAACTCAAGGTTGTATACGAACACGGCTTCCCAGTCGATAGGTTCATTTGTGTAGCAATGCATTTCGGTCATCGAAAGATTGGAAACGGTTAATGATGCACCTTGCACACTATAATTACCGGTTCCCGTATTGCAATAACTGTTTATGCTTAATAAACCCATGGGCCCAAACAGGGTATTGATCTCAAGGGTATCAGAAATATAAAGAAACTGTGGTGGCTGTATATTGTTCTTCTCCAGGCTCACGAACTGCCAGTAACTCCGGATGGTGATCTCCTCTTCCTTTTTACATGAATCCAGTGAAAGGCCTATCAAAACGATCAATATAATAATAGTGATTTTTCCCATATTATTCATAACGTACTTAAGAGCAAGTCAGAAGCCAGAAGTCCGAAGTCAGAAGTAAAATCTCAACATCCTCAACACCTACTACCCAACACCCCTCATGATTTTAAATTTCTAATGCGAATTAAGGGTTGAAATAAGGTATTTTTACCACAAAGGTCACAAAGGATATCACAAAGTCACCCTAAGGACTAAAAAATAACTCGTTTAATACCGTCTTTCAATTGTCTGACATTACAGTTTGCCAATAAGCCTGACTGACATCCTGAAAGTTTTAAATAAGTGAGTATTTGTGCCATTTTAAATATTTTCTATAATCAAAATAATCAACTGTTTTCTTTAATCCTTTGTGATACCGATAGCAATCGGTATTGTGAAATCCTTTGTGCCCTTCGTGGTTAATAAAATCTCAAACCTTGATCCGCATTTCTAATTATGCGATGGATCATCCGGGAAATTGGTCCATGATTTATAATTGCCGCCAAGACGGTGCAATGATCTTGTCCATAAACTCCCCGGTTTCGTATTCAGTAACTGCTCTGCATTGATGTTAGCGACCACCCAGGAGTTACGTTTCAATTCTTCATCAAGCTGCTCCGGGGCCCAGCCTGAGTAACCTGCAAAAAAACGGATATCATCAGGGTTCAGGGCTTTCAATTCTATCATCTCCCTGACCGTTTCAATATCACCTCCCCAGTATATGCCTTCAATAATTTCCACACTCTCCGGGATCAGCTCACCCATAGTGTGAATAAAGAACAAACTGTCATTCTGAACCGGTCCGCCCAAATAGATCTGTCCCTGAAAATCAGGGAAATCTTTAACCACTTCGTTGAACCTGGATTTTACCAGTTTGTTGATGATCACCCCGAAAGTACCATCTTCATTGTGCTCTGCTAACAAAACAACGGCACGTTTGAAAAAATAATCCATCAGAAAAGGCTCAGAAATAAGGATCTTACCCTTTTCCGGCTGGATATCGTTGGTCCTGATCTTCAATATGTCCCTTAAATCTTTCATCATTTATATTAGTAACGGGCAGTCATACAAATCTATTATGTACTTTTGAATACTAAAGTACAAAAATAATACCATATACTGATATGCCTGCTGAAAATTTTATCAGGTACCTGGAACTCAGAAAGGAATTTCCTTTCTTTATATATGAATCTTATTCTTATTCCCTCTATGAAAATAGTATAAGAATAGGGTTTGAGTTCAATTTATCGGACCGTTATTTTTTTCATCCGGAGATGCATATCCCATTGAAGGATTCATTTCGTATCAAAACGTTTCCAGGCAAGGAAAATAAACAGATTTGGGACACGCTGGTATTCCATATCGGTATGATAGAGCTGATCAGTTATTGGAAGGCTGCCTGCCCGCCTGATATCATTATCAAGCCTCACCGTATCTCTCATGACCAGATATCATGGTGGAAGAAATTATATTATTTTGGCCTGGGTGAGTTTTTCTATACCAATTCCATTAAAAATGACATCCACGACTTTGTGAACATCATTTCAGGCAATGGTGAAGAAACAATGCCCATCCGGCCCGGATTGTCCTCCGGTACACTTATTCCTGTCGGAGGCGGCAAAGACTCAGCAGTCACGCTTGAATTACTGAAAAAAAATACAGATGAGATAGTTGCGTTTGCGGTTAACCCCGGCCAGGCTATCCTGAGAACTGCCGAAATGTCAGGTTTGAACCGGGGTGAGCTGGTGGAATTCCACAGAACCATCGATCCCGAACTGCTGAAACTCAATCAGGCTGGCTTTCTGAACGGACACACTCCATTTTCAGCCCTGCTGGCGTTCAACACTTTGGTGGCTTCATACCTGACAGGATTTAAAAATATTGCCCTTTCAAATGAATCCAGTGCAAACGAATCAACTGTGCCCGGTACGATGATCAATCATCAGTACTCCAAAAGTTACGGGTTTGAAAGTGATTTCAGGTATTATGTTGATAAATATATCTCCCCTGAATTCAATTACTTCAGTTTCCTGAGACCCTTATCAGAACTTCAGATAGCGGGCATGTTTTCGCAGTTCAGCGACTATCATCCGGTATTCAGAAGCTGTAACGCCGGCAGTAAAAAGGGGGCCTGGTGTGGGGCCTGCTCCAAATGCCTGTTTACCTTTATTATATTATCACCTTTCCTAAATAAAAACGAGCTGTTGAAAATCTTTGGAAAAGACCTGTTGGATGATCTGAGCCTGAAAAAGGAGTTTGACGAATTAACAGGGCTCTCGGACATAAAGCCATTCGAATGCGTAGGTACCCCCGAAGAGATCAACCTGGCCCTGGTGGCCACCATTAAGAAAAGATCTGATGACCTGCCTGCCTTGGTAAAATACTATATCGATACCAGCCAGTATGCAAAGTATAAAGATGCGGACTCCGGCAGACTATTTGATCAGATCAATCCGGAGCATCACCTGGACAGCAAGCATCTTGAAATCTTAAAGCAAAATATCAACCTGCATACCCTCTGACAGAAAATCTCAGGTTTTATCTCGCTATGATAAACTTCCCCTTCGCTATAATCTTCCTCTCATTCCTGAGAATGGCAATGTAAAAGCCTGGTGTAAATGAAGAAATATCAATAGTGTGGTGGTTTTGTTTTTCAGTTACTCCAATCTTTTCTATAAAGATGCCGTAAGCGTTCATAATCAAGATTTCTTCAGGCCTTTCCTCATTTTCAGTATTATACATGATAGAGAGCGTGCTTGAAGCCGGGTTGGGGGTAATTATTAAATTATCATTAATGAAAGATAAAAGTTCTTCAATCCCGACCGGAAACCATTCATAGGCTCCAATATCGATACTTGAACCGTATATCCTCGGGTTCCCGGCCAGGTCATACTCGGGGAGTTCTATTCCATCAGGGAGATTTAGTGTTCCGGCATCGATGCAGGGAGAACTGGCCTGGAGGGAGTAAGGAAAATTGCTTATTGTGTCCCACAACGGATCGGTGTCAATATTGGTGGAATCGTAATATATAGTATGAACTTGTGGGAATATATAAATATCCTCGAGTCCTCCTTCAATCAATGAATTGTAAACATTTAATGTACAGGGTTCATCAGGATACGAGTTAAGATAGATCTGATGATCTATATTGCCATACATGATTGAATTATAAATATTTAGTTTTGCACTTGCGGCTAATCCAATAGCATATCCCTCATCGCTTATCAGACATACATTATTGCCTATTGTTGAATTCACAAGATAAACAGTTGGATTTTCAGCCACGAATAGTGAGTTTACCGCAAAACCGGTTGGTGCATCCTCCTGGTTTTCAATAAATTCACATCCAATAATATACATTGTATGGGAATTGGGATAAGCAAAAGCACCATCAATAAACAAGCCATCACCATGACCATGTTCCGGATTATTTGCCGGGTGATTATTATATATGCGACAGTTGATCATGTAATTAGTATCTTGTGTTTGTTCGTTGCTACCTATGTAGCGGGCACCTATTCCCATATGGGGTGCGCCGCCATAATTATTAAAAATATCAACGTTGATCAACTTGCAATTATGCGTACTGAAGGCAAAAACACTTCTCCCATCCCCTATGCTATTTGTCATAGATACATTTTCAAAAAGAACATTTTCATTAACATATAAAAAAATCAACCCTATCCGTTTATATGTGTTTGTTATTCCATTTCCTCCTGTCAGGGTCATCCTTTTAAAGCCAAAATTCTTAATTAAATTATTGCCTTTGATCAAATAAATCATCGAATCAGCATCGAGGATGGTATAATCTTTCGACTCACCTTCAAAAGAAATATAACTCCTGAGATTCAATGGATATTTCTCCCCGGAGATTGAAGGCGAGTATAACCCGTTTTTAATATAGATGGTGTTTGGGAGTGTACTGTCTGAAATTATTTTTTTTAAAGCGAAGGAGACTGAACGTAAAGGCTCACTTGTATTAATTCCTGAGTTTGTATCATTCCCATAAGGGCTCACATATAAATCTGCATTAACAGGAATGATTTTTTGGTTTTGTATATCATAAGTTAAGCCCTCCATAGGGAAACCATGTTCATCCGTTTTAATTAAGTGATAATTATCCGGATTTAGCACTGTAAAAGTATCAACAGCTAAATAGACTGGTGAGCAGTTATATGAAACAAAAACCTCACAAGCTTTACTTGCATTATTCAAATATATATTACAACGATCTATGGTATCAAAAGTAACCGAGCTTTCAAAACCCATTAGTATTGCACCACCATATTCATATGCATGGTTGTCATGAATCCTGACCCCGGACAGGTGTAACTGGGAGTTATGAATATATATACCTGCACCATGTCCATTCACGTGGTTGTTTGTTATATTACAATGACTTATCTCCGAATAAGAATCTCGACAATAAATCCCCCCGCCCATTCTGGTACTTAAAAATTGAATTGTTCCAATACCGTTTTGTATTGTAAAGCCTATCAATCTGGCAATGCTATCATTATTAGATAGATTTACACAACTTCCGGCTTGAATCCCATCGATGATTGTATTGTAAATACAGGAATCCTCATTAGTAAGGAGATAAAGGCTTGCAACAGTGATGCTTTTCCCTTGAAAATCTATATTTTCGTAATATGTACCGGGATATACAAGTATTGTGTCACCATTATTAGCACTATTTATTGCTGATTGGATGGTGTTGTTATAATAATTGCTTTTTTTTGATACAACAATGATTTGCCCGAAGCCTTGATTTAGGGCTAAAAACAAAACAACTACCACTAAAAAAAACTTATGGTATCTGCAATAATTCAATATGAGCTTATTTTTCATTGTGTTATAACAATCTTTTCAATTACGGATTGTTTCCCGGCAACTAACTTTAACACGTATATACCTATAAACGAGTTGTGGGGAATTAAACCTCACCTTCTCGTCCGTCGAATCCGCCTTATATGTTTGTTAATAAACATTGGTAAACACTCCGTAAATATACAACATATGACAACGAAAATCAAGCAAAGCCAGGAAATATTACTCAATAAATTGTAACTATTTAGGTGTTTTATATATCATACAAACGTTTTTCTTCATATTAAATTCTAAGCAATAATTTGGATAAATATTATTTTAATGTGCTGGGGAATATAAATTCGCTTATATATCTTTTAACAAATTATGTCTTCAATAAGGTTAATAAGGTTTGTAAAGTGGTCGTTATGTTTTACTACTAAGGTTTAAGGGTTTTTTAAAATAAGGTTATGGAAATATGTAGCAATCCTTAAAAATTACCTACGTTTAGTAATAAAAACCTTATTTCCAACCATTAACCTTAGTAGAAAAATAATCTGAAACGCGACTACAACCTTATTACCTTATTATTTCCCAAGCTGTGTTGATAATGTTGAATAAACAAATCGTATTCTTCCGCTTTTATCGTATCTTTAGCAGCGATAAACCGGCAACTCAAACAATGCTTGAATCATTAAAGAAACAAATAGCAAATAAACGCATCCTGATCCTGGGATTCGGCAGGGAAGGCCGGTCGACCTTGCAATTCCTGGTGAAGCACCTGCCGGAAAGCAGGATAACTGTTGCTGATATCAATGAGAATTTAAAGCCACAGCCTGACGGTTTGCCTGAAGAAAAATCAGATATTCAGTTCAGCCTGGGTAAGGATTATCTGAATAAAATTGACAGTTTTGATACTATTTTCAGAAGTCCGGGTGTAAGCATACCTGAACACCTGCTTACTGCCGGTCTGAAAAACCGTATCACCTCCCAGACTGATCTCTTCCTGAAAATATTTGCCGGCCAGACTATCGGCGTCACAGGAACCAA
>DAOWEV010000258.1 GCA_030638325.1 Bacteroidales bacterium
GACTCATATATCTTCTTCTTGTGGCTTTGATTGGTAGTTGCCTGGTGCAGGATTCATTGAACAGCCAGGATCATAAGCAGCAAAATAAAATAATGGTGGTTGATCAGAACGGTAACAACTACACTTTTCCCTGGGCCGGCGGACTCAACTCCTGCCAGTTCGGGAGCACCGATCTTGACCTGGATGGAATAAAAGACCTGATTATCTTTGACAGGATAGGCGACCGCCTGCTGACCTTTCTGAACGACGGGGTTTCCGGAAACCCGGGTTATACCCTTGACCTTCAGTATGCAGGGGCCTTTCCTGAGCTGAGAGATTGGATGATACTGGTTGACTATGACATGGATGGCAGAGAAGATATCTTTACCTATTCCCCCGGCTTCGCCAGTCTGAAAGTATACCGGAATGTTTCTGAAGACCACCTGGAATTTCGCCTAATCGTCTATCCCTATCTTACCTCCTTCCAGGGAGGCGGCTATGTCAACATCCTGGTTACATACGCAGACTATCCCGGTATCATCGACCTGGATGGTGACGGCGATCTGGATATACTGACTTTCTGGGGACTTGGTTCCTTTGTTGAATTTCACCGGAATATGTCAGTTGAAAAATATGGACATAGTGATTCCCTGGATTATGTTAAAGTATCATTTTGCTGGGGTTACTTTGCCGAGAGCGAAGAATCGAATGTGATCACACTCGATACATGTATTGGCTGGGAGTGTGGAGGAAGGAGTAAAAATCTTTCTGAAAGGGCAGCAGAAGGGGAGAGGCATACCGGTTCCACTTTCCTGATGCTGGATCTAAATAATGATCAGGTGCTGGACCTGGCCCTGGGCGATGTAGATTACCCGACCCTGATCGAACTGATGAATGGGGGCACCCAGGATTCTGCTTATATGATCAGCCAGGATCCTGTTTTTCCTGCAAACACAAAAACCGTACGACTGTTCTCCATGCCGTTAGCGGTATACCAGGATGTTGACAATGATGGGATCAGCGACCTGCTGGTATCTCCTTTTGACCCGAATCCCTTTGTCACAGAGAACCTGAAGAGTATATGGTGGTACAGGAATGAAGGCAGTCAGAACCAACCGGCCTTCAAATTTCAAACATCCGGTTTTATCCAGGACCAGATGATCGATCTTGGTTCCGGAGCAGCCCCGGTCTTATGGGATTACGATGGAGATGGCCTGATGGACCTGATCGTGGGGAACTACGGCTATTATGATTCTTCCTGGTATGACGAGTGGATGACCCTCTATTCGGCGTATACCGGTAAAATTGCCGTTTTCAAGAATACAGGCACCTCAGGTGAGCCGGAATTTGAATTTATCGAAAGGGATCTTGCTGCTACCTCTGAACTGGCACTCAGGGGTATACACCCGGCATTCGGAGACCTCGATGGAGACGGTGATGATGATATGCTGACCGGTAACCAGGAAGGCACCATACATTATTACGAAAACACTGCGGGCCATGGAAATCCTGCCGACTTCATTTTGAAACAATTAAATTACCTGTCGATCGATGTCGGGTTTTACAGCACCCCCCAGCTTATTGACCTGGACAGGGACGGGCTGATTGACCTTGTTATCGGCGAACGCGGTGGCAACCTGAGCTATTATCAGAATCAGGGTACTTCCGGAGCACCCGATTTGCGGTTTGTGACCGACAGCCTGGGCAAAGTGAATGTGACAGACCCTTCCGTTTCGCTGGATGGCTTCAGTGTACCGTGTTTCTTTGAGGAGACAAGTGCACAATATGGTCTAATAGTGGGCTCCGAACAAGGAAAAATATTCTATTTTACCGGTATTGACGGGAACCTGAACGGCAGCTTTACAGAATCCGATTCCTTGTTCCTGCACATTGACAATGTCCCGGTAGATCCCGACAGGGGATACCGGACAGCTGCCGCCGTCATGGACATGAACCAGGACGGGCGACTGGATTTGATAGCCGGCAACTTTTCAGGGGGCCTTGAATATTTTAACGGAAGCATTGTGCCCCCGGTAAATCAAAGCATTGGAGAGGGAAACAGGCAGGAAACAATAAGCCTCTATCCACTTCCCGTCAGGGAGAAATTGCATATCGACTTAACTTCTTTCAGGACTGGTAAAAACATTCAAATAGAGTTTTATAATATTCTGGGAGAAAAGGTCTTAACCCATCAAACCACGGGAGGCATAATAGCCTTGATCAACATGTCCGGTTTGAAGAATGGATTATATGTTTACCGGATCCTCATCCTCGAAAACAACAAGCAACCCTACAAAATTCAAAGCGGCAAGATCATCAGGATCTGACAGATCCCTCACTCCTTCGCCCCCTCGCCCTTTCGCCCTTTCGCCCTTTCGCCCCTTCGCCCCTTCGCCCCTTCGCCCCTCCGTCCCTTCTTCGGTCTTCCGACTTCGGACTTTCTCTCAACTCTCAACTCTCATTAAAAGCTTGCTTTCCATTTCTTTTTTTTGTACTTTTACGCATGTTAAATGAAACCAGCTTACTTAACTGAATTTTTAATCTGCCAGGTCTGCCTCTTTCTAATACAACTCTTTTCTTTAAGCCCAATAATCTGAAAGATTATTTCTTCAGTCCAGGTCATTAACATGTTCATTATTTTAATTTACTTGCCATGAAATCTTATTACAAAGTAGTCTTAACTGTTGCTATTTTTATTCTGATAAGTTTACCTTCCTTATCCCAAAAGCAATACTACAAAAACATTGTTGACACTATCATTACTGATGACGGAAGGGTGATCATCGCGATCGAAGTTCCCGGCAAGCCGCCTGCAGATTACAGGGCTCCTGCTGCAGAGTATACACGTACCATGGTGACTTTACCTTTGGTCCCGGCTTTTAACTGGAGTTTTGGCTGTTCGGCAACTTCAGGCGCTATGATCGCTGGCCATTATGATAATATGGGCTATCCCAATATGTATAACGGGCCGACCAACAATGGCATTATGCCGATGGATAACTCGGCCTGGTCGGATACGACCATCAGTGGTGAAAACCGGCACAGGTGTCCGTTGAGCGCTACATCCCAATGGCTTGATGGAAGAACCACCGCCGGACATGTGGATGATTACTGGATATCATTTGGATCTATAGGCCCTGACCCGTGGACAGTGGCGGGCGGAGGATCCGGAATTGAGCATACGCATGGAGACTGCACCGGCGATTTCATGAAAACCAATCAATGGATTGTGCCCAACCCGGATGGATTCAACTCGGATGGCTCTACAAGGTTTTATTATTGGGAAAATGGTGCACCATTGACAGCAACACAAATGGAAACTGAAGGGATTGATGATGAAGACGGTTGCTACGGGATGAAACTGTTTTTTGAGTCCAGGGGTTATACGGTAGTCGATGTTTTTAATCAGTATATAGAAGAAGAAGGCAATACTTATGGGTTTAGTTACAATGATTTCAAGGCAGAAATAGATGCCGGAAGGCTGGTGTTCATCCATATTACAAACCATACCATGGTGGGGTATGGCTACGACGACGGAGGGGGGACCAACACCGTTTATATTCATGATACCTGGGATTATTTGAACCATACTATGATATGGGCCGGATCATACGATAATAAGGACCATTATGCAGTATCTTGCTTTGAACTACAAGCTTCCACAATCAATGTCTGGAATGGGAATGTTAACAGTTACTGGGGAAATAATGGGAACTGGTCCCTGGGGCATGATCCTACTGCCTCTGAAACAGCAGTTATTCCCGATCTCAATACACCATGTATTGTGGATTACACGCCTAAGGAATGCAATAACCTGGATATTTATCCCGGAGCAATCCTGCGCATCATGGACCCGGAACTGGAGATCTGGAATGACCTGAATGTTTATGGCGAGATTGAATTTAATGATAATGCTGCCGTTCTGACAGTTCATGATGATATCGACTGGAAGAGCACCTCTGTGATGGATGTTAATACCAGCCTTAGTTACAATCCGGTTATAAATGTTTATGGCAACTGGGAAGACCGTGAAGGTTGTTTCATTCAAATGGACAATGGTATTGTGGATTTTAAGGGAAGCAGCAATTCCTGGATCCGTACACGTACTTCTTCGAATTACTTCAACCACATAAGAAACAACAAAACCGGGACATCGATATTGGGTATTTCCAGCTCCTGTACCGAGGATTGTGTGGTCGATGGTAATATTTATATGTATGCGGGTTCGGAACTGCAAAGCAACAGCAGTTCTGTGGCACTGGTCATAGATGGTTTCCTGAACAACATGGGCGGCAATATCAGGCTTGCAAACGGAACCCTGAAATTTACGGGAAATCCCTCATCTGTTGGGCTGAAACCAAATACAGGTGATTATGTGAATAATCTGATTATCGATATCGGGTCAACGACGCTCAGCCTTGATAATACTTATTCCAGTGAATTGTGGATCAAAGGCGATCTTGAACTGCAGAACGGCTATTTCGATCCGAATTCTTTCACCATAAAAATAGAAGGAGACTGGAGCAATGATATGGGCCCATATGCTTTTATCCAGGCAGGGACCCGGGTGATATTCCAGGGGAGCAGTGACCAGGATATTAAAGATTCTGAGGATTTTAATATACTTGAAGCAGATATAGGAGCCGCCATACGGATCAATAATGTTGCAACAACGGTAAATGTTAGTGTATACGACTGGACCTCGGGAGGTATCGAAGTGTTGGCCGGAACGTTAAACATCTCGGATTTGACAGATAATAGTATTTACGGGGGATGGAGGTTATATCCTTCAGGAGAGATCAATATCAGCAACCCCGGCGGCTGGATCGACCTGAATGGAGATCTGCACATTTTTGGCGGTACTATGAATGTGTCGGGTGGCGACGATAGCTATTGGGCATTTAGCGCCAATGCTTCTATTGAAATGAGCGGGGGTGTGCTGGATTTTACAGACCAGGGTATTGTTCTGAGTAATAACTATGCGCTTACAGAAGAAACTATCACCGGAGGCATTATCAGGGTTAACCAGGGATTTAACGGTTTATCGCGAATCGATTTTAATCCTCCAGGAGGTACCTTTGAATTCTATGGTACATCGGATTATTCCATAAATCAGGGGGCTGGAAATACTTTTCACCATGTGAATATCAATAAAGCATCCTCTTCAAAGGAAAACAATAACTATTCAAAAAGGGCTCCTAAGAAAGCATCCAATTCAAAAACAACCAGAAGGGGTCCTCCGGGCGGAGGAACTCGTTCGAATACCTCAACGCTCACCGCAAATCTCTATCTTACAGGCGATATGATCATCACCAGCGGCGTGCTGGATGTGTCTGCCAGTAATTATGATATATTTCTCGATGGTAACTGGACAAATAGTGTTGGAGATGCCGGATTTATTGAACGACAAGGGATAGTTACATTTCAGGGCGGAGCGGAGACAGATATCAATACCGATGAGACCTTTTGGGACCTGAAAGTCGATAAAACTTCCATTCAGTATTATGCACTGGAGATCGATGCGGGCAGAACAGTGAACGTAACAGACGACCTGGATATTATGGATGGAACCCTTGAAATGAACAACAGTAGTATTTTGAATATCACTGATCTTTATTTACGTGCTAATGCCGGGCTGAATGCTTATCTTGATACGGGCCTGGAAATAAATATCCAGGGTAGCTGGTATGATTATAATGCTGCTTTTGATGACTGGATTGGTTTTAAAGCAGGCACATCCACCGTGACTTTTAACGGATCTGCAAACCAGTTCTTAAATAATTATACAGATATTACTGAAGTATTTTATCACCTTATCATTGATAATTCGGGAGGTGATTTCAGACCAAGTGACCCGGTTAAAGTCAGGGGAGATCTTTCAATCAATGCCGGTGACTGGTGGGATGCAGTCGCTTCTTTAAACCACTATTTCGAGGGTGATTTTACTGTTGACCCGGCAGCAGGGTTTTTTGGTACAACGGGCAATATTGTTAATTTCACCGGCACAGCCGATCAGTCTGTCTCTTTTCCTGGCGCAGCTAATGGTTATTTTAACGATGTGATCGTGAATAAAGTCAGCAGTAAATCAGATAATGTTTTAAAAGAAGGCGCAGAAGAGGTCCCGGCTTTGCCTGCTGAAGGTGGCGGCAACAGGAGTATGCAGGTCAACATGGCCAGCGAAATAATATCCCTGGGTGGTGGCTACTTGGTGATAGAGGAAGGAACATTAAACCTGAATGGGCATTATTACCGGTGCACAGGGAATGTATCCATAAATGACGGCGGAACTTTATCCATCGATGCTAATGCATGGCTTGAAGTTGGCGGAGGTGATGCCCTTTCAGTTAATAATGGAGGCACCCTGGAAGTTTTGGGCTCTTATGGTAACGAAGCTTTGATCGAGGGGCATAATGACCTTTTATACAACTTTTTTGTTAACAGCGGAGGAACCATAAGCGCTGAATATGCCATATTTGAGGAAATGGCCGGGGTAGGACTTAATGTTATGGATGGAGGAATTGTGGATTTGAGCCACCCGTTTGATTTTTGTACTTTTAAGTTGGGAGATGCCGGTGCAGGCACATCGGCACTGACCATAAATAATAACCAGGCCCTGACAATATCCGGAGCTGTTTTTCCAGCCAATACATGTGATTACAATGTTAGTAAGACCATAGACCAGGGAAACGTGACTCTTTCAAGTGTTTCCGGAACTTTTGCCGGCCCCACTTATGAAGATGACGCCTTCGGCAGAATTCACTGGTCGGAGCATGGTATGTGGTTGGGTTTCGTATCCATTGACTGGAATACAGCAGGTAACTGGGGGTTTGACATTGTCCCTGATGTGAACGTTGATGTTTTTATTCCATACGGATGTCCGAATTATCCCGATTTAACCGGACACCTGGGTGTTAATTATCCAACGAGTATGTCATATTACTGTAAAAGTCTTGATATAGATGCAGGTGGGGAATTAACGATATCCACGGCTCATAATATTTATAATTTTGGCCAGATCACCTGTGATGGAAAAATGGATATTGGTGATGATATCTATACTTACAGCACTTCGGTATTGAATATTTATGATACAATCTATCTTGGCTCTGCTTCTTCCGAGGGCAGGCTAACTATGTATAACGGTAGTACAGTAAACCAATACGGTGGTCATTTATTTGTGGAAAGCATCAAACTGAATGATGGCTCCCAATTCAATGGAACGGGTGGTATAACTCATATATATGAATCCGGCACTGCTCCGGCAACCCAGAATATTGTGATAGAAGACGCGGATAGTTATTTCTTTGACTTTTATATCGATGCAAGTGCTAATGCCTCACTGTCTGATTGTGCCTATGACCTGGAAGCTAACTGGTCCTTTGATGTTCATGGAACATTTACAACAAATGGTTATGATGTAGTTACAGATTATTGTGATATATATGGTGACCTCACAATCGCAACAGGGAATTTGACAGTTAACAATAATGGTCCCTATTTTCATAACGGTTGTACATTGAATATGAGTGGAGGGACAATTGATGGTGGGAATCTTATTATTTTCTATACCGGGGCAGCCGAAAATGTCTCGGATGGTGATATTTCAGTCAACGGAAGCCTTGTAAATCATAGTGATGTTTTCACTCCTACCGGCGGTACTTTCACATTTAACACGACAACAGGCGGATCAATTAATGATAATACCCAGTTTTACGATTTGACCATTGACAAAGGAACAGGCATGCTGGAATCAGGAAGTGAGGGGAGTGGAGTAGATATCCACGTGCTTAATGATCTTCACATAACAAGTGGTACTTTTGAACTGAACAGCCCCTCCAATTTGACAATAGATAATACCCTTACTATAAGCGCAGGTGCTACCCTGGATGCGGATGACGCGCCTACAGTCAATATTTTTGTTGGCAACGACTGGTTTGATAATAATTATTCAACCGGGTTTATTGCAGGCAGCAATTCTGTTGTAACCTTCAATGGTACCTCAGGCCTTCAACAGGTATGTGAGAAATCTTATTTTAATACGTTCGTTATTGATGCTACATCGATTTATGTCCGGCCATCAACACCCGGATACGCGGTTATTTATTGCGATAGTATGCATATAGAAAATGGCACTCTCCGTATAGGGGGATACAGGGTAGTTGTGGATGACGATCTTACCATTGCCGGGAACTTACGTATGGATTTAGCGAACGATACTCTTGAAATAGGTAATGATATTATCTGGCAAGACGGCTCCACCGATCTGGTAACCGATGGGAAGATCTTTATTGGTTATAACTGGACATTTGAAAACGGTACATCCGCTCAACTCGGAACGGGAAATACGGTCATTATGAATGGAACGGGCGGCTCCTACATTTTGTGTGATGATGCAGATGCAGCATTCGGTACATTGGATATATCTAAGCCGGGATCTGTGATAACATTAATACATGGTGCTAGTCAATATGATATGAACGTAGCTGGTGATATGTATGTCAGGGCTGGAAATGAGTTCCGGGTTCAGACCAGGGATCTCTTTGTGCTGGGTGAATTGGTGAATGAGGCCACTTCTGAAATTAATATGATGCTGAATGGCAATATCGAGACAGATAGTGAATTTACCTTGAACGGCCTGCTTGATGTTGATCAGGGAGCAGTTTTGGTACATGGAACCTTTGAACTGGCTACAACGGGTACTTTAACAATTGATGGAGGTAGTTTTATCGATGATGCACCCCATGATGCCGGTAACATTTGGCCTCCAATTGCAGGCACCTTTAACCTCACCGGTGGATTGTTTGAAATAACGAATTATAACACTAGTTTTGAGCCCGGTGGAACATTTAATATCAGCGGCGGGACCATCCGGAATGGACGGGCATTCAGGGTTGCATCCGGCACA
>DAOWEV010000226.1 GCA_030638325.1 Bacteroidales bacterium
GCCTAACTTACATCCTGAAAGTTTCAAATAAATGAGTATTTGTGCCATTTAAAATTTTTTCTTTGGATACTTTGTGATACCGATAGCAATCGGTATTGTGAATTCCTTTGTGGTCTTCGTGGTTAAATATAATCTCAATCCTTGATTCGCAGTCATAATGTTAATTAGGCCATAAATCTAAAATCTAAAATCGTTAATCTAAAATCGTTAATCTAAAATCGTTAATCATAACCTGCCTGTGCCAGAAACATTTACCTCGCAATGATCAGTTTTGAGGTATGAGACCCCATGGTGTTCCTGTCGGTAAGCCTTACAAAATAAATGCCTTTCGGGAGATTTACCAGGTTTACAACTTCCTTAAAAGCACTTTCAAAGACTTGTTGTCCCCAAATGTTATAAATGGAAATGATCATATTGCTTTTATCGATATCCGTGAAGTTGTCAGAGAACTCAAAGCAGAGGCGCCCGTCGGTTAGCGGGTTTGGATATATTTTGAATTGCATTTCATCTGAAATGTTTTCATCAATACCGATGTTTTCAAATTTCTTACCAAGCACCGGCCGCATCATCAAAGCTCCCTGGTAGGTTGACTGAAACCACTGTCCCAGCGAGTTATAGTAAATATTTTCACGGGCATTGATATTTTTGTCAAAACCAAGGTTGATATTTGCATTGGTAATTTGTTCCCATCCTATATAAAAAATCCCGTTTACCGGTACCGGATCGTCCAGCATATAGGTATACATATCGGTCAGACTGTAGGAATATTCCACTTTTTCATTGAGCTGTGAATACAACTCCTCGCCCGGGAAGCCATTATTGTCTCTCCACACCTTGATATGAAATAACTGCTCATTGGCATCACCCTCGGTATGGTTGAAAAACATTCTAATGGCACGCAGGGTATCTCTTATGTTCAGATCGAATTTATATGCCACCTTTGCCCCGGCAGGATTCACTCCGTATCCGGCTTCCGGAGTCCCGTCATCATAAGCATAGTAGTTGAAGAATTTCTGAGAATAACTGATGGTATCGCCAATGGTATCTACGGCTGTGAAATCACCCAATACCACATGGCGGATACTGTAAAGAGCGCTGTCGCCGGAACCGGGAGAGAAATAGTATTCAATCAGCGGGCATGCATGCTGCGGACAATCAATGCAATTCTGGTAGCCTGAAGTATAAAAGGGGAATAAGTTACAAAACTCCCCATGGTATATGTAGGTTCCATGTACTCCAAATTCATCAGTTATGTAATAGTTGTACTTTGTATTGTAAATAAGTGTATCGAGGTTGGTGATGAAGAGCTCCAGTTGATCTTTAGTCTCATTGGTAGGGTCATCCCAGTATTGATTAAATGGCATCTGCTGATAACGGGTCAACATGGAAGGGGCGCTTTCCACAAAAGATATATCCCTGTAAATAGTATCCTTTTTTGAACGGTTGATATTCAGGTAGATATAATCCAGGTTCCAGTGGTCGCAGTTGCTTCTCCAGCTTGGGTTATAATCACTTGCAAGGCTGGCATAATTATAGAACTTGAACCGGAAATCTTTCCTGAAATAGATGGCGCTGTCAGTGACAGGGATCATCACCTGCTTGCTGTAGGTAAGGTGTTCATCGTAGAAGTCATCCAGGCTCATACCCTCGGCGCTCCATATCCGGTTCCATTTTATAGTGGGCTCGAATACCGAATCGCAGGGAAGTGTTATATTGTCATAATAGGTATAGATGCGATTGCTTACCATGAAAAGCCCCGAGTCGCATTCCGGACGAGGGCTGTATATTGTATCACCGGGCCAAACAGTATCAGAAGGACCGATATACACACTGAGTGGCACTGTAATGGAGTCATAATAGCCCGCAAAATGTAACTCCCCGGAATCATATCCGAATTTAAGTACCAGCGAGTCCCATGATTCTGGTGGGTTCCCGCGCCCCTGAGGCTGGTAGAAAAAACTAAAATAGATGCTGTCGGCAGTGGTGATTGCCCTGGAGACCGGATAAAACACAGAATCCAGCCTGATAAGCCGTGAGTTTAAAGAATCGGCCAGGAACGGGAATGTACTTGCGTTTGGGTGCAGGTTTCCACGACTGTCGAGTGCATCAAAAGTGGCTGCTCCTACATTTACTGACCGGTATGGATAACTGAAGTTTACGAATACTTCATCATCTGTCCATCTCCGGGGGTCCGGAAAAACACTTTCAACAGAAAAATCATCAAAGAAAGGAAGCAAAACAGGTGTTTCCTCATCCTGATCACCTGATTTCAGATGTATATCTTGATGATGCTGTCCGGCAATCGCATTTTTTATCACCGGATTTTCATAAAGCTCGGTAATGACTTCTTGGGAAAGACCGGGAAATGAAAAAATAAATAACAGTATCAATATGTATGATGTCTTCTTCATTGATCCATATAAAATTATTGTATCATCTTTACAGCGACTCAATTTTCACGGGATCCGCCAATGTAGTATCCGGATGAAGGACTTCGATAAGCGAATCAAAATTAAAAGTAAGATCCGAACGGTACCAGGTATTAATGTATTCACCACGGTATGATTCGGGCTCTTCTGTTTCATCAGGCTCCTGTCTGTAAACCCTGGAATGTTCCTTATCACGACCGTCTAAAAAATATTCTTTCCCTATGTTAAAAGATGCCAGGTTTATAGCTGTGTGTGCATTATCTATGCTTAATCCCACCAGAAACGGTACCGGAACCGGCTTGTTCCCACCCTGTCCCAGGATCAGATCAATTTTCGATCCTTTCATGAGCTCAGTGTCGGCAGGGATGGTGTCTTCATCATAATATTGTCCGATAACGGCATTTTCTGCCATATGCGGCTCATATTGCAGGGATTTAACACCCAGTCCGTTAACTCTTAAAAGTGTGATTGCCTGCCTGAGGGTCAGGTCTTTCAGGTCAGGCATTATAGTCAACTCAGGAAGAAAAGCTACCGTAGTGATGTAAATATTTCTGCCTTTTTTGACTTTGGATCCGGGGGCAGGATTTTGCAGTACTATTGCTCCCGGTTGCAGATCATTATTGTAGATCGAATCGTTTGGAATGAAATCAAAAACTTCCCCAAAATTCTGATCCAGGACTTCTTCCATAGTGGCCCCGGTAAAATCGGGAACTATGAAAGCTTCGCCATGATGTGTATAAATATCAAGGAACTTCATCACAGCAAAAAACAGGATCACTGTTAAAATAACAGCATATCCCAAATGAATATAAAATTTCTTCTTCAGGAGAAAGCCCAAGCGACTCATTTTTTTGTAAATTTAACCTGAACTGGCAAACCCGGACAAGCCGGAACCAAACATGATTTAATTGTTATGAGTTACGCGTTACGGGTTACGGGTTTTCAACCTGCAACTTGTAACCTGTAACCTGCAACCTAAAACCCTATGCACTTTATTTCACTTAAGTGCTAAAAAGTTACTGCCCGTTTAACGTGTAAATAACAATAAAAACTTAGTATTATTGTACTCTCAGACGCAAAGATAGAAATAAAAAATGTTTAGACAGGTTTAATAATATTGGCTTTCAACTTCCGTTAATGATACATTATATGAAAAAGAATATTGCTATAGTGGCCGGGGGAGACTCCGCAGAATATGAAATCTCAATAAACAGCGCTGCCGTTGTGAACCAGCATATCGACAGACAGCTTTATGAATCATTCATAATTGAGATCAAAGGCACAGAATGGGTATACAAACCTGAAGCAGGAGGGATCATCCCTATCGACAAAAATGATTTCAGCCTGATGCTTCACAAACGAAAGATAAACTTTGATTGCGTTTTCATTGCAATCCATGGAACCCCGGGAGAAAACGGATTGTTACAGGGTTATTTTGAATTGCTTGGAATACCTTATACTTCCTGTGACCTCGCTACTTCATCCATCACCTTCAATAAATTTTTTTGTAACAGGCTGGTAAGTAGTTTTGGGATACAGGTGGCGAATTCATTCATTGTCAGAAAGAAAGATATTAATGTCGATGCTGAAATATCATCTGAGATAGGTTTTCCATGCTTTGTAAAGCCCAATAGCGGGGGCTCCAGTGTTGGAATTACAAAGGTTTTGGAACAGGAAGATCTGATGCCGGCCATCCTCAAAGCTTTTAAAGAAGATGACCAGGTGCTTGTAGAAGCTTTTATTCCGGGCAGGGAAATCACCTGTGGTGTGATCAGGGTGGATGGTCAGGTCAAAGCATTGCCGCTCACCGAAGTAGTCAGCCGGAATGAGTTTTTTGATTATGAAGCGAAATATACCAAAGGCATGGCTGAGGAGATCACACCGGCACCCGTTTCTGAAGATATTGAGAAGGCATGCAAACAGGCATCATTGATGTTGTACGAGCATCTGAATTGCAAAGGTATTGTTCGCTTTGATTATATTATAAATGAAGGCGGTATGTACTTCCTGGAAGTCAATACCGTGCCCGGCTTATCAGCAGCCAGCATAGTGCCGAAACAGGTTGAAATGGCCGGCATATCATTAAAAAACCTCTTCTCACTAACTATTCAGGATGCATTAAAAAGTCGATGAGTTTCACTATGGCCCTGCTCCTGTGACTGATCTTATTCTTTTCTGACGGGGGCATTTCTGCAAATGACTGAGCATATCCTTGTGGCTGGAAAACGGGGTCATAGCCAAATCCTCCCGCCCCCTTTTTTTCTAACAGTATATGGCCGTCAACAATTCCTTCAAAACGTGTTTCCTTTCCGTTTATGACAAGGGAAATGACGGTTTTGAACCGGGCTTTTCTGTTCACATGTTCCTCTAATTCGTGCAGGATTTTTTGAATGTTATTTTCTGAAATGCAATCCTCACCTGCATAACGTGCCGATTTCACACCGGGCCTGCCATCCAGCGCTTCGATTTCCAGGCCGGTATCATCGGCAAAGCAATCCCTGCCATAACGATTGTAAACATACCAGGCTTTGGAGGATGCATTTCCTTCGATGGTCGGTTCATTTTCAGGGATCTCTTCCAGGCAACCGATATCACTCAAACTGAGGATATCAAACCGTTTACCTGTTATGTCTCTGATCTCTGCAAGTTTATGTTTATTGTTCGTGGCAAAAACCAGCTGGATCATACTATTTGAATATTGATTAACGATTAACGATTAACGATTAACGATTTCAGATTTTTCTGACCTTGACTAAAATAGGTTGACTTTTTTCTTTCTAAATTAAATAAATATTATTTATGTTGACTTTTTTCTTTTTTGCTTCTTTTTTCTTTTTGTTGAAA
>DAOWEV010000242.1 GCA_030638325.1 Bacteroidales bacterium
AACACTTCCCGGTGTTACCCGAGTGTGTAAGGGACTTCCACCCTCTGGAAATATACACTTCCCTTTCTTCTGCTTTTGAGAAATTTATTTGTATTTTTGAGATTTTTCTCAAGCTTCCGAATGGGTGTGCTCATGCTCATGCAGGGCACACACACGCGGTCATAAAACATTGGGGGTACAGTGGTTAATCGAACGTAATCGCTTGCATCAAACTTTCTACTAGGTTGACAGGAATGTAGCTCCGAATTTCCCAACGTTTCATACCGCCAACCGTCAGACTGTCTAAAAACTACTAAAAGGCAATTATTTTGATAAAACAACAAAACGTATGATTTTAAAAAACAGCTATTTAGAAAATTACAGATTGAGTATAAATAGCAATATTCGGGGTTATTAGACAGACTGCCGTTAGTGGCAACCTTAATAGAAAAACTATTTAAATATGTTAGATCTATCGCAATACGATATCAAAGGACTTAATTTACTTTATGAACTTCACGAAAACCTCTGTGAGAACTTATTAAAAGAACTTCGCGACGGAAAAAATATTGAGAATGTATATATCCAAAAAAAAGAAGAAAAATTGGGAACCTTACTATATGAATTACAACAAATTGCTAATGAAATAAATGAAAGAAAAAAGGAGGATCTAATATATTCAGTCGAGGATATATATAAGTTTGCTGGACAGTTTGACAAATACACAATTTTTCGTTTCTACAGAACTAGTAAAGCTTTCAAAAAATATGGCGATGAAGTATACGGAAACATACTCTATCAAAAAAGTGAAAGAGAGAGTCTTGAAGCTTCTATAACAAATGATAATTATAAAAGGAATGATGGTAAAATATATTTACGAGGAGCGAGTCAAAATGAGAAGATAAATTCCCTACTTAAGACAGAAGGTTTTTTGGCTAGTGAAGCTTTTGAAGTATTAACCTCAAACTTATTTGATAATGGAAAGCAATACAAAAAAGAAGGGAATAAAGAAATCCCAAACACGATTAAAATAAAATTTGATCCTTCAGAATTTGATTTAGAAAAATCTCAGATCCGGCTTGCTTATATGAAGCTAAATGATGGCTATAAATTTCTCCATCATGAATTAGTTGAGCTATATGCAAACTTATTTGTAATTAACCCTGAAGCTGTAAGTAAAGAAAATGAACAAATGTTTCTATTGAATGAAGACAAATCAGGGTTGACTGAAGAAGCTGAAATACGGATACTTTCTGCGCAATATAGACGAAATATTATTGATCAAAAAAAAGCTATCCGTTTAAATTCACTTCTAAGAAATAGAAGAATTAAAAGGTTTGAAATTATAAAAAAAGATTTGGGGATCTCTAACAAACAACTTGAGCAATTCAAGGAAACATATCCTGATAAGTACAAAGAACTATGTTTTGTTACACTAACATTTCAAACTGAGACACTTACTAACTACAAAACAGATCATCCAGTATACTGGGATTTCGAACGTTTTATCCACATCTATTTACGTCACTATAAAAACTTTTTCATTGAGCAGTCCACAGCAAGAGGAACTCTTTTCCAATATACATACAAGGACGTAAGAAGGCTTGCTTGTTTAATTATTGAAAACTTAAAGGAAGAAATCGAAACTGAATTGAAAAAAGGAAACGGATACTTTAAATATGATGATATGGGATATTACTTTAATGGTAATTATTATACTATTCGAATTGATAATGGAGGTCGGTTAATGCAATTTCACCCTTTAGAATAGCTTATTAAATATATCTTATTGACTTAATAGAATAAACAGGCTGCCGCTACACGAAGCTATAAGCAATACTCCGCTATCGTTACGTACTGCTCATAGCTCTATCGTTACCCCGGAGACTTGCTCAAGCTTTATATCTATGGGTATTTGAACAAAGTTGGATTTTCTTCTTCTTACTCACCTCTCACAACTCACTATTCACGCTTCACGCCTCAATTCTGCCAACTGCACCTCGATCACTTTGATCTTACCTTCGGCATCAGCTTTTTTCTTCTCTTCCAGTTCCACTACTTTCCGGGGAGCATTGCTTATAAAGCGTTCGTTGCCCAGCTTTTTCATGACAGTGGTTAGAAATCTCCGGGAGTAATCCAGCTCCTGTTCAAGCTTTTCGATCTCGGCTTCAACATCGATGGCTTCGCTGTGCGGGATAAAAAATTCGGTGGACTTCACGATGAATGAAATGGCATCGTCCATCTTTTCTTCCGTGTACCCCAAAGTTGAAATATTACATAGCTTTTGCACGATGCTGTCGAAGTAAGTATCGGGTTCTTCACCGTGATTCTTCTTCACATAGAGAAGGATGGAGTTCTTGAGGGGAATGTTTTTTTCTGCACGGATCTTCCTCACTGTGACAGTCACCTCACGGGCGATCTCAAACCTGTTGAGGAGGCCTTGATCATAGCCGGTTAGCTGTGGCATCCGGGAGTTCATGATACAATCATCATCGTCCCGATCACGCAGCCGGTGCCATATTTCCTCGGTAATGAAAGGCATAAACGGGTGCAGTACCTGCATCAGCTTTTCAAAAAATTCAACAGTCCGGTTATAGGTGATCCTGTCCATGGGTTGCTGGTATCCGGGCTTGATCATCTCCAGGTACCAGGAACAGAAATCATCCCATATCAGCTTATAAGCCACCATTAAGGCGCTGGAGATCCTGAATTTGTCATAGTGGTCTTCCAATAGTTGAATCGTGGCGTTCAACCTGCTACTGAACCATTCCACAGATACGGCACAGGCAGCACACTGAGCCTGTGACTCATCCACTTTCCAACCTTTCACAAGCCGCAATGCATTCCATATCTTATTGCTGAAATTCCTGCCCTGTATGCAAAGATCCTCATCAAACGGCAGGTCGTTCCCTGCTGGTGAAGTAAACAACATGCCTACTCTTGTACCATCAGCCCCGAACTTGTTCATCAGTTCAATCGGGTCAGGAGAATTACCCAGTGATTTTGACATCTTCCGGCCCAATTTATCTCTCACGATACCGGTCAGGTACACATTTTTGAACGGAATGTCATGCCTGTATTCGAGTCCTGCAATGATCATCCTCGCAACCCAGAAGAAAAGGATCTCCGGGGCCGTCACCAGGTCGTTGGTAGGGTAATAATATTTTATGTCAGGGTTGTCGGGAAACCGGATGCCGTCGAAAACGGATATTGGCCAGAGCCAGGAAGAGAACCAGGTATCCAGCACATCTTCATCCTGCTTCAGGTCTTCCGGTTTCAGGTCAGGCAGGCCATATTCTTTCTTTCCTATCTGAAATGCTTCTTCCCTGGAGCTGGCAACGATGATCTCACCATCCGGCAGATAATATGCAGGGATGCGTTGCCCCCACCACAATTGCCTGGAGATACACCAATCACGGACATTTTCCATCCAGTGGCGATAGGTATTTTTAAACTTCGCCGGATGGAATTTAACCGTCTCATTCATCACCACCTCGAGGGCCGGTTTGGCGAGCTGCTCCATCTTCAGGAACCACTGCAGGGATAATTTCGGCTCGATCACCTCATCAGTCCGTTCCGAAAACCCGACTTTGTTAACATAATCTTCAATTTTAACAATGTGGCCCTTCTTTGTAAGCTCATCTGTGATTTTATCCCTGGCAACGAACCTGTCTTCACCGATATACAATTCGGCGGCTTCACTTAATGTCCCATCATCATTAAAAATATCGATGACCTTCAGTTTATGCCGCATTCCGATCTCATAGTCATTGATATCGTGTGCCGGGGTGATCTTCAGGCAACCCGTCCCGAATTCCATGTCCACATAATCATCCTGAATGATGGGCACGGGCCTTTCAACGAGCGGGATCACGACTTTCTTTCCGGCCAGGTCACTGAAGTGTTCATCGGCCGGGTTTACACAGACGGCTGTATCACCGAGAATGGTTTCAGGCCGGGTTGTGGCTATCGTCACCCATTCATCTTCCGTTCCCTCAATCTTATATCGAATATAATACAACTTCGAGTTAACTTCTTTATAAACAACCTCCTCGTCGGAAAGTGCAGTCAGCGCTTTCGGATCCCAGTTGACCATGCGCACACCCCGGTAAATCAGGCCCTTCTTGTAAAAATCGATAAAAACCTGAATCACTGACTCATACATACTTTTATCCATGGTGAATTTGGTCCGGTCCCAGTCGCAGGAAGCGCCTAACTTTTTCAATTGTTCGAGGATGATCCCACCATGTTTTTCCTTCCATTCCCAGGCATGATCCAGGAACTCCGACCTGCTCAGGTCAGACTTAGCGATCCCCTTTTCTTTGAGCATGGCTACCACCCTGGCCTCCGTGGCAATGGAAGCATGATCTGTTCCGGGAAGCCACAGGGCGTTTTTACCCTGCATCCGGGCCCTTCTGACAAGTATATCCTGTATGGTGTTGTTCAGAATATGCCCCATGTGGAGTACGCCTGTCACATTTGGAGGTGGGATCACTATGGTAAAAGGTTCTCTTTCATCCGGCACTGATTTGAAATATCCGTTTTTCATCCAGTGGCTGTACCATTTTTCTTCAACATCGGCAGGCCTGTACTTGCTGGGAAGGTCCATTTATTTCTGAATTTCAGGTTATTAGAGACTATGTTATTTTAAAGCAAGTGTCGAACTAAAACCACCTTTGGTAGGAATTAATTAACTGTTGCATGTTACAGGTTGCAGGTTACGGGTTGCAAGTTGAGAACCTGCAACATGCAACCTGCAACAAAAAATAGACAACATGTTGGTAAAAGTTGCACCGTAAGTGCCTATTTAAATTAGCTGGCAAAAATAATAAAAAAGGCGGACTTAAATCTGCCTTACAGTTAACAGTTAACAATTATCAGTAATCAGTTAACAGGGAACAGGAAACAGGGAACAATCAACTGATAACTATCAACTGTCAACCGTCAACTGTCAACTGTCAACCGTCCACCGTCAACTGTCAACCGCCAACTGTC